>DATBZG010000265.1:0-2956 GCA_036513335.1 Solirubrobacteraceae bacterium | reverse complement strand
TGGCGGCTGGAGAGCTGCAGCTTGCGCAAGACCGCCGAGACGTGCGCCTCCACCGTCTTTACCGAGATACCCAAGCTCTGGGCGACCTCCTTGTACATGTAGCCGCGCGCGATGTGGCGCAGCACCTCACGCTCGCGCGGGGTCAGCTGGTCCAGCTCGCGATCGGCCACCGCCCGTTCCTGCGCGTCGGGGCCGCCACCGGCCTGCTGCGCGAACGCGTCCAGCACGAAGCCCGCCAGCCTCGGTGAGAAGACCGCGTCACCCCCCGCCACGCGGCGCACCGCGTCCGCCAGCTCAGCGCCGGAGATCGTCTTCGTCACATAGCCGCGCGCGCCCGCACGGATGACCGCGATCACGTCCTCCGCCGCATCTGAGACCGACAGCGCCAGGAAGCGCACGTCCGGCTGCTCCTCGGCCACGCGCGCGATTACCTCAACGCCGCCGCCGTCGGGCATGTGCACGTCGACCAGCACCACGTCAGGCTGCTGCTCGCGGATGATCGCCACCGCTTCTCCCACCGAGCCGGCGTCACCCACCACAGCCACCTCCTCGCCGAGCTCCGCGCGCACCCCGGCGCGGAACAGGCGATGGTCGTCCACGATCACCACGCGCGGACATTCCCGCGCGCTCATGCGGCCGTCTCCTCACCCATCGCCAGCTCGACCTCGGTGCCCTCGCCCGCGCTGCTGCGCACGGCCGCGCGTCCGCCGTGGCGCTCCATACGGGCGATGATCGAGTCGCGCACGCCGCGGCGATCCTGCGGGATCGACTCCGGGTCGAAGCCGACGCCGCGGTCGCGCACAAACACCTCCACGCGCTCGGCCTCCACCTCCGCGTACAGGTCCACCCGCTCGCTGCCCGCGAACTTCGCCGCGTTGGTCATCGCCTCGCGGGCCGCCTGCACGAGCGCCTCCAGCTCTCCGTCCAGCGGTGCGTCGCCGACCGTCACCACCTCGATCGGAACGCGGTGCAGCTCCTCCACCTCCGCCGCCGCACGTTCAAGCGCGCCCGCCACCGTATCCTGCTCGGCCTCCCCCGGGCGCACCAACAGCCAGCTGCGCAGCTCGCGCTCCTGACGGCGCGCCAGACCCGCAACCTCTCGCGGATCGGCTGCTCGCTTCTGAATCAGCGCCAGCGTCTGCAAGACCGAATCGTGCAGGTGCGCTGCAACCTCCGCGCGCTCCTGCTCGCGGATGCGCGCCGAGCGCTCCCACGAGAGGCTGCTCGCCAGCCGCACAACCATCGGGCCCACCACCAGCCCCAGCACCGCCGCCATGATCGCCACAGCCCAGATCGCCTTGCCCAGGCTGTGCTGGACGCCCACCGCGTGCAGCAGCGCCGCCGAGCCAAACGCCACGAACAGGGCACCCGCGATCAGCCGTGGCGCGCCAACCTGCGCGGGACGGTTCACGTACTCGCGCAGCGTCGGGCGCCGTCTCGGCCCCGATCCCTCTTGCGCAACCGTCGGGCGCCACAGCAGAGCCAGCCCGCACGTCCCCAGCACCAGCGGCCACAGCCCCTCGCCCACATGCGAGCCCGCCAGGTGCACGCCGGCGAACAGCGCCGCCACCGCCAGCACGATCAGAGGCGCCTGGCGCCACGCGCCCGGGCGCCTCCCGCTGACAGCGCTCTCCGGTGTCACCGGGATCAGCGCCCACGCAACCGCGTACACCGCCACGCCCAGCCCACCGACGGTGCTCGCCATCACCATCACCACGCGCACCACCAACGGCTCGATGCCCATACGGTCGGCCAGGCCCGCGCATACGCCGCCCAGCAGCGCCCGGTCGAGCGGACGGCGCAGCGACGTGGCCGAGGCGACTCGCGGCTGCCCTGCCGGTGCTTGCGCGGAGGCCATCGCTCAGATCATGCCAGCGGGCGCCGGGCCGAAGGTCAGGGATTACCCCTAGGCGCTGCCCGCCACGCGAACGCATCCGGCGGCCGAGAGGCCGCCCCATGAGCAAAAAGGGACGGCCTCTCTTCTCCCGGAGGGTCCGGGCAGCTTGAGCCTCAGTCCTCCTGCGCCTGCATCGCCTTGACCTGCTCCTCGAGCTGGCCCATCACCGCGGGGTCGCGCAGCGTCGTCACGTCGCCCAGCGCGCGGCCCTCCGCGATGTCGCGCAGCAGACGCCGCATGATCTTGCCCGAGCGCGTCTTCGGCAGATCGTCCGTCCAGATAATCCGCTTCGGGCGCGCAAACTTGCCGATCCGCTCCGCCACCGTGTCGCGGATGCCCTCCACCGTGCCCTCGTCGCCCTCCAGCTCGCCCTGCAGGGTCACGAACGCCACGATCGCCTGACCGGAGTCCTCGTCGTGCTGGCCGATCACCGCCGCCTCCGCCACGTCCGTGTGCGCCACGATCGCCGACTCCACCTCTGCTGTGGAAAGACGGTGACCGGAGACGTTCACCACGTCGTCGATGCGCCCGATCACCCAGAAGTAGCCGTCGCGGTCGCGGCGGCTGGCGTCACCCACGAGGTAGGTCTCGCGCCCGAAGCGCTTGAAGTACGTCTCGATGAAGCGGTCCTCCTCCTTGTACAACGTGCGCAGCATCGACGGCCACGGGTGCGTGAGCACGAGCAGGCCCTGGCCCTCCTCGATCGGCTCACCCGTGGTCTCGTCCAGCACTTCAGCGAACACTCCCGGGAACGGCTGCGTCGCCGACCCGGGCTTCGTGGCGGTGATGCCCGGCAGCGGCGTGATCATGATCGCACCCGTCTCCGTCTGCCACCACGTGTCCACGATCGGACAGCGTTCACCGCCGATCACCTTGTGGTACCAGAGCCACGCCTTCGGGTTGATCGGCTCGCCCACTGACCCCAGCAGACGCAGCGTGGAGAGGTCGTATTTGTTCGGCCACTGCGCGCCCCACTTGATGCACGCGCGGATCGCCGTCGGCGCGCAATAGAGGGTCGTCACGCCGTAGCGCTCCACGATCTCCCACCAGATCCCCTGG
>DATBZG010000264.1:0-14232 GCA_036513335.1 Solirubrobacteraceae bacterium | reverse complement strand
CTGCGCTTCGAACCGGCGGCCTTCGCGCCGGCTGGGGCGCGTACAACGACGGCGCCTTTGAGCTGCACAGTTACTCCTACGTGCCTGGCGTGACGGTCTCCGGCTCCATCTCCTCGGCGGCCGTCGATCTGAGCGTCGGCGGCACTGCCGGCGCGCACGGCACGCTGCGCCTCGGTGCTCGCCACGCGCTCATCGGAACGCTCGGTGGACACCACGTCGTCCTGCCGGCGAGTTCCACTGCGACTGCAGCTATTGTCGCGTCGGATGCGCAGGCGAGCTATCACCCTGGCGCTGGCGCTGGCGCCAGCGCTACTGCTCGCCGCCTCGCCGAGCTCCTCGGCAGCTTCCAGCCTTAGCTTCATACCCTGCCCCAGCCAGGCGAAGTTCGAATGCGCCACGCTGCCGGTGCCACTCGATCGCACGGGCGGTATCACCGAAACGATCACGCTGAGCATCGAGCGCAGGTTGGCCGGCGCCACGCCTAGCCGTGACGCGGTCGTGGCGCTCGCCGGGGGCCCTGGCCAGGCGGCGCTGCCGCTCGCAGAATTCATCGCCCAGGCGATCGCCCCGGCGCTGGGATCGCGTGACCTGATCATCTTCGACCAGCGCGGCACCGGCGCCTCCGACCCGCTCAGTTGCCCTGCCTTTGAATCGCTCAGCCCGAAGTCCGAGGCCCAGCTCTTCGGAGAATGCGCCACCCAGCTGGGGCCCGCCAGAGGCGGCTTCACCACGGAGGAATCCGTCCAGGACATGGAGGCGATCCGTCGTGCAGGGGGCTATGAAAAGCTCGTCCTATATGGGACTTCCTACGGCACGAAGGTCGCTGAGGAGTACGCCGAACGCTACCCGCAGAACGTCGAGTCCCTGGTGCTCGACTCCGTCGTGCCCACCGGCGGCCCGGAACCGTTTGCGATCCCCACCTTCCAGGCGATCGCAGGCGTGCTGCAGGAGCTCTGCGCCGTCGGTGCATGCGCGGGAATCACCTCCAACCCGGTCGGCGACGTTGCGACGCTCGCGGCACGCGTGCGCAAACGTGCGCTCAGTGGATCGGTGTACGACGGCGCCGGAAAGCGCCGCTCGAGCTCGCTCACCGAGCAGGGCCTGCTCGGCATCCTCGAGGCCGGCGACCTGAACCCCGCGCTGCGCGCGCTGCTGCCCGCCGCCGTGCAATCGGCTCTGCGCAACGACCCCGACCCGTTGCTGCGCCTGCACCTCCTCTCCGAGGGGCTGATCCCCAACGTGCCCCCTGAAGGAACCACGGGCGAATCCTCGGAGGAGATCGACGAAGCGCTGTTCGTGGCCACCTCCTGCGAGGAGACGCCATTCCCGTGGCAGCGAGCGGCCTCCTCCTCGACGAGGCTCGCGGAAGCGCTCGACTACCTGCGCGCTCAGCCCGCCGGCGGCTTCTATCCGTTCGACGACGTCACCGCGTACTCCAACAGTCTCGTGCCGGCCTGCGCGGGCTGGCCCGACGCCTCACCTCAGCCTCCCGCCGCCGGCGCACTCCCGGACGTGCCGACGCTGATCCTCTCGGGTGAGCAGGACCTAAGGACGCCAACCGCCGATGCGCGCAGCGTCGCAGCGCGCATCCCCGATGCACAGCTGCTCCTCGTGCCCTTCACGGGCCACTCTGTGATCGGCAGCGATCTCAGCGACTGCGCCTCGCTGGCAGTGAGCGCCTTCTTCGCCGGAGGGGTTAGTGGGGGTCAAATCCATCCGTGCGTGCCGAGTGCGAACCCGTTCAGCCCGACCCCGATCACGCCCACATCGCTAGCCCACGTGCGCGCGCCGTCCGGGTTGGGCGGACACGCCGGCCGCACGCTCGTGGCAGTACTCGACACGCTGGTCGACCTCAACCGTCAGGTGATCGCAGCCACGCTGCAGGCCGACCAGAAGCTCCCCAGCGGCTCGAGCTTCGGGGGGCTGCGCGGTGGGTACGCAAAGCTCAGCAGCTCCGCCGCGGTACTCCACGACTTCTCGCTCGTGCCCGGAGTACAGCTGAGCGCCACCTTCCCGGTACGCGACGGCGAGCTGCAGAGCACCGACATTCGCATCTCCGGCGCGAATGCGTCGCGCGGGATCGTGAGGTTCGGCTCGGACACGCAGAACATCACAGGCAAACTCGGGGGGAAGTCATTCGATGTCAATCTCGCCAAAGTGAAGCTCGCCCGAGTCGGGTCTGGAGAATGGCCCTCGCAAACCGCCATCGACCGGCTCCTGAGCCGTCGCATGCCACGCACGATCAGCACCGGCCTCGCGCTGGCGGGGCTACCCTGAGCTGGTGAGCAACGCACTGGCGCAGGAGACCTCGCCCTACCTGCGCCAGCACGCCGAGAACCCAGTTGACTGGCTGCCGTGGGGTCCCGCCGCGCTTGAGCGCGCGCAAGCCCAGGACAAGCCACTGCTGGTCTCAATCGGGTACTCCGCCTGTCACTGGTGCCACGTTATGGAGCGCGAGTCCTTCGAGGACCCCCGCACGGCGCAGCTGATGAACGAGTGCTTCGTTTGCGTGAAGGTGGATCGCGAGGAGCGCCCCGACGTCGATGCGATCTACATGGAGGCCGTGCAGGGAATGACCGGCCAGGGCGGCTGGCCGTTGAACGTGTTCCTCACGCCCGAGCAGCTGCCGTTCTACGGCGGCACCTACTTCCCGCCCGAGCCCCGTCACGGCATGCCCGCGTGGACGCAGGTGCTGCAGGCGATCGCCGAGTCCTGGGATGTGAACCGCGAGCAAATCCGTGCGGGCGGCGAGCGCCTGCGCGAGCGCCTGTCCGGCGCGGCACGGCTCTCGCCGGCCACTGAGCCGCTGCAAGAGCACGCGCTCGAGCAGTCCGTGGCCACGCTCGCTGAAGGCTTCGATGCGCGCCACGGCGGCTTCGGTACGGCGCCGAAGTTCCCGCAGACGCCGGTGCTCGAGTTCCTGCTCCTGGGAGAGGGGCAACCGATGGCGCTCAGCACCCTGCATGCGATGGCCGGCGGCGGCATCCACGACCAGCTCGGCGGCGGCTTCTCGCGCTACAGCGTCGACGCAGCGTGGACGGTGCCGCACTTCGAGAAGATGCTCTACGACAACGCGCTACTCGCCCGCGCCTATCTTCATGGCTGGCAGGCCTCCGAGGACGCGCGCCTGCTGGTGGTCTGCAAGGGCATCATCGACTGGGCGATGCGTGAGATGCGTGGTCCGGAGGGTGGCTTCTACAGCGCCCTGGACGCCGACTCCGAGGGAGTCGAGGGGCGCTTCTACGTCTGGACGATCGGCGAGCTCACCGAGCTGCTCGGCGAGGACGCCGCGGCAGCGATCGCGTGGCTCGGTGTCACCGAGCAGGGCAACTTCCAAGACCCGCACCATCCCGAGCCAGGGCTGAACGTGCTCACCGACCGCGGCACGACCCCCGACGAGCAGACGCGGAACCGGATCCGCGAAACGCTCCTGCGGGCGCGCGCGAAGCGGGTGCGCCCCGCGCTCGACGACAAGCGCCTGACCAGCTGGAACGCGCTGATGGTCTGCGCGCTGGCCGAGGCCGGCGCAGCCCTCGGCGGCGAGCGCGGGAATCGATACCTGCAGGCAGCGGTCGCGTGCGCGGAGTTCCTGCAGCGGGACATGCGCGACGCGCGTGGGCGCCTGCTGCGCACCTACAACGACGGCCGGGCCAAGCTCGACGGCTACCTGGAGGACCACGCGTTTCTGCTCGAGGCGCTGATCGCGCTGTTCGAAGCAACCTGCGAGGAGCGCTGGTTTCACCAGGCGACGGCGCTGGCCGACGAGATGATCGAGCGCTTCGCGGATACCGAGCAGGGCGGCTTCTACGCGACAGCCTCAGACAGCGAAGCGCTGATCGTGAGGCGCAAGGACCTCGACGACTCCCCCATCCCCTCAGGCTCCTCAAGTGCTGCCATGGGTCTTCTGCGCCTGGCGCAACTCACTGGCGAGGAGCGCTACGAGAGCAATGCCCTCGGCGCGATCGCACTCGTGTCCGAGATTGCGCCGCGCCACCCTGGCGCCTTCGGGCACATGCTGCAGGCGATGCACTGGCAGCTGGCCCCCGCCCGCCCGATCGCCTGCGCGGTGCCGGTCAGGCGGTGATCTCGCCGGCGGCAGGACAATCCCCGTGCGGGCCGAATGCGTGGCCGTGGCGGCTGATGCACAATCGAAGGGTCGGCTGGCATCGGACCATCACCGCCCGTTCGGGGGAGACACGTTCGGCATCCAGGCCGAGCGCTTTGCGCGCTTCTTCGGTACGCCCACGTTCATCCTCGGGCAGACCGGCCTCGTTGCGCTGTGGATCCTGCTGAACGCGCTGGCAATCACACAGACGATCGCGTGGGACAAGTACCCCTTCATCGCGCTCAACCTCGCGTTCTCGCTGCAGGCCGCCTACGCCGCCCCGCTGATCCTCCTCGCCCAGACCCGCCAGGCCGACCGCGACAAGCTGCGCGACGAAGCCCTACAGGCACACCGCGAGGCGGAGGCCAAGGGGGTCGCTGAGTTCGAGGCAAGTCAGGCGCGGATCCTCATCCAGGACAAGGCGCTGGCCGAGCAGCACACGCGCATGCTCGAGCAGAACACCCAGCTGACCGAGCAGGTGGCGCAGCTCACGAGCGAGCTGCACACCGTCATCTGCAAGCAAGGAGCTACAGGATCGACAGGTAGCGATCCAGCTCCCACTGCGTGACGTTCACGCGGTAGTCGTCCCACTCCTGGCGCTTGATCTCGACGTAGCGGTTGAACATGTGCTCGCCCAGCGTGCGCAGCACCAGCTCGGACTGCGCCGTCAGCTCGATCGCCTCTCCCAGACTCTCCGGCAGCTGCTCCACGCCAAGGCGCCTACGTTCCTCGCCGGGCAGGTGGTACAGGTTCTTCTCCATCGGCTCCGGGAGCTCGTAGCCCTTCTCGATCCCCTCCAGGCCAGCCTGCAACAGCGCCGCAAACGTGAGGTAGGGGTTGCACGCGGGGTCCGGGCAGCGCAACTCCATGCGCGTCGCCTTCTCGTTGCCGGGGTGATAGAGCGGCACGCGCACCAGCGCCGAGCGGTTGCGCCGCGACCACGCCACATACACCGGCGCCTCGAAGCCTGGAACCAGACGCTTGTAGGAGTTGACCCACTGCGCGAAGATCGAGCAGATCTCGCGCGCGTGCTTGAGCTGGCCCGCGATGAACGCCTTGCCCACGTCGGACAGGAAGTACTGATCGTCGGGGTCATAGAACGCGTTTTTGCCGTCGCTGAAAAGGGACTGGTGGGTGTGCATGCCCGAGCCGTTCTCGCCGAACAGCGGCTTTGGCATGAACGTCGCATGCCAGCCGTACTTCATCGCGTACTCCTTGACCGTGATGCGGTACGTCATGCAATCGTCCGCCATCTTCATCGCGTCCGCGTAGCGCATGTCGATCTCGTGCTGGGAGGGCCCGACCTCGTGGTGGGTGTACTCCACATGGATCCCCAGCTGCTCCAGCGCCAGCACCGTCTCGCGTCGCACGTCCGAGCCTGCGTCCAGCGTGGTCAGGTCGAAGTAGCCGCCTTCGTCGAGCACTTCCGTGGAGCGCGAATCTTTGAAGAGGAAGTACTCGAGCTCCGGCCCGACGTTGAATGTGTCGAAGCCCATGTCCTTCGCACGCTGCACCGCGCGGCGCAGCACGTGGCGCGGATCGCCCTCATACGGTGTTTTCTCCGGCGTGATCACGTCGCAGAACATCCGCCCCACGCCCTGCTCCTCCGGGCGCCACGGCAGCACAGCGAATGTGCTCGGGTCGGGCATCGCAATCATGTCCGACTCCTCGATCGCGTTGAAGCCAGTGATCGAAGAGCCGTCGAAACCCATGCCCGCCTCGAAGGCGTCGTCCAGCTCGGCGGCGTTGATCGAGAACGACTTCAGCTGGCCCAGGATGTCCGTGAACCAGAAGCGAATGAAGCGGATGTCGCGTTCTCCGACGTACGCCTTCACGTCCTCCGCGGTCTTCGGCTGATCCGGCATCGCCGGGACCCTAGCTCATGGGCGACAGCGAGCGCTATCGACGATTGGCTAAACCGATTACTTACCGGCGACCGCGGCTACGAACTCCGCAACGTCTTCGGCTTCCTTGCCGACGTACAGTTCGGCGGGCATGTTGCCGAGGCCCAGGGCGGGTCCTTCGAGGATCGTTTTCAGCACGAACGTCTTGCGCGCCGCCGGCGTCGTGATCTGGTGACCCACCAGCACGTCGAGGTTCGGGCCGATGCGCCCGACCGACTTGACCGCCGCGAGCGTATGGCAGACCGTGCACGAGCGCGAGAACAGTTCACGGCCTTTGACCTCGTTGTCCGTCAGATGGACGCCGCCGGGACCGACGTGGGCCTTGTGCTCGGCGTTGTCGGCCGAGACGAGCGCCGGCACAGAGATGCCGAAGGCGAACACGATGATGATCGAGACGGTGACCGTGCGCTGGCCCAACAGGGATTCGCCCGGGTTACCGCCACGCCGAGGACGCGCGGCCACGGCGACCACGATCAGGGCCACCACGATCCAGAAGATGATGAAAGCGAGCACCATGAGGCCGGGAAGATATCGGGTGACGCCGCAGAACGGTCCATTGACGTCCATCCGGGCCGCCTCGCATCCCCACTGCGCGGCCTTACGCGACCCTCGGCATGAGAGCTCTCCCACCTTTAGGAGCCGCGAAGGCGCCGCGCTAACCTGCATGTGAGGCAACCCGAAGGACGTGAGTCAGAGCCGTGAACATCTTCCGACGCCTTCCGCTGTTTCGCCTGCTTACGGTGTTGGCACTTGTCGTGGCAGTTGCGGTGAGCGTCACTGCGCTCGCGTTCGCCCTCGGCGCCGGGCCCACGCCGCCGTCCGAGCCTCTCGCTGACGCGATCCACGGCGCGCTCGTGGGAGCAAACGGAGACACGGTCCAGGGCGTCAGCGCGAACATCACGTTCACCGACCATCTGCTGGAAGGCGCGAGCCTGGCCGGCGGCGGGAAATCCAGCGAACTGACCTCCAGCCCGCTGATCACCGGTGCCTCCGGACGGCTGTGGATCGCCAAGAACGGCGACATGCGCCTGGAACTGCAATCCGAAAAGGGCGACACGCAGATCCTCTCCGATGGCCACACGCTGCAGCTCTACGACGCGGCCACAAACACGCTCTACCGCTACACACCGCCTGCCGAGGAAGAAGCCCCGCAAGAACCCACCTCCCGCTCGCACGAAGTCCCCTCGGTCGCCAAGGTCGAAGAAGCGATTGCGGGCCTGAAACACGTGGACGTCTCCGGCGCCACGCCTACGGACGTCGCCGGACAGCCCGCCTACACGGTGCGCGTCTCTCCGAGCGAAGCCGGCAGCCTGATCGGCGGCGTAGATCTGTCATTCGACGCCGACAACGGCGTGCCGCTGCGCAGCGCCGTGTACTCCACGGACAGCTCCTCGCCGGTGCTCGGACTGGCAGCCAGCGAAATCTCCTTCGGCCCGGTCGAAAGCTCCGTGTTCGCGATCACGCCGCCGGCGAACGCAAAGGTGCAGGAAATCACCTTCTCCCACGACCACCAAGAGGGCACGACCGAGAAGCCTGCCGCGGGCGAAAGGCCAAAGCTGAGCGCCCACGGCCACGGGCCGGCGACAGTCGCCGTACTGGAAGCCAAGTCCAATGGCGCCAAGGGCGAAGGCGAATCGCTCGCGGGCCTCTCGAAGGTCACGATCAACGGCGCCAGCGCAAGCGAGCTGCGCACAGAGCTCGGCACCCTGCTCACCTTCGAGCGCTCCGGCGTGCGCTACCTCGTGGCAGGCGCCGTCTCGCCCGCGGCCGTGGAAGAAGTGGCGCGAGGCCTCTAGCGTGAGCGAAGAGGAGGCCCCGCCGGTGAGGGCTCGGGGGCTCGTCAAGCGCTATGACGACGTCCTCGCTGTCGATCACATCGACCTGAATGTCGACGCGGGTGACGTGTATGGGTTCCTCGGACCCAACGGCGCCGGCAAGACGACCACGCTGCGCATGGCACTCGGCCTGATCACGCCGAGCGAGGGGACGGTCGAGCTGTTCGGTCGCGACCCGATGCGCGAAGGCGCGCGGGCGCTGGAGGGGGTGGCCGGCTTCGTCGAGGCGCCGCGGTTCTATCCCTATCTGACGGCACGCAAGAACCTGGAACTGCTGGCCGCGCTCGACGGGGACGGCGCTGCCGGGCGCATCGAGGAGGTGCTGGCGAGCGTCGAGCTCACGCCGCGCGCAAAGCACAAGGTCGGCGGCTACTCCCACGGCATGCGCCAGCGCCTGGGGATCGCCGCAGCGCTGCTGCGCCGGCCAAGTCTGTTGATCCTCGATGAGCCCGCCACCGGCCTGGACCCAGCCGGGATGCGCGACATGCGCGATCTGATCCGGCGCCTGGCCGGCGAAGGCATCACGATCCTGCTCTCCAGCCACCAGCTCCCGGAGGTGCAGGAACTGTGCGACAGAGTCGCGATCGTCGAGTCCGGACGCGTCGTCTACGAGGGCGCACTGGCCGATCTGCGCCGCCAGGGCGGCGCGGGCTACCGCCTGCGGAGCACCGACGACACGCGCGCGCTGGAGCTGATGCGCGCGCAACCAGGCATCGAGCGCGCCGCAGGCGACGAGCACGGCCTGAGCTTTCAGGCGGAGGAGCAGGACGTGGGAGCGTTGTCGCTGATGCTCGCCCGCGACGGCATCGGGATCCTCGTCCTGACTCCCGAGCTGGCAACGCTCGAGGACCTCTTCTTTCGGCTCACAGAGGGCGACGACGCAACGACGCGCGAAGCCGTGGAGCTCGCAGTATGAGTACCGCCGCCATCGGCCAGCCCGCAGATGCGGCTCCACTGCGTTCCGGCGCGCGACGCCCCTCGACGCTGGTTGTCTACCGCTGGGAGCTGCGCAAGCTCGCCTCACAGGTACGCACCTACCTGGGGCTGGGACTGCTCGCCGTGCTGCCCTTGATCTTCGTCGTGTTCGAGAGCCTCCACCACCAGCACGATCGCCGCGACAACATCTTCGCCACGCAGATCACACAGTCCGGATTGGCGACGCCGGTGCTGATGCTGCTGTTCATGTCGGGCTTCTTCCTGCCCGTGGTCGCGGCGCTCGTCGGCGGCGACATCTTCTCCAACGAGGACGGCAACGGCACGTTGAAGACGATCCTCACGCGCTCTGTCGATCGCGGGCAGATCTTCGCCGCCAAGGCGCTCGCGGCCATGACCTACGCCGTGCTGGCGGTGCTCGTCGCTGCAACCGTCTCCACCGTGGCAGGCGTCATCTCCTGGGGCTTCCATTCGATCACCACCTATTCCGGGACCGTCGTCTCGGCGCCGGAAGGGCTGCTGCTCGTGTTCGCCGCCAACATGGCCTACCTGATCCCGTTGTTCGCGATCGCGGCGATCGGGCTGCTCCTCTCGGCCGCCACCCGCAACAGCGCGGCGGCGGTCGTGGGAACGATCGGGCTGGTGATCCTGCTGTTCATCATCGCTCAGATCCCGGGGCTTGAAGGCATCCGCCCGTACCTGCTCACCGAACAGCTCCAGAACTGGCAGGGCCTCCTGCGCACACCCACCTACTGGGCGCCGATCACCCACTCGGCTTGGGTGTGCGCGCTCTACGGCCTGCCCGCGCTGTTCGCCGGCTATCTGGTGCTGCTGCGACGCGACGTCGCCGGCGGTTAGCACCTTCCCGTTGCAGAGCTCAAGTGCCTGCTGAGGACGCCGATACGCCCCCAGTTCCCTCGAGACTGGAGCAGGACAATGAAGATAGTCGCGGAGCACGCAGCAAGGCCGTCAGCAACCGAAACGCTGGCGACGTGGGAGGAATATCGGCGCACAGGGGATCGCAAACTGCGCGATCGCCTGATCTTTGCGTTCATGCCGATGGTCCGCCACATCGTCTACCGCAAGATCCGCGTCACCCCGGCGAACACGGACGTCGAGGACTTCCTGTCCTGCGGCCTGGAGGCGCTGATCCACTCGATCGAGCGCTATGACCCCGCGAAGGGCGCCACGCTGGAACAGTATGCGTGGACGAGAATCCACGGCGCGGTGCTCGACGAGCTGCGCCGCCACGACTGGGCGCCGCGTTCGCTGCGCCGCGACGAGCGCGCCATCAATGCTGCGCGGGATCGCTTCCAGGCAACACACGAGCGCCAGCCGAGCCGCGAGGAGCTTGCGGACCAGCTGGGGATGAGCACAGGTGAGCTGACGAGCCGCCTGGATCAGGTGGCGCTGGCTGAGGTGGGCTCGCTGAACAGCACCGTGCGCTCAGACGAAGACTCCTCGATCGAGCGGATCGAGACGCTGGAGAGCTCAGACTCGGAGCTCAATCCGTCGGCGCAGGCCGAGCGCCATGAGGCAAAGGCGCACTTCCGCAAGGCGTTTGCGCGGCTCTCCAAGCAGGAGCGCGAAGTGGCGGTGTTGCTGTATGTCGAGAACCTGAAGCTGCGCGAGATCGGTGAGCGCCTCGGCGTGTCGGAGAGTCGCGTATCGCAGATCCACACGCGGCTGCGCAGGCGTCTGTATGAGCAGCTCTCGGGCGAGCTTTCGCTCTTCGCCGAGATCGGCTAGCGACTGCTCAGCTGACCTGGGCGGGCTGATCGATGACGGTCAGCTCGACGTCGCCCATCAGCCGGCGCGCCTCGCGTGCGTCGATCAGTCCGGCGCCCAGACGCCCGGTGGACTCGGCGCCGCACGCGACGCCGAAGCGCAGACACTGGTCCGGCGCACGACCTTCGTAGCGCGCTGCCAGATAGCCGGCCAGGAAGGCGTCTCCGGACCCGCTGCGGGCGACCGGCTCGCGCGGCTCGATGCGCGCGCGCTTGAGCCTGCGCTGACCGTCGACGAGCACCTGCGCGAAGCACCCGTCGGGCAAGGTCATGATCGCCTCGCGCGGCCCCAGCGCCGCGATCTCGGCGACCACCTGCGAGCGCTCCTCCTCACCGGAGAACTCGTGGCCGACGAGCTCCTCCGCCTCGAGCACGTTCGGTGAGACCACGTCCGGTTCGGCGCGCACCGCCTGGCGCAGGGGCTCCCCGTCGGTGTCCACGACGGTGATCACGTCCAGGCGCTCCAGGTCGCGGATCAGTGAGGCGTAGATCTCGGGCTCGACGCCACGCGGCAACGAACCGGCGAACACGACGATCGCTGCGCCGCGGGCGAGATACAGGAGCTTGTTGGCGAACAGCTCGACCTCGCGCGCGCTGACGGAGGGGCCGCGTTCGTTGATCTCCGTCTGTGCCCCCGTGGTGGGGTCGAGCACGGAGGTGTTCGTCCGCGACTCCTCGCGGATGCGCACGAAGTCGTTGAGGATCGACTCCTCGGTGAGCTGCTCGACGATGTGTGTGCCGGTGGCGCCGCCGGCGAACCCGGTCGCGATCACCGGCTGCCCGAGAGCCTTGAGCGTACGCGCGATGTTCACGCCCTTGCCGCCGGCCATCGTGCGCTGGTCGACCGTACGGTGGCGGCGTCCGAGCTTGAAGTTCGGCACCGCGAGCGACTTGTCGATGGCCGCGTTGAGCGTGACCGTGATGATCATCCTGGCTCCGTACCCGCCTTACGGCGCCCCTGAACGGCAGAAGATGCCACGAGGCGCACGACACAAGGCTAGCGGACCAGCTCGGACAGCTCCCAGGCAGTTTTGCGCAGGCGCTCGGCCTCCGCCCTGGCCGCCGCCGCTGGCTCCCCACCCGATGCCTGATGCGCGCCGGCGATGCTCCGCGAGGCCGAAACGAGGCCCCCTGCGCGGCCGGGGAGGAAGGCCGGAGCGAGATCCTCCACGCGCCCGCCCTGGACACCGACGCCGGGCAGCAGGAAGGGCGCGTTTCCCATCAGCTCGCGCGCCCGCTGCAGGTGGCGCGGCTCGGTCGCACCGACGACGGCGCCCACGTCGCTGAGTCCCCACTCACCCACCGCCTCGGCTCCGAGCCGGTCGACGAGCATCGCGATCCTTTCCCACATCGCCCCCCCGTCCGCCAGCGGCAGGTCCTCGAAGTCGGCCGCGCCGGGGTTCGAGGTGCGCACGAGCACGAGCACCCCACTTCGGACTGCGCGGGCGGAGCTGACGAACGGCTGCACCGCATCGGTCCCCATCAGCGGGTTCACGGTCGCGAGGTCCGCGCGCAGCCCCTCGAGGCGCCCGAACGGGCTGTCCTCGCCGCCCAACAGCGCACCGGCATATGCCTGCGCGGTGACGTCGATGTCGCCGCGCTTGCCGTCGGCGATGACCAGCAGACCGACGCTTTGCGCGTACGCGACGAGCGCTTCCAGCGCGGCCCAGCCGGCGGCGCCAAGCAGCTCGAAGCGGGCGAGCTGCGGCTTCACGGCGACGCAGGCCGGCGCCGCTGCGTCGATCAACGCCGTGCAGTGCGCCAGGAACGCATCTGCCGCCGCCTGCTCGGGCGAGGATGCCACCGATCCGAGCGCGTGCGCCACCGGCCACAAGGCGCGCGGATCGGGGTCGAGGCCGAGCACGATCTGCGACTCGCGCTCGGCAACTCGAGCGGCCAGCGTGTCGCCGAAGTAGCCCCCCGGGGTCAGCGGCCCTTCACCGCGCTCTTGAGGCCGCTGCCGGCGGTGAACCGTGGCACCCGCGAGGCCGCGATCTCGATGCGCTCGCCGGTGCGCGGGTTGACCCCCATGCGCGCGCCACGCTCGCTCACGTGGAACTTGCCGAACCCAGAAACGGTCACCTCGCTACCGCGACGCAGAGCGTCCTCGACGGTCGCCAGCACGGCGTCCACCGCGCGCGAGGCATCCTGCTTGGTCAAAGCGGCGCGATCGGCCACCTGGTCGACCAGCTCGGACTTTGTCACTTCGCCTCCCTCGTTCGTAAAACGTTGCGCCGAAGCTAACACCGCGTGCGGACAGGCGCATCCGCAAGAATACGCCGATGGCGATCGGTCGCATCGCATGGCTGGTGACGGTGCTCGTGGCGCTCGTCACCGCACTGCTGCTCGGGCTGTCCGGATATCTGGGCTATGCGGGCCTCGGTGTGGCTGTCGCCGCCTCGGCTGCGATCAACCTTTTCTAACAAGCCATGCGAGCAAGGCCCGCGCCGCGCGGCCTCGATGGCTGATCGCGTCCTTCTGCTCGTCGTTCAGCTCGGCCATGGTCACATCGGGCGGCCCGTCGTCGGGGAGGAACGCCGGGTCGTAGCCGAAGCCCCCCTCCCCTCTGGGCTCCGCCGCAAGCCGTCCTGAGCAGCGTCCCTCGAACAGGTGCTCCTCCGCGCTCGAGGGATCGACATATGCGATCACGCATACGTACTCCAGCGCGCTGCCGGCCGGCGCCTCGTGGAGCAGCTTCTGGAGATTCTGCTCGTCGCTCGCGTGCTCGCCGGCGTAGCGCGCGGAGCGCACGCCCGGCGCTCCGCCGAGCGCGGCGGCACAGATGCCCGAGTCATCCGCGAAGCTCACGCGGCCGGTCGCCTGCGCGGCGGCACGCGCCTTGCCCAGCGCGTTCTCGGCGAACGTCTCGCCGTCCTCCGGTGGCATCACAACGGCATCCGGCAGCGTCTCGATCTCGAGTCCGCCCGTGGCGCTCTGAAGCAACCGTGCGAACTCCCGGCGCTTGTGCTCGTTGTGGGTGGCCAGCAGCAGCTTCAACTGCCCGCGGCGATCGCCTGCTCCTGGCTGACGCGCAGCTGTTCGATGCCGCCCGCCGCCAGCGCCAGCAGCTCGTCTAGATGGGCCCGTGAGAGCGGCGTGCGCTCGGCTGTCGCCTGCACCTCGACGAGCGCGTCGGCGCCCGTCATCACCACGTTCGCATCGACCTCCGCGGTCGAGTCCTCGGAGTAGTCGAGGTCGAGCAGCGCGACGCCGTCGATGATCCCGCAGGAGACCGCAGCCACCGATTCCCGCAGCGGGGAGCGCTCGAGCCGCCCCTCTTTCTGCAAACGCGCGCATGCGAGCGCCAGCGCCACGTACGCGCCGGTGATCGAAGCGCAGCGCGTACCGCCGTCGGCCTGCAGCACATCGCAGTCGAGGTACATCGTGCGTTCACCCAGCGCCTCGAAGTCGACGACCACGCGCAACGCCCGTCCGATCAGGCGCTGGATCTCGATCGTGCGCCCGTCCTGTCGTCCGCGCGTGGCATCGCGCTGCTTGCGATCGCCCGTGGATGCCGGCAGCATCCCGTACTCGGCCGTCACCCAGCCCTTGCCCGCGCCGGCCATCCAACGCGGCACGCTCTCCTGAGCGGAGGCCGTGCAGATCACACGCGTCTCTCCCGCGGAGATCAACGCGGACCCGGTGGCCGTGCGCATGAACCCCGGCTC
>DATBZG010000263.1:0-42690 GCA_036513335.1 Solirubrobacteraceae bacterium | reverse complement strand
TGCAGCGACCAGGCGCCCACGCAGCCCAGCAGGAAGGAGGCCCGGAACTGCGTCTCACAGCCCTCCTCGTCTGAGATATCGCCATAGGGGCCGTAAAAGGGCAGAGCCCCGACGGCGGTGCAGGCGTCGACCATGCGCCCGATCGAGTAGTGCCAGGGGTCCTGCTGGTAGCTCGGGCGGGGAGCATCGGGGTTCTCAGGGTCGGGATCTGCGATCGTGCGATAGCCGGGATGTCCCCCGCCGACGCGGGTGGTCTTCATGCGCCGGGACGCGGCCAGGTCGGCGGGGCCAAAGCTCATGCCCTGGATGCGCGGGCTCGCGCTGGCGATCTCCTCGAGGTTGGCCACGCCCTGCGCGGTCTCCAGGATCGCGTGGATCAACAGCGGACGCTGCAGGCCAGCCTTGGCCTCCAGCTGGGCGAGCAGGCGGTCGACGTAGTGGATGTCCCACGGCCCCTCGACCTTTGGGACCATGATCACCTCGAGCTTGTCGCCGATCTCCATCACCAGTTCGGTGAGATCGTCAAGGACCCAGGGCGAGGCGAGCTCGTTGACGCGCGTCCACAGCGCAGTGTCGCCCAGGTCCATTTCGCGTCCGACCTTGATCAGGCCGGCGCGCGCGGCCAGCTTTCGATCGACCGGCACGGCGTCCTCGAGGTTGCCCAGCAGGATGTCGACCGTGGGTGCGATGTCGGGCACCTTGGCGACCATCTTCTCGTTAGAGAAGTCCAGGAAGTGGATCATCCGTGAGGGCTTGAAGGGAATCTCGCGCACCGGGTCGGGCGCATCGATGGCGAGAGGCTTGAGGAAGTCGCGGGGGTTACGCAAGGGCACTCCTGGGTCAGCTGCGGGGACAGCGGTTGTCTATCGGTGCTAGGAAGTATCGATGATGCGTCGCACCTTGGCCTCCTTGACGCTGCTCGCCATCTGCGGGTTGCTCGCCCTGGCCGCCTCCGCCACGGGTGTCGCACGCCCGTCACCAAGCACCGGCAGAGACGTCGATCCATTGGCGACGGCGTCTCTGTCGCGCACCTGGCCGTTCACGCTCTCGCCCTCGCCCGACGATCTCGCGCTCGCGGAGGTCGGCTTCCCGCATGCGGCGCGTGGCCAGCACGTCTCGAGCGCGGCGCTGAAGCTGGCTGTGCAGGGACCGTTCGGCGATGACTACCTCGTGCTGGCGACACCGCGGGTCGGGGCGGGGAGGACCCCAAGGGCGCTGGTGCTGCTCATCAACAGGCCATCGCCGCTGCTCGACCCAGCAACGGTCCGTTTGCGGCTGAGAGCAACAGCTCAGCTCGGAAGGCCGGTCGTGCGCAGGCTTGCCGACCCGTTCGCGCGCGCTGCCTCTGCGAGCAGACCAGCTGTCTGCGATCTGGCGCTGCACGGGGCCGCGCTGAGCGCCGCCGACGTGCGGCCGCTGTCCTCGAGCGGCACGGCGCTGAGCGGCTTCGATGCGCCCGCCGCCGTCGCGCAGGCATATGACGCCGTCTGCGCGCTTCCGTACGAGAGCGCGTTCGCGCAGGCGGTCGGTCAGCCGGCTGCGGAATCGCCGTCGCCGCCGCCCAGTCCTACACCCTCGCCAACACCGCCTGCGCCCGGTCCACCGGTCTGCGCACCCTGTGATCCGGCTCCGGGATTTGCCTGCCCGTTGTCGATCGGTCCGGACATCTGCGCCGCCGACGTGGCGCCTGGGGCGAGACGGGCCTCGGCGGGCGGCCATTAGAGTTTGAGCCGCATCGCGCCCGCTGCGGCGCCCCCCGAACCATTCGATAGGAGACATTCGAGCTACATGAGTGAGACCCAGACCGTCGAGACCGATCAGGCCGCACGCGAGGCGAGCGGCGCCCATCCGTATGGCCGCTACCTGGAGGAGTTCGAGGTCGGCGACGTCTACAAGCACTGGCCCGCAAAGACGGTGACAGAGTCAGACGATCACCTGTTCTGTCTGATCACGATGAACCACCACCCGCTGCACATCAACGACGTCTACGCCCACAAATCCCAGCAGGGACGAAACGTGGTGGTCGGGCCGCTCGTTTACTCGCTCGCGTTGGGCATGTCCGTGAGCGACGTCAGCGGCAAGGCGATCGCCAACCTGGCCACGGAAGAACTGAAGCACCCGGCGCCCGTTTTCCACGGCGACACGCTGTTCTGCGAGTCCGAGGTGCTCGAGAAGAAAGAGTCGCAGTCCAAGCCCGATCGCGGCACGGTGAAGGTGCACACACGGGTGCTCAACCAGGACGGAGTTCTGGTGGCCGAGTTCAAGCGCCTGGTGCTGGTGCCGCGTAAGAACCCCGGAGGGGGAACGGCCGAGGGCGACGTCGACTAGGAGCAGCGGCTTGCCGGGTGCTTGGGTCGTGCGGTACGCTTTTCCTCCGCCCAGGGATGGGCGTTTTTCTGTTTCCCGGAGCCAGCCGCGGCCCGGCAGCAGCGCCGTACGGCGCGCCCGTCTTGCCCGCCAACATAGGAGCCGTATCGACCCATGAACACGACAGCCCCCGCCCCCACAAAGAACGAGCGTCTGCTGGCCTGGGTCGACGAGATCGCCGCCCTGACCGAGCCCGATCAGATCTACTGGTGCGACGGCTCCGCCGAGGAGTACGACCGCCTCTGCCAGGAGCTTGTTGACGCCGGCACCTTCGAGCGTCTCTCGGACGCCAAGCGGCCGAACTCCTATCTGGCGCTGTCGGACCCGGGCGACGTGGCGCGGGTGGAGGATCGAACGTACATCTGCTCGGCCACCGAGGAGGAGGCCGGGCCCACGAACAACTGGCGCGAGCCGGGCGAGATGCGCGATGAGCTGACCGAGCTGTTCACCGGCTCGATGCGCGGACGCACGATGTACGTGGTGCCCTTCTCGATGGGTCCGCTCGGCTCCGACAAGAGCCACGTGGGCGTGCAGCTGACCGACTCGACGTATGTGGCGGTGAACATGCGCATCATGACCCGCATGGGCCAGGGCGCACTGGACGTGCTCGGCAGCGACGGCGAGTTCGTGCCCTGCCTCCACACGGTCGGCATGCCGCTCGGGGATGGCATAGATGACGTGCCGTGGCCGTGCAACGCGGAGAACAAGTACATCGTGCACTTCCCCGAGACGCGTGAAATCTGGTCCTACGGCTCGGGCTACGGCGGCAACGCGCTGCTGGGCAAGAAGTGCTTTGCGCTGCGCATCGCCTCGGTGATGGCGCGCGACGAGGGCTGGATGGCCGAGCACATGCTGATCCTCAAGCTGACCTCGCCGGAGGGTGAGGTCAAGTACATCGCCGGCGCCTTCCCGAGCGCGTGCGGCAAGACCAACCTGGCGATGCTGGTGCCGACACTCGAGGGCTGGACGGTGGAGACGATCGGCGATGACATCGCCTGGATGAAGTTTGGCGAGGACGGTCGCCTGTACGCGATCAACCCTGAGGCCGGCTTCTTCGGCGTGGCTCCGGGCACGGGCCATGACACGAACCCGAACGCGATCCACATGATCGAGAGCAACACGATCTTCACCAACTGCGCCAAGACCGATGACGGCGACATCTGGTGGGAGGGGATGACGAAGGAGCCACCGGCTCACCTGATCGACTGGCACGGCAACGACTGGACGCCGGACTCAGACGCTCCCGCTGCGCATCCCAATGCGCGCTTCACGGTGCCGGCGGCGCAGGACCCGGCGATCGCGCCCGAGTGGGAGGACCCGGCCGGCGTGCCGATCGACGCGATGCTTTTCGGCGGTCGCCGCTCGACGACGATCCCCCTCGTCACGGAGGCGCTCGACTGGGAGCACGGGGTGTTCCTTGGCTCGGTGATGAGCTCCGAGAAGACCGCGGCGGCGGCGGGCACCGTCGGCGAACTGCGCTTCGATCCGTTCGCGATGCTGCCGTTCTGCGGTTACAACATGGCCGACTACTTCGCCCACTGGCTGGAGATGGGACGTCGCGAGGGCGCGGTGCTGCCGAAGATCTTCTACGTCAACTGGTTCCGCAAGGGTCCCGACGGACGCTTCCTCTGGCCTGGCTACGGCGAGAACTCGCGCGTGCTTTCCTGGGTCTTCGCTCGCTGCGCCGGACACGGCGCCGCGACGGAGACGCCGATCGGTTGGATGCCTCCGGTCGGTCCCGACGGAATCGACACCCGTGGGGTTGACGTGACCGATGAGGCGATGGCGGAGCTGCTGCGTGTGGACACCGAGGAGTGGCGCTCGCAGCTACCGCAGTTCCGCGAGTACCTCGCGAAATTCGACAACCTCCCGCCCGAGCTGAACACGCAGCTCGACGCGCTCGAGCAGCGCTTGAGCTGAGCAGATGTCCGGGACGATCCCAGCGGTCGATCCGGAGAAAGCGCAGGACTCGGAGCTCAAGCGTCGCGTCACAGCGTTCGCGTTGACGAAGGCCGGCACGTGGTTCTCCTCGCAGGTCGGCGCGCGGATCGACCCATGGCTGCTGCGGGCGACGCGCGGGCGCGTGGACCACACGCTCGGTCAGATCCCGGTGGTGCTCGTCACGGTTCGCGGCGCCCGCAGCGGGCTGGAGCGAACCGTGCCGCTGCTCTACTTCAGCGACGGCGAGGACGTGATCCTGATCGCCTCCAGCTACGGTCGCGCGAAGTTCCCCGCCTGGTACTACAACCTCAAGGCCAATCCAGACGTGACGCTCGAGGCCAGAGGACGCTCGAGCGCGTATGTCGCGCACGAGGCAGACGGAGACGATCGCGACCGTCTGTTCGAGCTCGCGAAGCTCGTCTACAGCGGCTACAAAGAGTACGAACGGCGCACCAGCGGCATCAGGCGCATCCCCGTCATGCGCCTAACTCCCGCTTCCTAACAACGCACTAGGACGTCGAGAGGCAAGCGAGGCAAGGGCGCAGGGAGCGTGGCGTGCTCCGCACGCGAACGACCGAGGACGCAGCCTCGCGCCGCCTATCGGCGTCCTAGTCGTGGCCGTGGTTCTCGCCGCCTGCTGCCGGCGGGCGGGACTCCTCGGCTAGCGAGGTGATCGTCAGCGCTCCGCGCGCTGAGGACTCGAGCACGTCGGTGGCCTCCTCCAGGGAGCGCGCATAGAGCTCGACGAGGAGGTGCACGATGATGCGGGCGTCGTCTTCGTGCTTGTGGAAGCGCACGTGCGTGAAGAACTCGCGCACGCCATGCTCGCCGAAGGCCGCGTAGGAAAGCGCGTCGCCGGCCTCTGGGCCAGAGCAGGTCTCGACGTCTTCGGAGTCGACCGTGACGGTGCAGGAGGCGACCCACGGGGTACCGGCGATCATCCGTTCCCAGCGGTCCTCGATCGGCTCCACGCGGCCGTTGTTGAAGCCGAGGTGCGGCTGATCGTGCATGCAGTCCAGACACTGCACGACCGCCTCCTGGAGCTCGTCGACGACTTCCGCGCGCTCGCCGGAGTCCGGGTCGATCTTATGGATGCCCTCGTAATGGACCTGCACCTCCAGGTCCTGGGACCAGCAGCGGTAGCAGCGCAGCCAACTGCGTGCACTCGTCTCTGCCATTGAACCCTCCATGCAGCGCATTGTAGGCGCCCCGACTTCGTTTCCCTCAGGCGCGGCTCGGTGGTCCGTCCAACGGCGCGCCGAACCGTCAGCGCAGGGTGTAGATTCCCACGCAAATGTGGGTCGGTCGCTGTGGGCGCCCGATCGAGGCAATAGCTAAGCGGGGGTTTGCAATGCGTCGAGTCGGAGCTCTAGTTGTCGTTGTGGCGGCGGTCTGCGCCGCATGGTTGGCGCCTTCGTCAGCCAGCGCCGCCCTTTACTCGCAATGTCCGGCTGTCTACAAAGACACCGGGTGCCAGTTCCTGGTCACCGTGACCAGCGGTGGCGAGGCGATCAGCGAAGATCCCGCGCAGGGCCCCTACGAGGGCTCAGATGACGCGCTGATCGGGGTCCAGAACAGCTCCTCGAGTCCCATCTCCTCGATCCACCTCTCGGCGGAAGACGAACTCTTCGGGTTCGACGAGGACGGCCTCTGCGCGCCGGGCGGCGGCCCGACCCCGGAAGGCTGCACGGTGCAGCCTTATATCGATTCGGAAAAAGCGGAAGCAACCAACAAAGGCAAAGAATGCGGCTACGAAGGCGAAACCAAGAAAGGCGTGAAATTCGAAGAAACCATCGAGGAATACTGCGCCTTCGACACGCCGTCGGGTGAGCCGACCGGTCTGAGCTTCCCAGAAGGGGTCGAGCCAGTGGCCTTCGCGGCGAACGGTGATCCCGTGAGCGGCTACGAGGGACCGACCTCGTGGTTCTCCGGCATCGGCCCGCTCGGCGCCAACCTGACGGGCTCTGGCACGATCAACTTCTCCCCCGCGATCCCGCCCGGCGGATCGACCTACTTCTCGCTCGAGTCGCCTCCGACCGGCGGCTTCGGAAGCACGTCCTCGCTGACCACGACGCTCAGCGGCGGTGGGCAGACAGGCGCCGCGATCACCGTGCTGCAGGGCACTGCGGTCACGGACAGCGCGACCCTCGGTGGCGCCAACGCGTCGATCGCGACGGGAAGCGTCGCCTACAACGTGTACAGCAACTCGACATGCACCACGCTCGCGGCGGCTGCGGGCGCCGGCGCCATGAGCGGCGCCTCGGCGGCAGCGTCGAGCTCGGTGAACCTCGGACCTGGCACCTACTACTGGCAGGCAAGCTACGGCGGGGACGCCAACAACAAAGCGATCTCGAGCGAATGCGGCACGGAGATCCTCACGGTTCAGGCGCCGACGACGACCACCACGATTCAGAGCGGTGGCGGCGTGATGGGCGCCTCGATCCCGGTCCTCAAGGGTTCCGCGGTCACCGACACGGCGCACATCGCCGGGGCGGAGGCGGCGAGCGCGACTGGGACGGTCACCTACACGCTCTACAAGGAAGCCAAGTGCAAAACGATTCTCGCGACGAGCACCGCCACCGTGACCGGTGGCGTGACGGGCCCCTCGGTGGCCGTCAGCCCGAGCGTGGGGACCTACTACTGGGTGGCGACCTACAGCGGCGGCGGTCTCAACGCTCCGTCCACGAGCGCCTGTGGCAGCGAGAAGCTGATCGTCTCGACGAAGGCCAACCTCGGCCTGCCAAACGGCAAGAAGTGTTTCAGCAAACGCGACTTCGCGATCCACCCGCGTTTCCCCAAGGGCGCCAAGATCACCTCTTACGAGGAGTTCATCAACGGCAAACTCGCCAAGCAGGGCAAGCTCTCCAAACACGCGACCTCAGTCGACCTGATCGGCCTTCCCAAGGGGGCCTACAAAGTCGAGCTCGTGACGTTTGCCGCCAACGGCAAGAGCTATGAGGAAACGCGCACGTTCCACACGTGCGTGAAGAAAAAACACAAACACCACAACTGATCGCCGAGGGCGGCGCCCTCCCGCTGAAGGAAGGGCGCCGCCACGCGAGTGGCGCTGGACCGCCTAGCCGAACGTGAAGTCGTACGCGACAACGCCGTCCTGGAAGCGCAGCTGCAGTTCGTGAGTCTGGTCTCCCGGTAGTGACACCAGCCAGTAAAGGCGCTGGCGGCGGACGGTGACCACGCCGTCGTGCACGTCCGCTCCGGAGTCCGCCACCGAGATCGGATGGCCGTCGAGCAGCACCTGCACGTGCATCGGGCGTTCGTCCTGGGAGCTCAGCACCAGATAGGCGTTCTTGGCGTGGAAGTTGAGGTTGATGCCCGCTCCCGAGATCGCTTCCGCGGGCTGGCTCGTGATATCCCAGGTGCCGCTGAAGGCGGCCGCGTTGAGCGCCAGCGCGTGCGTCGGCGGGGGCCCGTAGTCGTGCGTTCCCGTCTTCGGGCCGTTGACCCAGCCTTCCGCGCGGTTGGTGCCCACGTAGGTCTCAGGCGTCGCCACTTCCGTCGGCGTGACCACGTCCGTCGGGTGGCTCTTCGCGCCGACCTCGTTGCCGGCTTCGGCGAGCAGCGCCCTGATCGCCGTTTCGGTCTTCCCGTAGTCGCCCTCGCCGAACGTCGCATAGCGGACCTCGCCCTTCGCGTCGATCAGGTAGTCCGCCGGCCAGTACTCGTTGTCGTACGCGTTCCAGGTGCCCATGTTGTTGTCCTGCACCACCGGATAGCGGATCCCGAACTGTCCAATCGCGTCCCTCACGTTGTTCGCTTCCTTCTCGAACGCGAACTCGGGCGTCTCCACGCCCACGATCGTGAGGCCGTCCTTGCGGTAGGCGGCGTCCCACGCCTTCAGGTACGGCAGCGTGCGGATGCAGTTGATGCACGTGTACGTCCAGAAGTCGACCAGTACAACGCGTCCGCGCAGGGCGGAGAGCGTGAGCGGACGATTGCCGGGCGTGTTGAACCAATCCTCGGTTTCCGTGAATTCCGGCGCGGCGAACTGGTCGGGCAGGCTTTGCGCGTCGGCGAGCAGCGTCGCCTGGCTGGCGTCCCGGGCGGCGGGATGCACGTCGGTGCTGGAGCCGCCGCAGGTGGAGGATCCGTTTGCGGCGATGATTTTCGTCTTGCGGCCGGTGATTTCGTGCAGGCGCCCCGTGATCGATTCCGAGCACTCCAGCGAGGCCGTCAGATTTACGTTTGGGATCTTTTCCGCGACGAACTGGTCGAAGTTCACATCGAGGTTGGTGATGATCGCCACCGCCGTGAGGATCATGATCGTGCCCAACGCGCGCTGCAGCAGCGGGCCGCGGCCGGCTTTGCGCACACGGTCGAACAGTCGCCGGCCGCCGAGGGAGAGCACGAGCAGCACCACCGCCGAGCCCAGCGCGTACGCGATCGCAATCGCGATCGTTTTGCCCGACGCCGCGCTCACCGAGATCACCGCCGCGAGGATCGGGCTCGCGCAGGGCGTGTACACGAAGCCCAGCGCACCGCCCACCAGCAGCCCAGAGCCGAACCCGTCGCCCGTCGTGCGCGGCCCGAAGCGCGCCAGGCGCGACAGCGGCGCCTCGAGCCGGTCCGCCACGTTCGGGACCAGCAGGACCACTCCGAACACCAGCAGCACCACAATCGCCACGTCGCGCAGCGGGTCGCTGCCCAGGCCGACACCGTCGACCACGTTCGCCAGGCCCACGATCGTCACCGTGAACGTCACCGACAGGCCGATCACGATCCCCAGCGGCCGGCGTCTGCCGCCCACGCCTCCGGCCGAAAGCAGCGCCGGCAACACCGGCAGCACGCACGGCGACAGCGCGGTACCCGCGCCCGCAAGAATGGCGAAGCCTAGAAGGACGATCATCGAGCTCTCTACCTACAGACTTCCCAGCAGCCGTTTCGTTACAAGCCGCTGCGGGGGCATCTCCACGAGGCTATGCGGACTGATGCGAATCGGCGCCGGTCGCCGTCCGGCGCTCGAGTATCGCCACCAGCGCCGGCACATCCAGCGCCGGGTCCTGCTCGTCCAGCATCGCCTCGGCCGCTCGCCGTCCGCCCAGCGCGCGCAGCCCCCGCTCGCCGTGCTCGATCGCGAAGTCGCTCAGCGCGCCCGCGCGCCGCGCACGCAGCCTTTGCGCGGCAGTGTCCAGATCGGCACGGTGCTCGTCCAGCGCTGTCACCAGCTCCTCGATCCCGCTCGTCGGCGCCAGCGCCGACACCGCGATCACCCGCGCGCTCGAGGTGCCCAGTGAGCGCAGCGCCGCGCTCAGATCGCGCCGGGCGCGCATCGCGATCTGGCCGAGGTCGGCCTTCGTCACCACCAGCACGTCCGGCGTTTCCATGATCCCCGACTTCAGGAACTGCAGCACGTCGCCGCTGCCCGGCTGCACAACCAGCGCCAGCGTGTCGACCACGTCCGCCACGTCCGTCTCCGACTGACCCACACCCACCGTCTCGATCACCACCACGTCGAACGCCGCCGCCAGTGCGTCCGCCGAGACACGGGTCGCGCGTGCGAGGCCGCCCAGCCGCTGTTCTGCGGCCATCGAGCGGATCAGCGTGCCCCGGTCGGAGGGGTCGAACTCAATCCGCGCGCGGTCGCCCAGCAGCGAGCCGCCCGAGCGGCGCGAGCTCGGATCGACCGCCAGCACCGCCGCCGTGCGCTCGCTCGCGCGCCACGCGTGCAGCAGCGCCGAGAGCAGCGTCGACTTGCCCGCGCCCGGCGGGCCCGTCACCCCGATCACGTGCCCCGGCGCCTCGCCACCAAGCGCCGCCGGAGAGACCTCCGCCAGGAGCGCCGCCGCCTGCTCGCGGTCAGCGGGTGCGGAGCTCTCCAGCAGGTTCAGCGCCGCCGGCGCGGCCGTCACATCGCGCTCGCGCAGGCGCGCGCCCAGCGCCGCGCCCTCAGCGCTCACGCCGCGCCGTTGGCCGACACGCCGGCGTTGGCCGAGGCGCCCCCATTGGCGGTAGCGCCCCCGTTGGTGCCGACCTCGCCGCCGTCGGCGCTCGCGCCCACCAGCGCCACGATGTCGCGCATGATGCGCGTGATGTCGAAGTCCTTCGGCGTGTAAACCGCCGCCACGCCCGCCTTGCGCAGCGCCGCCACATCCTGCTCCGGGATGATCCCGCCCACCACCACCGGCACCGTCACGCCCGCGGCGTGGAGCTCTGCGATCACAGCCGGGATCAGCTCGCGGTGCGAGCCCGACAGGATCGACAGCCCGATCACGTGCACGCCCTCCTGTAGCGCCGAGGAGGCGATCTGCTTAGGCGTCAGGCGGATGCCTTCATAGACCACGTCCATGCCCGAGTCGCGGGCGCGCACGGCGATCTGCTCGGCGCCGTTTGAGTGCCCGTCCAGGCCCGGCTTGCCCACCAGGATCTTCGGACGGCGCCCGAGCTTCTCCTGCAGGCGCGAAACCTCGCCCTGCAGCTCGGAGAGCTCCGCGTCCGCCGGCGCGGCCGAGGCCTCGCCCACGCCCGTGGGGCCGTGGTAGCTGCCGAACACCTCCCGCAGCGTCCGCGACCACTCGCCCGTCGTCGCGCCCGCCCTCGCTGCCGCGATCGTCGCCACCATCAGGTTCTCCTGCGTGTCGGCGTCACCGGCCGCGCGGGCAAGCGCTGCGAGCGCCTCATCTACAGCTGCTTGATCGCGCTCGGAGCGCCAGCGACGCACGTCCTCGATCTGCTGCGCTTCAAGAGCCGGATCGACGACCAAGATGCCGCCCTCCGCGTCCGCCGTCAGCGGCGAGACCTCCGTCTCTGTGAAGCGGTTCTGCCCGACCACCACCTGCTCTCCCGACTCGATCCTGCGCAGGCGCTCGCGGTGGGAGTCCACCAGCGCGGCCTTCATGTACGGAACGGCCTCCACCGCGCCTCCGTGCTCGGCCACGACCGCCATCTCCGCGCGCGCGCCTTCCAGCAGCTCGTCAACGAGCGCTTCCATCACCTTCGAGCCCTCGAAGATGTCCGGGTACTCGAGGATGTCCGTTTCATACGCCAGCACCTGCTGGATGCGCAGCGACCACTGCTGGTCCCACGGTCGCGGCAGCCCCAGCGCCTCGTTCCACGCCGGCAGCTGGATCGCGCGGGCGCGCGCGCCGCGGCCCAGCGTCACCGCCAGCGCCTCCAGCACGATGCGCTGCACGTTGTTCTCCGGCTGTGCCTCCGTCAGCCCCAGCGAGTTGACCTGCACGCCGTAGCGGAAGCGCAGGTGGCGGGGGTCCTCCACGCCGTAGCGCTCGCGGCCGAGCTCCTCCCACAGGATCGACATCGCGCGCAGCTTCGCGTGCTCCTCAATGAAGCGCACGCCCGCGTTCACGAAGAACGAGATCCGACCGAACACCTGCTCCAGGCGATCCGCCGGCACGCGCTCGCGCGCCGCGTCCAGCACCGCGATCGCGTTGCTCATCGCGTACGCGATCTCCTGCACCGGCGTCGCGCCCGCCTCCTGCAGGTGATAGGAGCAGATGTTGATCGGGTTCCACTTCGGCACGTGCTCGACCGTGTACGCGATCATGTCCGCGATCAGGCGCATCGACGGGGCGGGGGGGAAGGCATACGTTCCGCGCGCCAGGAACTCCTTGATGATGTCGTTCTGGGTCGTGCCCTGGAGCTTCTCCTGCGCCACGCCCTGTTCCTCAGCGGCCACGATGTACAGCGCCAGCAGCCACGCCGCCGTGGCGTTGATCGTCATCGAGGTGTTCATCGCGTCCAGCGGGATGCCGTCCATCAGCTGTGCCATGTCGCCGCGGTGGGAGACCGGCACGCCGACCTTGCCCACCTCGCCGCGGGCAAGCTCGTCGTCGGGGTCATAGCCAGTCTGCGTCGGCAGGTCGAACGCGACCGACAGGCCCGTCTGGCCCTTTTCCAGATTGCGCCTGTACAGCTCGTTGGACGCCTTCGCCGTCGAGTGCCCCGCGTACGTGCGCATCATCCACGGCCGGTCGGGCTCGGGCAGGCGCACGGAGTCTTCCCCGCTCATGTTCTCAATTGTACGGTCAGGCCGCGAGCTTTATCCTGGCGGGATGGATCAGACGATCGAGAAGCCTCGCCTCGGCGGCCCCGGAACCGGGCTCGGGGGGGCCTGGAAGGTGATCGTCTGCAACGACGACCACAACACCTTCGAGCACGTCGCACGCACGCTCGCCCGCTTCATCCCCGGCATCAGCGTCAAGCGCGGCATGGAGATCGCCAACGTGATCCACGCCTCCGGCAGGGCGGTCGTCTACAGCGGCCACCAAGAGCCCGCCGAGCATTACTGGGAGCAGCTCAAGGGCGCCGGCTTGACCATGGCCCCTCTAGAGCGCGACTGAGCTCAGGCTACGTCGAGCGCGGCGCCGTTGCCGTGCCCGTTGCCAGTCGCCGGTGGCTCGTCGTCGATCGCGCCGTATGCGGTGCGATCCCACCAGCCATAGAGCACCGGCACCTGGTACCAGCTCGAGTGCGAGGCGCGGAAGAACGTCATCTCATCGCCCTGCCAGTAGCGTTCCCAGTCGAGGTACTCCTCGAACGCCGCCAGCTGCTGAAAGCGGTATTTGTCCTCGCGAGAGCGATACACGCCGTAGGAGCTCGCGCCGTAGCGAAGCGCTGTCGCAGCCGCCTCATTCAGCGCCTGCTCGAAAGCGTCCTGGCGAAAGCCCGTCGCGTACCAGGGGACGATCACCGTGCCCGCCATCAGGCACCGACCTCCGCGTGGATCGCTCCCGGGCCTTCCGCGGTCTTGCCCTGACCCTCGGAGTCGGCGCCCACGAGGATCGAGATCTTGCCCAGGTGCTTGTTTTCCAGCATCAGCTGGTGCGCTTCCGCGACGCCCTCGAAGCCCAGTGTGCGCCACAGCACCGGTCGGATCTGGCCCGACTCGATCAGCTCGTTGGCCTTCGTGCACTCGTACGCGTTCGCGAAGTGCGAGCCGAGGATCTCCTTCTGGCGCATCCACAGGTAGGCGACGTTGAAGTCCAGGTCGATACCCGTCGTGCCCGCGCAGATCACGATTTTCCCGAACGTCTTCGCCGTGAACACGGACGTCGGGAACGTCGCTTTGCCGACATGCTCGAAGACGATGTCGGGCGCGTCGCCGAGGATCTCCTTGACGCGCTTGGCGAACGCCCGGGAGACCTTGAAGCGCGCGGCCTCCTCCTCCTCTGACTCGCCGCCCTTGCGCATCATCCCCGCGAACTCGTCGCGGTTGATGTAGTCCACCGCGCCCAGGCGCTTGACCAGCTCGCCCTTCTCCTCGGAGGAGACGACGCCAACGCAGTGCGCGCCCGCCGCCGCACACAGCTGGGTCGCGAACACGCCCAGACCGCCCGCCGCGCCCCAGATCAGCACGTTCGCGCCCGCCTGGAGCTTGCAGCGCGTGAGCAGCATGCGGTAGGCGGTGAAGTACACGAGGCCGTAGGAGGCGGCCTCCTCCCAGTTCAGCGCCTTCGGCTTGGGCAGCAGCTGCTGGGCCTGAACCTTCGTGAACTGCGCGAAGGAGCCCCACGTCGTCTCATAGCCCCAGATCCTCTGCGAAGGCGCCGCCATCGGGTCCAGGCCATGCACCTCCGGGTCCTCGTAGGAGGCCATGTTGCAGTGCACTACGACCTCGTCGCCCACCTTCCAGCGCGTCACGCCCGCGCCCACCTTCCACACGACCCCCGACGCGTCCGAGCCGCCGATGTGGTGCCCGTACTCGGGGTGGTCGCCGTAGCGCATCACCGACACGGGCTTGCCCAGCGCCGCCCACACGTTGTTGTAGTTCACGCCCGCCGCCATCACGCGCACGATCACCTCGAACGCCCCCGGCTCGGGAACCTCGATCTCCTCGATTTGGAAGGCGTCCTTCGGTTCGCCGAAGCGCTCCTCGCGGATGACCCACGCGGCCATCGTCTTCGGGAGCTCGCCAGGCTCGGTGTCTACGGCTGAGACTTGTTGCAGATCGATTGCCACGTGCTCTGGAACCTCGTCGGTCGGGATCAAGGACGAAGCGGAATCCTACCCGCTGTCCTCAGCTTGCGCCGGGGTCGTTCACTGCGCGGACTCCGAGGACGCGGGCTCGGCGCTCGAGACGACCACTTCAGCGGGGCTCTCCCTGCGGTGGCGGATCAGCAGCACGGGCACGGGGCTGTCGTGCAGCACGCGATGGGAGACCGAGCCGAGCAGCGCCCGGTGCAGGCGGCTGTGGCCGTGAGAGCCCATCACCAGGAGGTCGTCGCCGTCCTCGCGCGCCACGCGCAGGATCGTCTCAGCCGGGTTGCCGCTCAGCAGCTGTGTGCGCAGGCCGATGTCATCTGGAACCGAGTCCGCCGCGCGGCGCAGCGCCCCGGAGAAGTACTCGCCGGAGTCTGCCTGCTCGATCGGGAGCACGGGCAGGCTCGCGTTGCCCGACTGGTGGGGAAACGGCACGACCGTCAGCAGCTTCAGACAGGCGCGCTGATCGCGCGCCAACTCGATCGCGTGCTCGAGCGCCGCTTCCGCGTCGACAGAGCCGTCGTGGGCCACGAGGATGTTGCGATAGCAACTCATCAGCGGCGTGCGCAGCGGATCATGATCGAGGCGCTACTTCTCGCCCGAGAAGGGAAGCTCCACGACCTCGGCCTCGGCGCCCTGCTCGCCGACGCTCACGACGGCGCCAGGCTCGGCCTCGCGGCGTACCAGCGCAAGCGCGATCGGCCCGAGCCTAGGGGAGTCCACGACGCTGCCGATGCTGCCGAGGACGCGATCGCCGAGCAGCAGCTGCTCGCCGCGCCCGGCGGGGGAGGAGAGGCGCAGGCCACGCAGGTGGCGGTTGGGCTTGCCCTTGTAGAAGAGCCGCGCGACCGTCTCCTGGCCGACATAGCAGCCCTTGGTGAAGCTCACTGCCCGCTCGTTCAGGCCGGCCTCCTGCGGGATCACCGTGTCGTCCAGGTCGACCCCGTAGCGGGGACGGCCCCGCTCGACGCGCAGGCACTCGGCGGCCTGCTCGCTCACGGGGCTCGCGCCGCGCGCGCGCAGCGCCTCGAGCAGCCGCTCGGTGTCCGAGGCGTCGCAGATCAGATCCACGCCCGTGTCGGTGCGCACCGCCAGGCAGACGATGCCGTCGACCTCGACCGTCGCGTTCGCGTGCTCGTCATCGGCGAGCTCTAGGCGCGACGCGTCCGTGGTGCCCGCAGCAACGGCCGCGGCCTCTGGGCCGATCAGCGAGACAAGCCCACGCTCGACGGTGCGCTTGTGCAGCTCCAGCTCGTAGCCCACCTTGTACCGGCGAATCATGTCGAACAGCGCCTGCAGCGCCATGCGCTCGGTGTCGAGCAGCAGTTCGCTCGGCGGTCCCTGGCGATCTGCGCCGACGGCGAGGATGCGCAGGTCGCCGAGCATCTTTCCCTTTGGGGTGAGGAACACGGCGTAGCGCCCTTCGCCCGGATGCAGTGTCGTCAGCTCGTTGGTGACCTGCCCGTTGAGGAACTCGACCGCACCGGCGCCGCTCAGCGCGAGCTTCCCGCGCTCTGAGCGATCGAGCAGCCCGCAGCCCTCGCGCAGTGTCTCGTACTCGGCGTCGAGGGTGTCAATCGAGGTGCCTGGCATTGATTCGAGAATAGCCGCGATAGGCTTGCAGCCAATGGATCTGGCTGAGAGCTTCCAGCGCATCGTCGACTCGCTGCCCGAGGACTGGACGGATCTCGAGCTCGACCTGCGCATCGCCGACGAGCCGCGCTATGTGGAGGCGGCGCTGTATCTGGCCACGTGCAACGCGCGGCCGTACTCCCATCACGACTGGCACTGGCGTCTGCTGGTGGCGCACCGCTTCGGCCACGCCGCCTCCGCCCCGACCGTCCACGGCGCGCTGCGCCTGCTCGACGAAGCCGGCATCGAGGGTGAGATGGCCGTGCGCGAGACCCGCAGCGGCCGCGTGGAGGTCACGCAGATGTGGGGCCGTCCGTACTCCGCGCGCGAGGAGTTCCGCCGCCTGCGGGCACAGTAGCGATGGCGCGCGTGCTGGCGCTCACGCGCGATCTGCTGTTCGGCTCGCAGGTCCAGGGGGCGCTCGCGCTCGCCGGCAACGAGGTCGAGCTGGTCGGGGACGAGAGCCGGCTGCGGGAGCTGCTGGCCGCGGATCGCGCCGAGCCGGATCGTGCGGCGGCTGACGTGCTCGTCGTGGACCTCACCGACGGTGAGCTCGACGGTGCCGCCGTCGTGGAATCGATCGCCCGCGCTGAGGGGCTCGGTGCGACGCGCACGCTTGGCTTCTACTCGCACGTGGAAGCCGCCATGCGAGAGCGCGCCGAGCACGCCGGCTTTGACCTCGTCGTGCCGCGCTCGCGCATGGCCCGCGAAGGGCCTGCGCTGGTGGCTGGGCTGCTTTAGAGCGATCTAACGCGGGTGACCGCCGACGGAGCGCCAGATGGAGAGTCCGAGCGCTACCAGGATCACGAACCCGACGAGACCGATCACCAGTTCGAGCACGAGTCGGACCCTAGCAACGCGCCTGGGCCGGCGCTCGCGCCGTGCGGCGTCGCGGCGGCCCGGTCCTCAGGCGGCCTGGCGGCGCTCGGCGCGCCGCAACAGTGGGTGATTCGGGGAGGCGCCCGGACCGGGCAGCGCGCGCGAGTCACGGGCGGAGAGCTTTGCTCCGCAGCGCTCGCAGATGCGGTGCTCGTCGATGTTGCCGCCGCAGCCACGATGTTCCAGCAGCACCGGCGGGCCGGCCGCGGGGGCGGAGTAGCGGTCTCCCCACTTCATCAGCGCGACGACCGTGGGCCACAGGTCCAGGCCCTTCTCGGTGAGGAAGTACTCGAAGCGGGGGGGATGCTCCTGGTAGCGGAGGCGCTCGATCACGCCATGCTCCGCGAGGCGCGTCAGCCGTGTCTGCAGCACGTTGCGCGCGATCCCGAGGTCTGACTGGATCTCGTCGAAGCGTCGAACCCCGAGGAAGATGTCGCGCACGATCAGCAGCGACCAGCGCTCGCCGACCACCTCGAGCGCGCCGGCGATGCTGCAGACCTGTGATTTGTAGTCGTTTCCAAGCATCTCTCTCCCACCAGCATAGCCGAGTTGAGTTGCATCACGCAACCCTGTGCTATGGTCCGTTTCATGATGCAACGTAAATGGCGGGTCTCACTGATCGTGTGTGTCGGGGTGTTTATGTCGAGCCTCGACCTGTTCATCGTCAACATCGCCTTCCCGGCGATCTCAAAGCACTTCGGCGGGGCGTCGCTCGGCTCGCTGTCGTGGATCCTGAGCGGCTACGCGATCGTGTTCGCGGCGCTGCTCGTGCCCGCCGGCCGCTGGGCCGATGCATTCGGGCGAAAGCGCGCGTTCCTGCTCGGCCTGGGGGTGTTCGTGGCCGCGAGCGCCGCGTGCGCGGTGGCGCCGTCGGTCGGCTTCCTGATCGCCGCGCGAATCGTGCAGGCGGCGGGCGGCGCGCTGATGCTGCCGACCTCGCTGGGCCTGATGCTGCCGGAGTTCGGCCCGCACGAGCGCCACGTGGCGATCGGCGTGTGGGCTGCAACGGGAGGCATCGCTGCCGCGGCGGGGCCGCCGCTCGGCGGCCTGCTCGTACAGGCGGATTGGCGCTGGGTGTTCTTGGTCAACGTGCCGATCGGGCTCGCCGGCCTGGGCTTCGGGCTGCGCACGCTGGCCGAGCGGCGCGAGGTCGGGGCGGCTCGCCCGGATCTGCTCGGCGCGCTGGGGCTGATCGTGACGATCGGCTCGCTCGTGGTGGCGATCGTCAAGGGCGAGGAATGGGGCTGGACCTCGCCGGCGATCCTGCTCCTGCTCGCGGTCACCGTCCTTGGCCTTCCGGCGATCTGGTGGCGCTCGGAACGCCACGTCTCGCCGGTGGTCGAGCCCGCGATGCTGCGCGTGCGCAGCTTCGGCCTCGCCGTGGGGGCGTCGGTGCTGTTCTTCGCGGGCTTCGGCGCGATGCTCCTGGCGGGCGTGCTGTTCCTGACTGGCGTCTGGCACGAGAGCGTGCTCACCGCCGGCCTGATGCTGTTCCCCGGCCCGGCGATGGCGACCGCGTTCAGCATCCCCTCGGCGCGGCTGGGTGCACGCGTGGGCTACCGCATCCCGGGGATGCTCGGCGCGCTGCTGTTCGTGGGCGGCCAGATCTTCTACATCACCCAGACAGGGAACACGCCGGCGTACGTGGCCGAGTACCTGCCGGGCATCGCGATCAGCGGGGCGGGCGTGGGCCTGATGATCCCGACGCTCACGGGAGCGGGCGCCTCCTCGCTTGCCCCGGAGCGCTTCGCGACGGGCGCGGCGGTGCTGACGATGGGTCGCCAGATCGGCTCGGCGCTCGGTATCGCCGTGCTCGTGGCTGTGCTGGGCACGAGCGCGAGCACGGCCTCGGACTTTCACCAGGCTTGGCTGATCAGCGTCGCGGGCGGGCTCACGGCGGGGCTCGCGCTGGCGGCCATCGGCCCGCCGGTCAGGCGCCTGGCGCAGGCGTCTGAGCAGGGCACCGCGCCCGCCATCGCGCGGGACCCCGCCGAGGCGACCCCGGCGATCGGCGAGCTGGTCTACGAAGCGGTGCTCGCTGAGCCGCTGGCGGTGGAGGACGCGGCATGAGCACGCGCGAGGCCACCGACACTGCTGAGGTTGCGCGCATGGCAGAGCGCACGCGCAGCTTCAGCTGGCAGGACCCGGCGGCGACGGCTGCAGCGGGGTTGCAGATGCCGGGTCTCGAGTGCATGCGCGCGATCATGGACGGGACGCTGGCGCCACCGCCGATCGCGCGGCTGCTGGACTTCACGATCACCGAAGTCGAGGACGGCCGCGCGGTGTTCGCGATGGAGCCCGCCGAGTGGATGTACAACCCGATCGGCTCGGTGCACGGTGGCATCGCGGCGACGCTCCTGGACTCGTGCATGGGCTGCGCCGTGCACACGACGCTGGGAGCGGGCGTCGGCTACACGACCACGGACCTGCAGGTGCGCTACATCCGCGGGATGGCAGCTGGAACGGGACGCGTGCTTGCGGAGGGGAGGGTCGTGCACCGCGGCAGGCGCACCGCCACCGCCGAGGGGCGCCTGTTCGTCGAGTCGGACGAGAGGCTGCTCGCGCACGGGAGCACGGGGTGCGTGATCTTCGGTTGAGCCTTGCAGGCGCGCGGTGTTCGTCAACGGCATAGGCGACTCATGGTCACTGCAAGAGTTGTTGCTCCATTAGGACAACCCTAATATTTCCACGGTCTTTAGGTAATATCTAATGACTATGGCAGCAGTTCGGCCAGCTTTCACGCTGATAGGAGACGTGGTCGCTTCGCGACAGGCAAGTGATCGTCGTTTGCTCCAATTTCTCCTAGACGAAGTGTTCGACGAAGTAAACGAACTCTTGAAGCCGCTTGTCCCGTTCGAATCGACGATTGGCGACGAGTTTCAGGCTTCTTTCGACAGGGTTGCAACCGCAGTGAGGGCGAGCCTGTTGATTCGCTTGGCTTTGCTGGGTTCAGCTCAGGTCGATTCCCGATTTGGGCTCGGCATAGGGCCGGTGGAGGTTCTCGGGAGGAAACACCGCATGTCCCAGGACGGCCCTGGGTGGTGGAGCGCACGGGAAGCGATCATATTGGCCAAGCAGATATCCGAAGTGCAGCACACCAGCTTTGTGCGTACCTACCTCCGTGCTAGTTCGAGTCGATGGACGGGAGAGGCGGCGGCGCTAAATGCATTTCTGCTCTCTCGTGATGCGATTGTCGATCGCATGAAGCGAATCGGGCAGAACCGACTCTACGGTCTGATGTTGGGCTTGTCGCAGTCCGAGATCGCGACTCGGGAAGGAGCTACGCAAGGCGCGATCTCGCAGAGCCTTGCTCGTAGCGGTGCGTTTGCGGTTCTCGCGGCGCAGAGTCAGCTTGAGGAGCGCTACCGGTGATCCTCGTTGCGCTCGCATTGCTCGGGTTCGGCGTTGCCGATCTAGTGCGTTGGTCACCAGACGGCAAGCAGCCGCTACGCGCCCTCGTTGCTGTCCTCACTGGAACGGTTATGGTCGGAACAGTCGCTTCATTGAGCGGTATGGACTCTTTGGGTGTTGTGCTATCCAGCGTAGTCTCGTTCGCCACCCTCGGGCTCTGGTCGGCTCACGGGTTGTTGCCCTCAGAGAGATCGAAACCCGTGTTTGTGCTCTCACTGTTGATGGGCGTCATCTTGGTGCTGGTCGCCCTGAGTGGCTCTGCCAGTGGCATCGGCGGTGATGTTGCAACGTGGTACTCAAACCTTGGCTTCGGCTTCGTCCATCGGGTATCCGTCGATCAGTTCGTTCTCGGTGCAAGTGCCGCTCTCTTTCTGCTCGGCACTGCAAATCGGATTGTCCAGCTGGTCCTGCGGGCGGCGGGGTCGTCATTGTTGGACGGCGAAGGTACCTTGCACGGTGGGCGTCTGCTCGGGCCGATGGAGCGTCTAATAGTTGCCGGTGCGGTGGTGTCTGGAAGCGTTGCAGCGGCCGGCTTCGTGATTGCCGCAAAGGGCCTGCTGCGGTTCCGCGAGATTGGCGAGGCCGAAACGAAGGTCGACGAGATTACGGAGTACTTCCTGATAGGGACCTTTACGAGTATCGGCTTGGCGGCGGCGATGGCCATATTGGTATTAGCCGTAGCCTAATACTGACGCTGCTATTAGGTAGAGTCTAATGAGTTGCGATTCGCTCAGGTCGCGAGCGTCGCCTCGCCGCCACCGAGGTCGGCGACGGCGGCCTCAGCCGGGTCCAAAGGAACGATCGCCGCGTTGGGCACCCGCCGGAACGGCAGCTGACCGTCTTTGGCGCGGGTGTAGAGCGCCGCCCTGATGACCATCCCGTGGCAGACGACCAGCGCCGGGAGCGCCCCGGCCTGGACGCGCTCGAGGGCGGCGTTGACGCGCACCTCCTGCTCGGTGAAGGACTCACCACCGGGGAAGGCGAAGCCCGGATCTGCGGCGGCGAACGCGTCGAATAGCTCGGGAGCTTCGGCGCGCACGTCGGCGAAAGTGCGGTCGGTCCAGTCGCCCGCGTCGGTCTCCATCAGACGCACGTCCTCGACCGGCTGCAGGCCGATGCGCGCGGCGACGATGTCGGCGGTTTCGCGCGCGCGCAGCAGCGGGCTGCACCAGAGGGCTTGGAAGCCGTAGACCACGGCGCGCTCGGCCAGCTCCGCCGCCTGGGCCCGACCGGTGTCGTTGAGCGGCACCTGCTGCTGGCCCTGGAAGCGGCCCTCGTGGTTGTAGGCGGTCTCGCCGTGGCGGGCCAGGTAGACGCCTTTGATATGCCGACCCACCCGCTCGGTCAGGATCGGTCGAAGCGGTCGAGGCTCATGACCTTCTCCCAGGCGGCGACGAAGTCGCCCACGAGCTTCCCCTCGGCGTCATCGCAGGCGTACACCTCCGCGAGTGCACGAAGCTCGGAGTTCGAGCCGAAGACGAGGTCGACGGAGGTGGCGGTCCACCTGACCTCGCCGCTCGCGCGGTCGCGCCCCTCGTAGACGTTCTCCGCCGAGCCCGAGGGCTTCCACTCGGTGCTCATGTCCAGCAGGTTCACGAAGAAGTCGTTGCTCAGCGTCTCCGGCCGGTCGGTCAGAACGCCGTGCGCCGACTGCCCGTGGTTCGCGTTCAGGGCGCGCATGCCGCCGATCAGCACCGTCATCTCCGGAGCGGTCAGCCTTAGCATGTAGGCCCGCTCTAGCAGACCGTGCTCGAGCGGGAGCGCCTCTCCCGGGCGGAAGTAGTTGCGAAAGCCGTCGACGGTCGGCTCGAGCACGGCGAAGGACTCGACGTCGGTCTGCTCCTGGGAGGCGTCGGTGCGCCCCGGGGTGAAGGGAACGGAGACGTCGTGACCGGCGTTCTTGGCGCCCTGCTCGACCGCCGCGCAGCCACCGAGGACGATCAGGTCGGCCAGCGAGATCCGCTTACCGCCCGATTGCGACTCGTTGAAGTCCTGCTGGATCTGCTCGAGCGTGTGGATGGCGCCCGCGAGCTCAACCGGTTCGCTCCACTCCCAGTCCTTCTGGGGGGCGAGGCGCACCCGCGCCCCGTTCGCGCCGCCGCGCTTGTCCGTGCCGCGGAAGGAGGCGGCCGATGTCCACGCGGTGGTGACCAGCCGCCCGACCGACAGGCTCGAAGCGAGGATCTTCTCCTTCAGCGAGGCGATCTCGCCGGCGCCAACGAGCTCGTGGTCAACGGCTGGAACAGGGTCCTGCCAGAGCTGCTCGGCGGGAATCCACGGGCCGAGGTAACGCGCGATCGGGCCCATGTCGCGGTGCAGGAGCTTGTACCAGGCCTTGGCGAAGGCGTCGGCGAGCTGGTCGGGGTTCTCGTAGAAGCGTTTCGCGATCGGTCCGTAGATCGGGTCGACCTTCAGGGCCAGGTCCGTTGTGAGCATCATCGGCGCGTGCCGCTTGGACGGGTCGTGAGCGTCGGGAACGGTGCCCTGCGCCTCGGCGTCCTTCGGAGTCCACTGCTTCGCCCCGGCGGGGCTCGACGTCAGCTCCCAGTCGTACTCGAAGAGGTTTGCGAGGAACCCGTTGTCCCACTTCGTGGGCTCCTTCGTCCAGGCGCCCTCCAGGCCGCTTGTGATCGTGTCGGAGCCGTTGCCGGCGCCGGCGCTGTTCTTCCAGCCTAGGCCCTGCTCCTCGAGGGGAGCGGCCTCGGGCTCGGGGCCGATGTTGCTGGGGTCGACCGCGCCGTGGGTCTTGCCGAAGGTGTGGCCGCCGATGATCAGGGCGGCCGTCTCCTCGTCGTTCATGGCCATGCGGCCGAACGTCTCACGGATGTCCTTGGCAGCCGCGAGCGGGTCCGGGTCACCGTTGGGACCCTCGGGGTTGACGTAGATCAGGCCCATCTGCACGGCGCCGAGCGGTTTGGAGAGCTCCCGCTCCCCGCTGTAGCGCTCATCGCCGAGCCACGTGTCCTCGCTGCCCCAGTAAATCTCCTCGGCCTCCCAGATGTCCTCTCGGCCGAAGCCGAAGCCGAAGGTCTGAAAGCCCATCGATTCCATCGCCACGTTGCCGGTGTAGACGAGCAGGTCGGCCCAGGAGATCTTGCGGCCGTACTTCTGCTTGATCGGCCAGAGCAACCGTCGTGCCTTGTCGAGGCTCGCGTTGTCGGGCCAGCTGTTCAGCGGGGCGAAGCGCTGGGCGCCCTGCCCGCCGCCCCCGCGTCCGTCGGCGATGCGATAGGTGCCTGCGGCGTGCCAGCTCATGCGGATGAAGAGCGGACCGTAGTGGCCGTAGTCGGATGGCCACCAGTCCTGCGAGGTGCTCATGAGCTCGATCAGATCGGCCTTCAGCGCATTGACGTCGAGGCTCTCGAACTCCTTGGCGTAGTCGAAGTCCTGGCCCATCGGATCGGACAGCGGCGAGTGCCGGTGCAGCACGCTCAGGTCCAGCTGGTTGGGCCACCAGTCGTGGTTCGTCCTCGGACTGGGCACCGTGGGAGTCGGGCTCGGGATTGCCGGGTTCTCGCTCTCGCTGGTGCTCTCAGTCATGTGTTGCTCCTGTCCTTTCAAGTTGACGGCCGCTCGTAGCCGACGGACTGGCCCCTCGGCGAGCATGCGGGTACTGGTGCAAGCAAACATAGCGTCGCGCCGGGCTGCGGTCAGTTACGTCGGGGACGGCGCTCATGCGTCGCCGGAATTTCGCAAGCGGAGACCGTCGTGCAGGCGTCGCAGCGGCCCCGGCGCCCACCAGTTCCACCTGCCCATGAGCGCCATCAGGGATGGCACCAGCAGTGCCCTGACGACGCTCGCATCGATCGCGACAGCCAGCGCGGCACCGAGCCCAAGCTGTTTGGTGAAGAACAGGTTCGACGTCGTGAGCGCCCCAATCGCGACGCAGAACAGCAACGCCGCGGCCGTGATGATCCGCCCCGTCCGCTCGATACCGAGCGCGATCGCCTCGCGGGTGGGCAGTCCGTGGTCGTGTGCCTCCTTAATGCGCGCGAGCACGAACACCTCGTAGTCGGTGGCGAGCGCGAAGGCGACGACGAGCATCAGCACGAGGCTCGCCTCTTCCAGGCCGCCGACCGGCGTGAACCCCAGCAGGCCGGAGAGGTGGCCGTCCTGGAAGATCAGCACGAGCAGCCCGGTGCTGAAGCCGACGCTGAGCGTGTTCATGGCGAGCGCCTTGATGGGGATCGTCACGGAGCCGGTCATCGCGAACAGGAACAGCGCGGTCAGCGGCAGCAGGATCAGCAGCGCCAGTGGTATGCGCGAGGCGATCGCGGATCTCTCATCGACGAAGAACGCTGTCGCGCCGCCGACGAGCGCGCCGTAGGGGCGCGCGAGCGCGCGCAGTCGTGCGAGCAGCCGCTGCTGAGCGTTTGAGAATGGCGAGCCGCGCGGCATCAGCGCGATCTCCCACGTGCGCGCGTCGAGCGCGGCCGGCGGCGAGACGCCCGCCAGCGATCTCGCCGTAAGAGTCGCAGCGGCCGCGAGGCGCTGGGCTGCGGAGCGGGGGCCGGTGACGACGATTTCGGTTGCTTCGCCGGCATTGGCGTCGAAGTTCTTCGCGAGCGCCGTTTCCACGACGCGGCCTTCCGCGGTTGCCGGCAGCAGGTTCGCTCCGGGCGAGGTGAACTGGAGGCCCGCGGCCGGGATCGCCGCGGCGATCAGCACGACCGCGCTGAGGAGTGCGATCCTGCCCGGACGGCGAACGACCGCGTGCGCCAGCTTCCACCAGCCGCCGGTCTGCTCGCCGGCCCTCGCCGAGCGTGCCGCTCGGCGTTGCAACCATGCCGGCGAGAGCGCGTTGATGCGCGGACCGAGGGCGACCAGCAGCGCGGGCAGGACGAGCAGCGCGACGCCGGCGTCGCAGAGCGTGACGATCGCTCCGCCGATTCCCATCGAGGAGAGGAATCGCAACGGGAACACGAGCAGGCTGGTCAGCGCGGCTGCGACCGTCAGGCAGCTGAAGATCACCGTGCGGCCTGCCGTCTGCAGGGTGCGCGCGATCGCCTCGTGCGTGTCGAGGCCCCCCGCGAGCTCCTCGCGGAAGCGGTAGAGCACGAACAGGCTGTAGTCGATCCCGAGGCCGAGGCCCATGCCGCTGACGAGGTTCAGCGCGAACACCGAGATCGGCGTGAACTGGTCGAGGAGCCGCAGGGCCACGAACGCGAGGACGATCGCAAAGCCGCCGACGAGCAGCGGTAGCAGCGCCGCGACGAGGCCGCGGAAGAACCAGAACGACAGCAGCAGCAGGAATGGGAACGCGAACAGCTCGGCGCGGGCGAGGTCATTGGTGGTGCGTTCGTTGAGTTCCTGGTTAATCAGGGCGACACCACCGAAGTGCACCACGCTCTCCGCGAGCTCGGCGCTCCTCGGCGGATGTGAAATCGCGTCGCGCACATGTGAGATCGCCCTGGTCGCGTCCGCTTCGGTCGCGAACGCCGCGAGCACGAGCGTCTCGCGGCGGTCGCGTGAGAGCAACGCGGGCGCACGACTCGTGGCGTAGTCGAGCGCGCGTTGAAAGCCGTGCTGCGTGCTTAGCAGCGCGGCGAGCCTCGCAACGGCACGCTGCGCGGCGCTGTCGGTGGCGATGTTGCGCCGCACGCGCAGCAGCACGGCGACGTCGTAGAACGGGCTCTGGCCGGTCGCGGCGGTGATCGCGGCGTTCGTGCGCTCGTACTGCGAGGTCGGAGCCTCGAAGTCCTTGATGCTGCTGCCGAGCATCCCGGCGACGGGTAGTCCGACTACGGCCGCAACGATGAACAGCGTGCCGGCGGTCGCCAGCACGCGTCGCGGCCGCCCCACAGCGAGTATCACGAGCCGCCCGATCACGCGCGGGTGCCATTCTCGCCCTTCTTCGGGGGCCAGCATGGAGAGCTATTGTCACCTCGACTCGGCTGCGTCAGCGTGGCCGCTTGCTGCGCGCGTCCTAGACTCCAGGCAATGCGCCGTCGCGTCACCTTCTCGCGCAACCTGACGCTGTCGCTGTCACGGACGTGCCGCTGCTATTGCAAGTACTGCGCGTTCGCGACTCACCGGGCGCACCTGTACGCGCCTGAGGAGGTCCTGGAGATACTGGACGGGGCGGCGAAGCGCCAGGTCAAGGAGCTGTTGGTGCTGACAGGCGAGAAGCCGGAGGTCAACCCCGAGGTCGCGGCACGGCTACGTGAGTACGGCCACGAGGACTTCACCGCGTACGTCGTGTGGACCTGCGAGCGGGCATTGGAGCGCGGCCTATTGCCTCACACGAACCTGGGCGTCCTCTCCCGAGAGGACCTCGCTCGGCTGCGCGAGGTGAGCGCCTCTCAGGGGTTGATGCTCGAGTCGGTCTCCGAGCGGCTGATGGACACCGTGCACGCGGGCTCGCCGACAAAGCATCCAGAGCGCCGTCTGGAGACGATCCGCGCGGCCGGGGAGCTTCGGATCCCGTTCACGAGCGGCATCCTCGTGGGTATCGGCGAGACCGAGCCGGAGCGCATCGAATCGCTCGAAGCGCTCGCTGCGGTTCACGCCGAGCACGGCCACATCCAGGAGGTGATCCTGCAGAACTTCGTCCCGCATCAGCGCTACTACGGCGAAGAGCCGGCGGAGATCGCCGATCTGGCTGCGCGCGAATACTGGCGTACGGGCGTCGCCGATTCGCGCCCCGAGCTGCCGCTGCCAGATTGGGCCTGTCCGGTGAACATCGAGGACATGAAGCGTCTGATTGCAGAGACCAGAAGGCTGATGCCCGATGTGGGCATCCAGATCCCGCCGAACCTCGCCGACTGGTGGGGAGAGCTCGTTGCCGCCGGTGCGACCGATCTCGGCGGTCTCAGCGCGAACGGCGATCACATCTCCCCCGAGCACCCGTTTCCCTCGCCCCATCAGGTGCGCAAGGAGCTGCAGAAGGACGGCGTGTCGCTGACCGAGCGCCTGTGCGTCTACCCGAAGTACATCGACCAGGAATGGATCGCGCAGGGCGTGATGGACACGATCAAGGTCAAGTATTGGAGCTTCATCCCCCGCCGCGGCTCCGGACGCACCGACCCGCCGGCGCCGATCCGCCAAGACCTCGTCGCCGGCGCAATCGAGCGCGCGCGAGACGGGCTGGCGCTCAGCCCCGAGGAGCTCACCGCGATGTTCGCCGAGACCCGCGCGGAGGCGATCGAGGACATGCGCCAGGCGGCTGACGAGCTGCGCACGGAGCTGGCGGGCGACGTGGTCACGTTCGTCGTCAACCGCAACATCAACATCTCCAACGTATGCACCGTCGGCTGCGCCTTCTGTGGCTTTGGCCAGGGCAAGCGCTCGCCCGATGCCTACGAGCACGACGAGCAGGAGTTCATCGGACGCATCCACGACGCGCTCGAGTTCGGCGCCACCGAGCTGTGCATCCAGTCGGGCATTCATCCCGACTGGTCGCTCGAGGACTACCTCGGCTGGTTGCGCCTGGCCAAGTCGACCGCCGCCGAGGCGGGCGCCGAGCTGCACCTGCACGCGTACAGCCCGATGGAGATCGCACACATGTGCGACATCTCTGAGCTACCGCCCTCGGAGGTGTTCGCGCGGCTGCACGACGCGGGCCTCGGCTCCACGCCGGGCACCGCCGCGGAGGTACTACATGACGGCGTTCGCGAGCGCATCTCGCCGAACAAGCTGCCGGTGGCGCGTTGGGTGGAGATCATCGAGGCCTCGCACGCCGCGGGCCTGCGCTCGACCGCTACGGTCATGTTCGGGCACATCGAGGAGCCGTGGGAGCTCGCTGAGCACATGCGCGTGATTCGCGAGCTGCAGGAGCGCACGGGTGGCATCACGGAGTTCGTGCCGCTGTCGTTCATCCCCTTCCAGACGCTGCTTGGCCGCACACACGGGGTGGAGGAGATCTCGCGCGCGGAGAACCTGAAGCACACCGCCGTGTTCCGCCTTGCGCTCGGGCGCACCGTGGCGAACGTGCAGGCGAGCTGGGTGAAGATGGGGCTGGACGCCGCCACCGAGTCGCTGCGCTGGGGCGTGAACGACCTGGGCGGCACGCTCATGGAGGAGTCGATCAGCCGGCTCGCCGGCAGCTACCACGGCACGCGCCTGGAGCCCGAGCAGCTCGTGGCGGCCGCGCATGACGCCGGGCGTCCGGCGGCCGAGCGCACGACGCTCTATCGCGTCAGGCGCGAGTTCCCGCTTGCCTCGCCCGCGACGCCGGGCAAGCTGTCGGTAGCCGTGTAGCGCTGTCGAGTGCTCTTCCTCGCGCTGATCGTATGGCCCGTTCTCGAGGTGTTCGTGTTCATCGAGGTCGGGCTTGCGATCGGGTGGCTGCCGGCGGTGGTTCTGCTCGTGGGGACCTCGCTGCTCGGCACACAGGTGCTGCGGATCCAGGGGCGCGCTGCGATCGAGCGCGTGTCAGCGGCGGTGGCCGAGCGTCGTGCGCCCGGGCGCGCCGCGCTGGACGGGGTCCTCGGCTTTCTCGGCGGCGTGCTGCTCGTGCTTCCCGGCTTCCTCACAGACGCGCTCGGCGCGCTGCTCGTGCTACCGCCCTCGCGGGCGCTCGCGGGTCGCTGGGTATCCCGGCGCTACGTGGATCGTATGGTCGGCTTTGCCGCGGCGGCGGCCCGGTTCACTCCCGGCGGGCGCGGCTCGTCACGCCCTGCGGACGTCGACTCGACGGCGATCGAGGAGGATCAGGATCTGCTCGACCGCTGAGCGTCAGGCGCGCGCGAACTGGCCGTGGAAGCCGAAGGGGATGTGATGGGGCACCTCCGCCCGTGCCAGCTCGCTGAGGTCCTCCGCGTCCAGGACGAGCAGGAAGGAGGTCTCGCTGCGCGCGTCGAGCACCACCGACAGGAGCACGCCGTCGTCCTCACGCTCGGCTTCCGGGCGTGCGGCGAACACGGGCTCTCCCGGGTAGCAACCGGGCTCTGAGAAGACCTTCGCGGCGCCGTCGTGGACGTCGATCTTCACGATCTTCTCGAACCAGCCGCTCGGGCCCAGATCGTTGCCCCAGGCGTAGCGGTAGGGGCGCCCGTTGCAGCGCCCGTAGTTGATCCGCGGCAGCTCGATGCCCTGCTCGCCGATTCGTTCGCGCACGACCGAGTGGTCCGCGACGCCAAGCTTGAAGCGCGTCAGCTGCGGCTGCGGGAGCGCGCAGCCACCACGCAGGCGCTCGAGGTATAGGTCCTCGACGATGCCCGCGTCTGGGATTGTGCAGATGTCCACGACCACCTGATCGCCGTCCTCATAGGCGTTGACGTGGTGAAAGCCAAAGCATGCGTCCGTCTCGAAGCCTGTGGTAACTGCCCCGGTGGTGCGGTCCACGAGCGTGAAACGTGTGCCCAGCTCGGGCTTCCAGCGGTAGTTCTCGATGTACGGTCGCCCGGAGAGCACGAGCGCCAGCGGGTTGACTACGAACGGGAACTCGGCCAGCACGAACCAACGCTCGGTCAGCCCGAACGAGTGCATGTAGGCAGGCTCTGAGACCGGCACCGAGGCGAGCACCCTCGGCTTGGCCTGCGCGCCGGCGGGCGGGGTGGGGACCTCGAAGAAGCGGTAGCTGCTGCGCGGGCCAAGCTTGGCTGCGTAGTTGAGCATCGAGCCGCTCTCGCGATCCATATGCGGATGGGCGGTGCTCAGCTGGCCGGGCGCCTGGAAGGGGCGCACGCCGGCGGCCTGCAAGGTGCGGGGGTCGAACTCGACCGGCAGCGGCGTCTCTGTCATCGCAATGAAGCGCTCGCCCATGCGCGCCACGTTCACGTTGGCGTTGTCCGTGAAGGCGCTGCCCGGTGAGAACAGCGTCTGCACGCGCTTGAACAGCGAACGACAGGGGTCGGTCGCGAACTCGCCGTACACGAGCCGGCCCTGCTCGCGCGCGGCACGGTAGGCGCGGCTCTCCAGGAAGCGGTTGCCGTAGGAGGCGCGCCCGTCGGCGATCGTGAAGCGGTGCAGCATCGCGAAGCCGTCGAACCAATGGCCCAGGCTCTCCCCGCCCACCTCGAACTTTGCCGGGCCGGTGCGCAGCAACGAGCCCTGGAGCCAGCTTGGAAGCTCGCCTCGCAGGGGCAGCTCGGCGACGGTCGTCTCCTGCTCGAGCGTTGCGAAACCGGCGGTGGGCGAGGTGGTTGGACTTGCCGCGACGGCCATGATAGTACCTCCTGTATGGTTCGGTACGAACGATCTCTAGCGTAGGCTACGCTGGCGCGCATGTCAACCCCGAAGCTCACGGAGACCTCCTACATCGTCCTGGGAATGCTGGAGCGCTTGCAGCCGGCCACGCCGTATGACCTCAAGCGCCTGGCGCAGATCAGCACGATCAACTTCTGGGCGGTGCCGCACACGCAGCTGTACACCGAGTGCGCGCGGCTGGCCCGCGCCGGACTGCTCTCAGAGCAACGCGAGCAGACGGGTAGGCGTCGGCGGATATACAACCTGACGCAGGAAGGCTCGCGAGCGCTCGAGCAGTGGCGCTCACAGCCGACGGACGCTCTGGAGGAGGTTCGCGACGAGGGGCTCTTGAAGCTGTTCTTCGGGGCGGATCCAGCCAAGCTCGCCGTCGCCCAGCTCGATGCCCACCGGCGCCAGCTCCTGGCCTACGAACACCTGCGCGAGGGTGCCACGGACATGCCACGCGGGATGCTGCTCGCGCTGGAAGCGGGGATCGGCCACGAGCGCCAGTTCATCCGCTTCTGGTCTGAGCTCAGCGAAACAGATCCTCCTGCAGGGGACGCAGCAGCGACGCCGCTCCAGGACCATCAGCGGCGCTGACGAAGCGCTCGAGGCCGTCGATGATCACGACCGGCTCGCGCGAGTCCTTGGCGCGGGCTAGGTCCGCGGCGCCGGCGGCCGCATCGGCCACCGCCAGCCAGGTCGCGCGCAGCTCCATGCCGCTCGCGTCGGTGCGCCCGCGCCAGTCATCAAGTGGCTGCATGCCGGCCAGGCCGATCGCCACGTCCACTTGCCCGTTGCGCCATGCGCGCCCGAAGCTGTCTGTGATCAAGACCGCCGGCCCGGTCCCCTGGCCGGCGTCCGCTCCGGCGAGCTCGCGCAGGCGCGCGCGGATGCGTCTGGCTGAGGCGTCGGGGTCGCGCGGCAGCAGAATCAGCACGTCGGGCTCGCCCTCGGCCGAGGCGTTGGACGCGTCCACGCCGGCATTGGCGCACACGAAACCGTGGCGCGTGCGGCTGATGAGCACGCCACGCGCGGCGCGCAGCACCTCCACTGACTCGTCCAGGACGACCTGGATCGCGCGCGGGTCGCGGCCCTGGCCGAGGCCGCCGTCCTGAGCGGCGAGCTCCTGCGCCCGCTCGCCGACGGTCACCTCGTCGAGTCGCACGAGCGCGCCCTCCGCCTTTGAGACGGCCGTGTGGGCGATCGCCAGGAGCTGACCGTCGCGCAGGGGCTCCCCGCCCAGCGCAGCCACGATCAGCGCGGCTAGGTCATCCCCGGGGCGGACCTCCGGGATGCCGCGCAGCGCTCGTGCGGAGAGGCTCGACACGGGCGCCGGCGCTCAGGCGGAGGCGCTCAGCGAAGGCGCGGTCGGGCGCCGGCCGGCGGTGAGCACCGCGCGGGTCTGCGCGGCTCCGCCGTCGAGCCCTGCCAGGCGCGCGCGCAACTCGGCCAGATCTGCGCCGGTGTCGATGTCCAGCAGCAGCGACGCGGGCCGGGCAATGCGGACTTCGACACCGGCGTCCAGCGCAAGCGCGCGGTGGCGCTCACAGCTGTCTGGCCCAAAGCTCGGCGCGATCGCATCCGGTGGACTGAGCAGGAGGCCGTTCGTGCCCGTGCCGTGGCGGTCGGGCACGATCACCACAGAGCTGCCCGTGCGCGACTGCTCGCTCGTCGGTCCCTCGTCGCTAAGCAGCGCCTCGAGCTCTGCGGGATCCAATGCGGGGCAGTCTCCGGGGACGCACAGCACCCTCTGGAACCCCTCGGCGAGCGCGCGATCCACACCGAGTCCCGCCGCGGCGGGCTGGCCGCTCTCGGTCACGTCCTCGACCACGATCGCCCCCAGATCGTCGGCCGCGAGCGCCACGGACTGCTCGCATGTGACGACGATCGTGCGCTCGATCGCCCGCGTACGGGAGAGCGCGAGCATCACGTCGGCGACCATCGCCCGCGCGAGCGCCAGGCGCAACGGATCCTCCACGCTCGCACCCAGGCGCTGCTTGGCTCGCGCGAAGCGCTTCACGGGCAGGATCGCTGCGGTACGCATCTCGCGCAGACGATAGTGAGGCTGCTCGCTGCTACCAGCCGAGCAGCATCAGCCCGACGGTCACGCCCGGGCCGATCGTCACCATCAGCCCGCGTTCGCCCGGCTCGGGGCGATAGCGCTCGATCGTGTCCTTCAGGACATAGAAGATCGACGGGGTGCCGACGTTGCCATGCTCGGCCAGCGCGTGCCAGCTCGTGGCCACGTCCTCGCGCGAGAGCTCCAGCGCCGTCTGCACGTTCTCGATGATCCGCCGACCACCGGGGTGCACGATCCAGTGGTCGATGTCCGCGTGCTCCACGTGGTTGCGCCGTAGGAAGCCGCCGACGACGCCCGGGAGGCCCACGCCGGCGAGGTCAGGAAGGTCGCGCGCGAGGTGCAGGTAGCTGTCGTCCTGAGCAAGGCTGAGGCTGACAGCGCCGAGCGTTCCGCCGATCTGGTGGACCTGGGAGGCGAGGATCATCGGTCCCTCGGCGCGCGGATCGTTCGACAGCAGCGCAGCCGCGCAGCCATCTCCGAAGATCGCCGAGCCGACGGTCTTGGCTTTAGGGTCGTCGGGCCTCGCACGCATGAGCGTGCCGCTCATGCTCTCCGCCGCCACGACCAGCGCCTGCTTCTCCGGGTGCTCGGACATCGCCTGTCCCGCCAGGCGCATAAGCGGCACGCCGCTCGCGCAGCCCACGCCGTTGATGTGGTACTTGTCGGTCGCCGGGTGCATCCCGTATTGCTCGACCAGGCGGTGCGCCAGCGTGGGACCACCGAGCGAGTACAGGCTCGAGCTGATCACGGTGCCGATCGCTGCCGGATCCAGATCGAGAGCGTCGACCGATTTGACCGAGTGGCCCATCAGTTTCTCCTCGATCTCTCCCGCGCGGCCCTGCAAAGTGCGGTCCAGGAAGCTGTCCCTCAGGTCGAGGTGGCGGCGCTTGACCCCGCAGCGTTCGAAGATGCCCTCGGCGAACTCGTTGCCCTTCAGCCCCAGACGCGCGAGAACCTGGTCCTGCGTGAGGACCTCCTCGGAGTCCGAGACCGCGAGCGCGGCGATCCGCGGGCCGGTTCGACGCGCGACGTGCGGTGGGGCCGCCAGCGGCTCGGGAAGAATCGAAATTGCCCCGCTGCGCTGTGTCGGGAAAGAGCCGCTCTTCACGGTTGGGACTCCTTGGTTGGCGGGGGCGGGCTGGGTGTGATCGATCGAGCCGTCCACTCAGAGTACGACGATATGCTTCACAGCCGACAGATCCGGAAGTGGATGCGTCGTTTCTTAATGACTTCTTCGCGTGGCTAGAAGCCAATCCTGCTGCGGTGCAAACGGTATATCTGAGGGGAGAAGCGTAGATGAAAAGCAGCACGAGCGGTATGACGTTGATCGGGGCCGGACTGCCTCGTACAGGCACGCTTACACAGAAGGTGGCGTTCGAGGAGCTCGGAATCGGGCCCTGCTACCACTGGGTTGACGTGCTGGCCGACCTCGATCAGGTCCAGCTCTGGAATCGCGCCCTCGACGGCGAGGTCCTGTGGGATGAGATCCTCGGCGGGTCCCGATCCACAGCCGATTGGCCAGGTGGCTACTTCTACCGCGAGCTGATGGAGTTCTACCCCGACGCGAAGGTGCTTTTGAGCGTGCGCGATCCGGAGTCCTGGGAGCGCAGCTTCAGGGAGACGATCTGGCTGATGAGCCACGGCAAGACGCTGATGCCGCTGCTTGCACACGCACGCGCCGAGGTCGATCCCCGCTGGCACGCCTACCTGGAGTTCGTGGACCGGATGTTCTGGGGTCCCGAGGGCACGTTCTCTGAGGGCTACGACGAGCCTCAGCAGCTGATCGACCAGGCCCTCGCTCACGAGGAGAAGGTCAAGCGCGACGTGCCCGCCGACCGGCTGCTCGTGTGGGAAGTGGGCGAAGGCTGGGAGCCGCTGTGCGACTTCCTGGAACTGCCCGTGCCAGACCACCCGCTCCCGCACGTGAACGATCGCGACACGTTCCTGGAACGCGTGATGGCCGGCGCGCTGGACGCGCTGCAGGCCTGGCGCAAGAGCCACGGCGGCGTCGTTCTGAGCGCCTGAAGCTAGCCGGCCAGCGCTTGGGCGAAGGACAGCGTCTGCTCGGCCACGCGCGCGCGGCCATCCGCGCCATCCATGCGGATGTCCGCCTGGAGCGTGGGTAGCCGACCGACGTCTTCGTCGGCGACGATCCCGTCGAGCAGGTCCCCATAGAAGTCGGCCACGCCGCCGGCGCTGCACTCCAGCGCCGCGAACGCCATGAACGAGGCGGTCGGTCCCTTGAGCACCTCGCCGCCGACGATCGGACTGACGGCCACGACGGGGGCCTCCGAGGCCACGAGCGCCTCGCGGACGCCGGGCACGGCGAGAATTGGCGCGATCGAGGCCAGTGGGTTGGACGGGCCGATCACGATCGCGCTCGCTCGGGCGATCGCCGCCAGTGCCTCGCCGCTCGCGCGCGCCTGCTCGGCCCCGCGGTACTCGAGGCCCTCCAGTAGGCCAGCGGCGCGCTCGCGGATCATGAACTCCTGAAACCCGCACCAACCGGCGGACCCCGTGCGCACCCACGTGCGGACCGGGTCGTCGCTCATCGGCAGCACGCTCGCTCGCACGCCGATCGTCTCGTTCAGACGCGCGAGAGCGGCCGTCGGGGTGAGGCCCTCGGCGAGCATGCGCGCGCGCTCCAGGCACCACGCCAGGTCGCGGTCGCCGAGGTTGAACCACACGTCCACCTGCAGCTCGCGCAGGGCGTCCATCACGGCAAAGCTGTCGTCGCGCAGCCCCCAGCCGCGCTCGTCGATGGTGTCCGCGAGCCAGAAGGAGACGAGGTCCGGGTCGGGGGAGACATAGGAGCCGTAGATCTCGATGTCATCGCCCGTGTTCACGATCGCGGCGAGCCGCTCCGCGCCGGCCACCTCGGCGATCCCGCGCGCGAGCTTCGCGCCGCCGGTGCCGCCGGTGAGAAGGACGATGTCCGGCTCGCTCACTGCCACAGCTGCTCCGGCAGGCCCGTGAGGCTGATGCCCGCGTGCGTCTTGTAGCGGGCGTTGACGGCGATCAACAGCGCCGTGAGCGACTCGGTCGTGCGTGACATCTCCAGTTTCCCGCAGTCCACGCAGCGCAGGCCCTCGATCCGCTCGATCAGGCTTGCCGCGCGGCGCTTCTCCGCGCGCGAGTCCCCGCAGACGAGCACGTCCTGGTCGAGCTGCTCGTCGAGGTCGCGCAGGGAGGCGGCGCTGACCGTGTGCAGCGCCGAGACCACCGCAACGCCCTCCGGCGCCATCTCCAGGGCCTGCTGGGCGGCCGAGCCCTGCCAGACCCCCAGCATGCGCGTGGCTTTGCCGCTGACCGCGGCCGCCAGAGGCACGGTCGCGTCGATCAGCAGCTGCCCGGGGGAGAGGGCGTCCTTCAACTCGGCGAGGGTCTCGGACTGATTGCGGAACGGCACGCTCAGGATCACGGTGCCGGCGGCGCCCGCCGCACGCACCGCGCTCGCGTTCTCGTGCGCGGTGAAGGATCCCTCGGGCACGAGCTCCCGAGCCCGCTCCGCCGTCTCTGCGGCGCGCCCGCCGTCGCGCGAGCCGATCGCGACCGGTACGCCCGCCCGCGCCAACCGCAGCGCCAGGCCGAAGCCGAGCGCCCCCGACGCTCCGATGATCGCGACCTGATCCGTGCCGGGCTCTGTCAAGGCGGCCGAGTATAGGCTGCGGGGCATGAGGCCCAACGATCGGACGGCGCTGTGAGCGAGCTGCCCCAGGCGGTCAGCATCCGCGAGGTCGGACCCCGCGACGGCTTTCAGAACGAGCCGGAGGTGATCGCCACCGAGCGCAAGATCGAGCTGATCGACGCGCTCGCGCGGACCGGCCTGCGGCGCCTGGAGGCGACGAGCTTCGTGCGCGCAGACGTGATCCCGCAGCTCGCCGACGCCGCCGCGGTGCTGGCGGGGATCGACGTGCCCGAGCAGGTGTCCGTGTCCGTGCTGATCCCCAACGAGCGCGGCCTGGACATGGCGCTCGAGCTGCGCGAGCGCCGCGGCGGCTCACGCGCGGCCTTCGACGAGGTCAACGTGTTCATGTCCGCCTCTGAGACGCACAACCGCAAGAACGTCAACCGCTCGATCGCCGAGTCCCTGCAGGGACTCGAGGCCGTGCTCGCGCGCGCCCGCGACGCCGGCCTGCGCTGCGAGGCGGTCATCTCCACGTCATTCGGGTGTCCCTACGAGGGCCATGTGTCACCCGAGCGCGTTTTGGAGATCGCGGGGCGCCTGCGCGACGCGGGTGCACAGGAGATCGGCTTCGGCGACACCACCGGCATGTCCAATCCGCTGCAGGTGCGCGCGTTCTTCCTCGCCGCTGCAGAGACGCTCGGGCCGGAGGTGGAGCTGACGGCGCACTTCCACAACACGCGCGGTCAGGGGCTCGCCAACGTGCTTGGCGCGCTGGAGGCGGGGGTGTCGAGCTTCGAGTCGAGCTTCGGCGAGCTCGGCGGCTGCCCCGTGCCCGCCGGCGCCACCGGCAACATCGCGACGGAGGATCTCGTCTCGATGCTCCACGAGATGGGGGTGGCGACGGGCATCGACCTGGAGGCGCTGCTCGCTTGTGCGCGGCTGGTGCAGGAGGTGCTCGGACGTCCGCTGGGGAGTCACACGCTCGTGGCCGGCGCGATCGACTGGCAGCGTTAGACGACGCCCGCGGGCGTCTGCGCCTCTGGCTCGGCGGCCTGCTGGGCCTGCTCCCGGGCGGCCGCCACGCAGTACTCCTGCACGGCCACCTCCATCTCCAGAGTCTGAGCGAGCGCCGGGCGCGCGGACGCGTCGATCACGCGCTTGGCACGCCCCACCGCGATGTGTGAGTTCGCCAACAGCTCATCCACAAGCGCCTGGGTTGCCTGCTCGAGCTCCTCCGGCGCGACGACGCGGTTGACGAGGCCGATGCGCTCCGCCTCCGCTGCGTCGATCGTGCGCGCGGTCATGATCAGCTCCTTCGCGCGCCCGAGCCCCACGACCGCCGGAAGACGCGTGGAGCCGCCCACGTCCGGGATGATCCCGAACTTCACCTCGGGCAGGCCGAACTGGCCGTCGCTGGAGGCGATCCGCAGGTCGCAACCCAGCGCCACCTCCAGCGCGCCGCCCACGCACGTGCGGTGGATCTGGCAGACAACCGGCTTTGCCATCTCTTCACAGATGTTGGGGCAGTCGAGGAAGACTTTGCGAAACGGGCGCAGCATGCCCGGCGTGCCCGCGGAGGAGGCAAGCTCGACAAGATCGACGCCGGCGGAGAACACGGGCCCTTCCCCGCGCAGGACCACGCAATGAACCGACGGCTCAGCGGCGGCCTCGCGCAGCGCCGCGCCGAGCGCCAGCAGCAGCTCCTGGTTCATCGCGTTGCGCTTCTCCGGGCGGTTCAACACCACGTGCCGGACGTGGTCGCGATCCTCGGTGTAGACGATGCTCATGGCGTGCCTCCTGTAGATCCTGTGACCGTTCACGGTATGGACTCCCCTGCTAGCGTGCCCGAATGATGATGCAGCGGCTGACGATCAGGGCCAACCCAGTGCTGATCGAGCGCGCCAGGCGACGCGCTCGCGATCGCGGTGTCTCGCTGTCACGTTTCGTGCGTGACGCGCTACGTCGCTATCTCGACGGCGTCGAGGAGCGGACCACCCGCTAGCTCATGGGTCTGCTGTCCGCCTGATCCGCGCCACGCGCACGCACCCGGCGGAGCCGTCAGGCGGAGCCCCATAACGTCTCTCTCAGCTCAGGTCCAGCACCGTCGTCGGCGGTTCGATCTCTTCCGTGTGGCCCTCGCGCGGCACGATCGCCGTTCCGATCGCGAAGAACTCGATCGTGTGGCTGCCCCAGCCGTGGCTCTTCTCCTGCAGCTGCACGCCCACGATCCCCTCCGCGCCGATTTCCTGGGCCTCGGACTGCATGCGCTCCATCGCCAGCTCGCGCGCGTCATAAAGCGCCTGCGTGAAGTTCGACAGCTCCACATTGCGGCCCGTCTGCGCCATCGACTGGAACATGCCGCGATGCGCCACGTGGTACACGCAGCTGCCCATCACCATGCCAACCGGACGGTGGCCCGTGCGCAGCAGCGTCCAGAAGTCCTGGCCTGAGAGGTCGCTCGTGAACGGGCGGCCGTTGGGCGCACGGTGCATCACGCCGTCGCGGTGCTTCACCGCGGTGCCGATCGCGATGAACTCCGCCATGTCCTGGCCCCACTCGTAGCGGCCGATGTCCAGGCGCACACCCACCACGCCGTCCGCTCCCAGCTGGTCCGCCTCCTCCTCCATACGCGTCATCGCCAGCTGGCGCGCGCCGTACATCGCTTCCGAGAGCACCGTCATCTCCTGGCTTTTCTTCCAGCCCGCCACCTGGATGCCGATGTGGTAGATCGAGCTGCCCACCACCAGGCCCAGCGGCTCGAAGCCCGCCTGCTTGACCAGCAGGAACTCGTTCACCGACAGGTCTGAGGTGAACAGGCCCTGGCGGTTCTGCTCCAGACGGGCGCGGCCCGCCTCCGGGACGCCCTCCAGGGAGGTTGGGTCATACGGGGTCTCGCGCTCGTTCATGTCTTCTCGCTCCTTCTCATCCGAACAGGTCGATTGTCGGTTTCGGTGCCTTCACAGTCGTGTCCGAGCGCTCGTGGATCGCGGTGCCGACGGCCGTGAACGTCACCATCATCCCGCTCACCTCGCGCATGCCCACGCCGCCGCCGCCCAAAGTTCTCGGGCTGACGGTGTGGCCGATCTTCATGCCCACCACGCCCGAGGCGCCCAGCGACGCAGCCTGGGCGGTGATCCGCTGCATCACCGCCTCGCGCGCGCTGTAGATCGCCTGCGTGAACTCGCGCAGCTCGAAGCTCTGGACGCCCATCGACATCGGGGCGCCGCCCATCATCCCGCCGTAGCGGTAGCTCGTGAAGAACACCGCGCTCCACGCCACGATCCCCAGCGGCTCGAAGCCGCCTTGCAGCAGCATCGCGTACTCCGCCACCGAGAGCTCCGTCAGGATCGGGTGCTGCACGTGTGCGTCCTCGCGGCGCACCGCCGTGCCCACCACCACATGCTCCAGCGCCAGCGTTCCCGTTTCCAGCTGGCTCTCGCCAGCGCGCGTCTGCAGGCCCACCACCGCATCCGCTCCCAACAGGTGCGCCTCCTGCCCCAGGCGCACCAGCGCGCGGCTGCGGACCTCGTTCAGCGCCTGCGAGAGCGAGTCCAGCTCCAGCAGGATCGCGTTGCCGAAGCCCATCGCGCCCCACGCTCCCTGGTAGCCCATCTGGTAGATCGAGCTGCCCATCACCTGCGACAGCGGCTTCAATCCCAGCTGGTGGCACAGGGCAAAGCCGTTCACCGAAAGGTCTGAGGTGAACGTCGCCGCGCCGCCGCTCTCCTTCAGCTCCGCCAGGCGCCGCTCCGCTGAGATCGGGATGCCTCCGCGCTCGATCCGCGCCAGCGATTCTGCCTGCTCCTGCTCATAGCGCTGCTCGGGATCGCTCATCGCAGCGCGCGCTCGCTCATCTCAGCGCAGCAGCTCCTCGAGCGCCGTGCGCGCCTGCGCGCTGCGCTGTGCCTCGGTGTGCAGGTCCGCCGTCAGCGCCGCGATCCACGCGTCCGGATCGAGCGCCTCGCGCTTGATCGCGATGCCTCCCGACTGACGCTCGCGAAAGCCCTGCACGCGAGGGCCGTCCACCGCCAGCTCATAGCAACACGACCCCAGCTCTACCTGCACGCGGCGGACCTGCTTCTCGCCACGTCCCAGCAGGCCACCGCCGCGGCGCTCCACACGCGTCACGCCCGGCAACGCCTGCTCGAGCTTCGCCGCGAGCACCTTCACCGATGTCGCCAGGTCCGCACCGTCGATGCGCAACCCCGCGGCCGCTAGGTCGAAGTCCTCCGCGCCTGTGCCCTCCTCGGTATCGCTCACCTATCGGAGAGTACCCGTATAGGCTGCCGCGCAAGACAGAGAAACCGAGGGAGGGCCAATGGCGCAGAGGATCGAGAAGGTGGGAGTGCTCGGAGCGGGATTGATGGGTCACGGCCTTGCCCAGGTGGCCGCCCAGTCCGGGTATGAGGTCGTCCTGCGAGAGGTAGACGAGGCGACCCTGCAAAAGGGGATCGGCAAGATCGAGAAGCAGCTCGCGCGCGCTGTGGAGAAAGGCAAGTCCACCCAGGAGGATGCCGACGCCATCCGGGGGCGCCTGCACGGAACTGTCGACTACGCCGAGCTCGCCGACTGCGATCTGGTTATCGAGGCGATCACCGAGAGCCTCCCCCTCAAGCTCGAGATGTGGCGTGAGGTCGACCGGATCGTCAAGCCCGACGCGGTGTTCGCCACAAACACCTCCTCGCTCGCCGTCATCGACCAGGCCGCCGCCACCAGCCGCGCCGGCCAGTTCGTCGGCCTTCACTACTTCAACCCCGCCCAGGTGATGAAGCTCGTCGAGGTCGTCCGCTGCATCACCACCACGGACGAGGCATTCGACACCGCGCTCGAGTTCGCCCGCTCGGAGGGAAAGCTCGCGATTCCCACCAAGGACAAGGCCGGCTTCATCGTCAACCGGCTGCTCGTGCCCTACCTGCTCGACGGCATGCGCGCCTACGAAGAGGGCGTCGGCTCGATCGACGAGATCGACGAGGCCATGAAGGCCGGCGCCGGGCACCCCATGGGACCGCTCACACTCTCGGACTTCGTCGGCCTGGACACGCTTGGCTCGATCTGCGACGTGCTCTTCGAGGAGTTCCGCGAGCGGCGCTTCGCGCGCCCACCGATGCTGCGTAAGATGCTCAGCGCCGGCTGGTACGGGCGCAAGTCGGGCATGGGCTTCTACGACTACTCAGGTGAGAGTCCGCGGCCGAACGCTGCGCTCTGAGGGACGCCCGGCGGGCCGGCGCGATGGTGTCAGACGAATTTGCCGCCTGTGTCTTCTGCTTCCAGCACGCCGCTGTATTTCGCTTTCCCACTGCCCCCGCATACACCGCCGGTGCCGCTGTAGGGAAGGCCTGACACGTCGAGGTCGAGCACCAGCCGACCGCTTGCGTCGATCGAATATGAGACCGTTTCCCCGGTTGCCCGTTCGAACACAAAGCTGCACCCCAGAGCTTCCGGTTCGATCGTCATGGCTTTCTCGAGCTGCATCGCTCCGTTTTCGTTGAACTCATAGGACGCGGGGGTCACGCTGGCGGTCGTGCCGAGACCAGCGCATTCCGAATATTTGAGTTTGGACACTTCCACGATCTCGAACGTATACGCGGTGAAGTCGAGGACCGCGGAGGCCTTTTTGCATTCGATCGTTCCCGCGGTCGTTTTGATCAGCTGCGCCGAGCCGGCGACCATTTTTCCTTCCCCGAGTTTCGTAACCGTGAACCCTTGCGCGGACGCGCTCACTGCGAGTGCTCCCACGAGCACGATCAGCGCGAGGATTGGCCTGTGCCAGCTACGCGTCATCTTCTACTCCCTTGTTCGCAAGCGGATTCTCACGCCACCGAGCGTACGCGCCGTGAGCGCGCGGCATACATGCACCGGACATATGTCATCGCCGTGGCCCCGGACTGGCGCGCGGCAGCGGACTGGACTACATTCAGAGGATGCCCGACCCCTCGCAGCTGCGCGTCGCCGATGCCGACCGTGAGCAGCTGGTTGAGGAGCTCCGTGAGCACGCGCTCGCCGGGCGCCTGTCGTCCGATGAGATGGAGGAGCGCGTCGGCGGCGCCTACCGGGCGAGGACACGCGCGGACCTCGACGCGCTACGAGCCGATCTGCCGGTCAGCTCGACCTCGGTCGCGCTTGCGCTGCGCAAGCGCAAGGGACAGCTCCGCCGTCGGCTCGCGCAGGAGGCCGGTGGCAGCCTCGGGGTCTCCGCGATCAGCGTCGGCGTATGGCTCGCCGTCGGCGCGCATACGCCCTTCTGGCCAGGCTGGGTGATTGGGGTGACGCTGCTGCCAGTGATCCGCGACGCATGGGCGCTGCTCGGGCCTGGCTCGGACCTTGATGTGGTGCACGCGCGGCTGCAGGCGCGCCACGAACGTCATCTCGGGCGCGGCCGGCGCGGCCGCCACCGCTATCGAGGGCTGCCGCGACCGTGAGCAAGCTCAGCGACGCCACCGAGCGCGCGCTCGGTGGCGGTCCCGAGCGCCATCGCGAGAAGGCGATCGAGCAGGGGAAGCTGCCCGTGCGCGAGCGCGTGGCGCTGCTGCTCGACGACGGGTCCTTCGCAGAGGAGGCGCTGCTCGCCAACTGGGACGGCGACGGCCTCGGCGCAGACGGTGTTGTCACCGGGGTGGGGGAGATAGAAGGGCGTCCTGTCGCGCTGATGGCCAACGACCCCACCGTC
>DATBZG010000262.1:0-3337 GCA_036513335.1 Solirubrobacteraceae bacterium | reverse complement strand
CACCTGTCTTGCCGTCCTGGGCCTCGCGTTTCTTGCGCTGCCCGGCATCGCCTCGGCGCTGCCGACGGTCACCTTCAAAGCGGAGGCCGTGCCGATTCCGGGCTTCCCGCACACAGGCAACATCCTTGGCGCCGGCACCGCGCTGCAGGCCGAATACAAAATCTCGGGGACGGAATACGACAACTCCCCGCCACCGTTGATCGGCGTCAACTTCTTCCTGCCCAGCGGCTCGAAGCTGCACACGAGCGGCTTCCCGACGTGCTCGACGACGACGCTCGAACAGTTCGGTCCGGTCAAGTGCTCCAAGGGCTCAGCGGCCGGCCCGGTCGGTACCGCGGAAGGCTTCGTGACGTTCGGCGGCGAACGCGTCGTAGAGAGCCTTGAAATCTCATCCTTCTACGCGCCGGGCGGCGGCATCGAGTTCTTCAGCGACGGCCACACGCCCGTGTCGCTGGAAATCCTCTCCAAGGGCCATTACGTGAACCTCGGCGGCGGCGGCGGTTATGGCCCCGAGCTGATCACCGAAATCCCGCTCGTCGCGAGCGTGCCCGGCGCGCCGTACGCGTCGGTCACGTCGATCAAGGTCAAGGCAGGCTCGGCGTACAAGTCACACGGGAAAACGATCTACTACGGGCGTGTTCCCACGAAGTGCCCCAAAGGCGGCTTTCCGTTGAAGACCGAAGTGATCTTCGCCGAAAACGGGGAACTGTCGAAACCGGAGACGGTGGACGCGACGTACAAGTCGCCGTGCCCCAAGAAGTAGGGGCTGCGGGAGGGTTTGCGCCCGCGAGGGCGTAAGCTCGACCGCAGGCAAGGCTGTGTGGGCGGCCTCACTGAAATGGTGGGGCCGCCCGTTCGCTGTAAACGCAAGGAAGGATCGGGTTGAGGACGCAGAGCGCGGGGAGGAGGAGGTTGGCGGCCGGCATCGCAGGCGCCGCGTGCGTCGCCGCGCTCGTGGTCGTGGTGCTGCTCGCCACCGCCGCGGGCGGCTCCAACGGCTCCTACACGGTCCGCGCGATCTTCGACGACGCCGGCTTTCTGATCTCCGGCGAGAACGTGAAGGTCGACGGCGTGACTGTCGGCACGGTCGGCACGGTCACGCCCACGCCGCAGGCGAAGGCCGCGGTGATCCTGAAGATCACCAACCCCGGCTTCAAGGACTTCCGCTCCGACGCCTCCTGCAAGATCAGCCCGCAGTCGCTGATCGGCGAGAAGTACGTCGACTGCCTGCCCACGCAGCCGCGCGTCGAAGGCAGCCCGCTGCCGCCGGCGCTGAAGAAGATCCCCAGCGGCCGGGAAGGGGCGGGCGACTACCTACTCCCCGTGCAGAACACCTCCAGCCCCGTCGACGTCGACCTGCTCGGAGACATCCAGCGCCTGCCCGAACGCCAGCGCTTCACGATCATCCTCAACGAACTGGGCGCCGGACTGGCTGGGCGCGGCAGCGACCTCAGCGAAGTGGTCAAGCGCGCCAACCCGGCTCTGCAGGAACTCGACAAGGTGCTTGGGATCCTCGCCGGGGAGAACCACGTCCTCGCCAAACTCGCGGTCGACTCCGACAAGGCGCTGGCGCCGCTGGCGAAAGTCAGTGGGCGCGTTGCGGACTTCATCCAGCAGGCGAACACGGTCTCCCAGGCGAGTGCCGCCACCCGCGGCTCGCTCGCACAGAACCTCAAGGACTTCCCGCCGTTCCTCAAGCAGCTCGGGCCGGCGATGGAACGCATCCAGCGCTTCGCAGAACAGACGACGCCGACGTTCACCGACCTGAAAGCGGCAGCGCCAGGGCTCGACAAGGTGTTCACGAGCCTGCCGGCGTTCTCCAAGAGCACCGAACAGTTCACCGCGAACCTCGGCAAGACATCGAAGGTCTCCGGCCCGGCGCTCGTGGCCACGAAACCACTACTCAAACGCCTGCAGACGCTCGGTGGCGCCGCGGTGCCTTTCACCAGCAACTTCGCCGGCCTGCTCGAAAGCCTGCGTAACACCGGGGGGCTGGAGCGCATCCTCGACTTCATCTTCACCGGCGCCGGCGCTTCCAACGGCTATGACGCGCTCGGGCACTTCCTGCGCGCCGAATCGGTTGCCAACAACTGCCTCACGTACACGACCCAGCCATCGTCGAACGCGGGTTGCCGGCGAAGGTTCTTCAGCAGCAGCGGGACGTCGGCGACGGCCAGCGCCGCTTCAACTGGCCAGCCGAAGGAAATGGGCCTCGTGATGGCGAGGACGCTCGCCGTCATCAAAGGCGCCACGCCCGCGCAGGCGCTCGCCAAATATCCTGGCTCAGCGCCGAGCGCCAGCGAACTCGAGTCGATCTCCACCGCCGGGTCGAGCAAGACGACGAGCGCCCAGCCGGTTGGCGGCTCGACCTCGGGCACGACGTACTACACGCCCTCAGCTGCGGAAAGCGAAGCTGGCGGAATGCTCCTCAACTACCTGCTCGGGAACGAATGACCCGATGAGCTCGAGATCGCTGCCCCTCCGCCTGTTGGTGCCCGCGCTCGCGCTGGTCGCGCTCAGCGTCCCCGCAGCGAGCCTCGCAGGGGAAGCCACGAGCACCGCACCTGAAGCCGGCGAAGCGGCGACGCAGACTGTGACCGTCACGCCCCCGACCGGCACGAGCGCACAGGAAGAAGCCACGATCACAGTGCCTGCTCCCGAAGCCGTTGCGCCGCAGGTTCAGGCGCAGCGCGTCCAGAGCACGAGCGGTGGATCTCCGGCGGTCCAGGGAGAAGTGCAGTCGAAGCCAAAGAGCTCGTCCGCCGGCGAACCCGGGAGTGGCGGAGCTGAAACCGGCGAAGGCACGAGCGAAAGCGGCGTGCGCGCAAAGCAAAAGGCGCCGGCGCCGTCGAAGCTGACGTTGACGCCTCAGCTCCCGCTCGACCTGACCTCCTCGATCGCGGGCGTCCCCAGCTTCTTCATCGAAAGCTTCCAGATCCCGCCGTTCCTACTGCCGATCTTCCAGGCCGCCGGAACCGCGTACGGGATCCCGTGGCAGGTCCTGGCGGGGATCAACGAGGTCGAGACCGACTACGGGCGCGACCTCAGCGTCTCGAGCGCCGGCGCCGAGGGCTGGATGCAATTCCTGCCCACCGAGTGGGGCCAGTACGGCGTCGACGCCAACGGCGACGGCTACAAGGATCCCTACAACCCCGCCGACGCGATCTTCGCCGCGGCCAGGTACCTACGCGCCGCTGGTGGCAACACGAACATCAAGGCCGCGATCTTCTCCTACAACCACTCGCAGGCGTACGTCGAATCGGTGATGCTCCGAGCGCAGCTGCTCGGAGGCACCCCACCGGAATTGCTCGGCGCGATCACCGGGCTGACCGAGGCG
>DATBZG010000261.1:0-6115 GCA_036513335.1 Solirubrobacteraceae bacterium | reverse complement strand
CTGTTGTAGCCGCCCTCGAGCACCAAGCCCAAGGGAATCCCTGCGGCGTGCGCCAGATCGCGCACAGATGCGGCCATCCTCACGAACGAGCCCGTCTGCAGGCGACAATCTGCCAGCGGATCGTCCGCGTGAGCGTCGAAGCCGGCGGAAACCAGCACCAGCTCCGGTTCGAACACGCGCACGGCGGGCGCCACCACCTGCTCGAGCAGCCCCATCCACAGCGGCTCCTGTGAGCCGGGCGGCACCGGCAGGTTGATCGTGTAGCCCTCGCCAGGGCCCGATCCTGCGTCCTGGAGCGGACCGCTGCCGGGGTACAGCGGCATCTGGTGGATGCTCGCGAATAGCACGTCCGCGCGCCGGCGAAAGATCTCGGCCGTGCCGTTGCCGTGATGCACGTCCCAGTCCAGCACGAACACGCGGCGCAGGCCCAGCTCAGCGATCGCCACGGCGGCGCCCACGGCCACGTTGTTGAAGAGGCAGAAACCCATCGCGCGGTCGCGCTCGGCATGGTGACCTGAAGGCCTGACGCCGCAGAAGCCGACCGGCGCCTCGCCGGCGAGGAGCGAGGAGGTCATCGCAGCGGCGGCGCCCGCGGCATGCAGCGCCGCGCGGAAGGAGGACTCGCCGACGAACGTATCCGCATCGATCGCGCCACCTCCGGCCGCGCACAGCTCCGCGATCGCGCGCACGTGCCCGGAGGAGTGCACCAGCTCGAGCTGTGACTCGCCCGCTGCAGGGGCCTCGCGGCGCTCCCAGCCGAGCCAGTCGCGCTCCGCCAGAGCCGCCTGGAGCGCGAACAGGCGCTCGGGTGTGTCGGGGTGGCCCGGCGAGTGCACGCGCGGATCGTGCTCGAGCGAGGACGGGTGGCTGAAGTAGAGCGCCGCGGTCACTGCAGGAGCACCGATTCGTGGTTCACTCCAGGCAACTATGGCGCAAGGTGCACCGACGGGCACAATGAGGGCGATGGTGTTCGAGGAGGTTGGCCGGCCGCTTCGCGAGGTCGAGCTCCCGATCCCGCAGCCCGGTCCCGGTCAGCTGCTGCTGCGGGTGGAGGCGTGCGGGCTCTGCCGCACGGACCTGCATCTGCTCGACGGCGAGGTGAAGGTGCCCTCTCCCCCGCGCGTTCTCGGGCACCAGATCGTCGGCACCGTCGAGGCCCGCGGCGAGGGAACCAGCGGCGAGCGCATGCGCGACGGCCGCGTCGGCGTGCCCTGGCTCGGCTGGACCGACGGCGAGTGCGAGTACTGCTCGAGCGGACGCGAGAACCTGTGCCCGAACGCCCGCTTCACCGGTCGCAACATCGACGGCGGCTATGCGCAGTACACGGTCGCGGACGAGCGCTACTGCTTCCCGATCCCGTCCAGCTTCTCAAGCGTCCAGGCCGCGCCATTGCTGTGCGCGGGGTTGATCGGCTATCGCGCGCTGCGGATGTGCGGGGACGCCAAGCGCATCGGCCTGTACGGCTTCGGCGCCGCGGCGCACATCCTCGCGCAGATCTGCCGCTGGCAGGGCAGGCGGGTGTTCGCGTTTACGAGACCCGGCGATGGGACCACGCAATCGTTCGCGCTGGAGCTCGGCGCCGCGTGGGCGGGGGGCTCTGACGAGACGCCTCCGGAACCGCTCGAAGCCGCAATCCTGTTCGCGCCCGACGGCGCGCTCGTGCCGCTCGCGCTGCAAGCGCTCGCGCCAGGGGGGACGGTCGTCTGCGGAGGAATTCACATGAGCGACATCCCTTCCTTCCCCTACGACATCCTGTGGGAGGAGCGCAGCGTGCGCTCAGTCGCGAACCTGACGCGCCGCGACGGTGATGAGCTGCTCGCGCTCGCGCCGCGGGCCGCGGTCGAGACCCACGTCACCACCTATCCGCTGCAGGAGGCCAACGAGGCGCTAGCGGATCTCCGCGCGGGACGCTTCACCGGAGCCGGGGTGCTCGCGCTGTAAAAATGGTCCGGACAGCATGTCGGAACGATTCGACACGTGCTCGGCTTGCTGTATTGTCTCGGCGAGTCCTCCGAATGGAGACGAGGAGAGATGGCGAGCGCAAGTCCAGAGAAGACGAGGTGGATGCGGGGCCCTTCCACGCCATTGCGCGGGGCGCTGCTCGGCCTGCTGCTAGAGCGCCCCGGACACGGCGGCGACCTCGCTAACCGCCTATCGGTGCGTCTCGGAGAGACCTGGCGCGTGGACACCAACGACGTCTACAGGCTGCTCGAGCAGCTGGAGAAGACAGGGCTCGCGGTGTCCCGAGACGAGCCCAAGCGCAACAACCTGCGCCGCACGCATCTCGTCTACTACCCCACCGAGGAGACCCCCGGGGCATTGACGCTCTGGATGGAGACACTGCTTCCACGCGAGCCGGTGCGCCTGGGGCTGCAGGCGAAGCTGTCTGTGGCCCGCCATGAGGACGCCCGCCGCCTGCTGGCCGCGCTGAAGGCGTACGAGCGCGAATGCCTCGTGCTGGCGCAACTCGTCTCTCCGACCGAGGGCCCACCGCGCTCATGGACGGCACTGTGCATGGACTGCACGCGCGACGCCGTCTATGCACAACTGCAGGTCGAGATCGACTGGGCCGCCCGCACCCGAAGGCGCATCAACGAATTCCAGGAACCGCATAACTAGCGAGACCGCCGCGATGACGCCGCTGCTCTCCTTTCTGAACGTCAGCAAGCATTATCCGGACGGTGAACGCAAGATCGTCGTCCTCGACTGCGTGTCGCTCGACATCGATGCAGGGATGTCGATGGGCGTTTACGGCATGCGGCGCTCGGGCAAGTCGACGCTTCTGCGCCTGGCGACGGGCATCGCGCTGCCGGACGCCGGCACGATCCGCTTCGACGGGCGCGACTTGGCGCGGATGGCGAGCCGTGAGCGCGGGCGCCTGCTGCGGGGCGAGATGGCCTTCATGTCCGCGGGCGACTGGCGGTCGAGCCCCGGGGAGACCGTCGTCGACCACGTCGCCACCTCACTCGGAAGCGAGGGGCTGACGATGCGCGAGGCCAGGCGCCGGGCGATGCACGTGCTCGACCGCGTCGAGATCGGCGCCGGAGGCGCCCACGAGCTGACCAGCTCGCTGTCGCTGACGGAGAGCGTGCGGGTGATGCTCGCGCGCGCGCTCGCGCGGGACCCACGGCTGCTGGTGCTCGACGAACCGGCGCTGTTCCCAAGCCTGCGAGACCGCGACAGCTTCTACACGATGCTGCGCGCGGTGGCGCGTGAGCGCGAGATGGCGCTGCTCGTCGCCTCAGAGGAAATGTCCGCGCTGCAGGGCTTCAGCGTGCTCGTGTCGATCTCCGATGGAGAGCTCGTCTCGACGGAAGCGCGGGGAACGGTCGTTCCGTTGCCGGGGCGCCGGCGCCTCGGGACGGAGCGTGCCGGGCAGTGAGCACGCTAGAGCTGCGCGAGGTCGTCAAGCACTTCCCCAGCGGTACTGAGACGATCAAGGCGGTCGACGGCGTATCGCTGACGATCTCCGCGGGGGAATTCGTGGCGCTCTACGGTCCGAGCGGCTCGGGCAAGACGACGCTGTTGATGCTGGCGGCGGCGCTGAGCACGCCCGACAGCGGCAGCGTCGCCTTCGACGGCAAGCTCCTCAGCGAGCTCTCCGAGCGCGAGAGCGCGCTCTATCGTCGGCGCGACGTGGGCTTCATCCTGCAGGCGTTCCACCTGATGCCGCACACCTCTGCGCTCGACAACGCCACGATCAAGCTGACCGGGGGCGGCTGCAACCTGCGCGAGGGCAGGCTCCGGGCGATGCCGTGGCTCGAACGCGTGGGCATGGCGGCGCGCGCCGAGCACACCCCGGAGGAACTCTCGATGGGGGAGCGCCAGCGCATCGCGATCGCACGCGCGCTCGCCAACGACCCCCGGCTGATCCTCGCCGACGAGCCCACCGGCAACCTCGACTCCAAACGCAGCCACGAGGTCATGGCGCTGTTGCGCGACATATGCCATGAGCGTGGGATCCCGGCGCTGCTGGTCACACACGACCGCGACGCCGCACAGTTCGTGGACCGTGTGCACACGCTGCGCGACGGCCACCTGGAGGACGGGATCAAGCCGGAGCAGGCTGCGCCCGGCGCGTGAGAAGGCCCTTCCACCCCGCGATCGCGGGGATGCGCCTCAGCATGCTGGTTCACCTGTATCGGTTGCGCCTGCGCGCGCACGCCGTGCAGGAGCTGCTCGCCGGCAGCGGCATTGCGGTGGGCGTGGCGCTCGTCCTCAGCGTGCTCGTCGCGAACGCGAGCATCACCGGCTCGTCACAGGAATTGATTCACGAGCTCGTCGGCTCCGCGCGGCTGGAGCTGGCGGCACGCTCAGCGGAGGGCTTCCCACAATCACTGTCCCGCTCGAGCCGACGCCTGCCCGGCGTGCGGGCGGCAGCGCCGGTTCTGCGTGAGGACGTCACGGTCATTGGACCGCACGGGCGAGAGCCTGTGCAGCTGCTGGGCGTGACGCCTTCCGTGTTCGACCTGGGCGGCCTCGGCACGCGCGGCGTGGGCGTCAGCGCGAGCGTGCACATCGCCGGCGGCCTGCTGCTGCCACAGAGCGTGGCGAGCGCGGTCGGAGCCGAACCAGGCCAGTACGTGAAAGTGCTCGCCCTGGGCGCCGCTCAGTCGGTGCCGGTCGGCGCGGTGCTCAAAACCGCGAGCTTCGGCGTGCTCGCCTCGAGCCCCGTAGCCGTCGCGCCGCTGGAAGCGGCGCAGGAGCTGACACACATGGGAGGGCGCATCACACAGGTCCTGATCGAGCCGCGGCGTGGAGCCGACGCTGAGGTCGCGCGTGAGCTGCGCATCCTCGCCGCCGGTCAACTGAACGTGGTGCCGGCCGACAACGAGCTGCAGCTCCTCGATCAGGCGGTCAAACCAAACGACCAGTCCACTGACCTGTTCGCGGCGATCAGCGTGATGGTCGGCTTCCTGCTGGCGCTCAACGCGATGCTGCTGACCGTGCCCGAGCGACGGCGGTTCGTGGCCGGCCTGCGCATCCAGGGATACGACTGGCGTCAGATCGTCGTGCTGCTCATGTTCCAGGCCGCCGTGCTCGGCGTCCTCGCCTCGGCGGCGGGCGTGGCGCTCGGTGCGCTGCTCTCGCGGGCGTTCCTCCATCGCATCCCCACGTACCTGATGACCGCCTTTCCGATCGGAGAGCACGAGGCGCTTCACGTCGGCACGATTCTGATCGCGCTCGGCTGCGGCGTGCTCGCAACGATGCTCGCCTCGCTGTCGCCGGCACTGGATCTGCGCCCAGGCCGCCCCACCGACGCGGTGCTACGAGATCGCTCGGACGGCGGTGAGGTGCTGGCGCAGGGAACGTGGATGAGGCTTGCGACTGCGGGGCTCGCCTCGCTCGCGGCGATCTCGGCCCTGGTGCTGCTGTCGACGAGCCTCACGATCCTCGGCGGGATGGCCTTGGCGCTGGTGATCCTGCTGCTGATTCCGGCCGTCTTCGCGGGCGTGGCGCGGCTGCTGCAGTGGGCGGGGGAGCGCGTGCGCAGCAGCTCACTGATCGTGGTCGTGTCCGAGCTTCGCGCGATCACGACGCGCTCGGTGGCGCTCGCCGGGATCGCGGCGCTCGCGGTCTACGGCAGCGTGGCGATCGGAGGAGCCCGTGCGGATCTGCTGCGCGGGCTGGACGCGAACTTCAGCGAATACCTGCACACCGCGCAGCTATGGGTGACCACCGGCGGCAACGACCTCACCACGAACGCGTTCAATCCCGAAGGCGCTACCGCGGCGATCGAACACGCACCGGGGGTCGCGTCGGTGCGTGTCTACCAGGGCGGCTTCCTAGATGCCGGTCGGCGACGCCTGTGGATCATCGCTCGACCGCGCGGAGACAGCGATCCGATCCCTGCAAGCCAGATCCTGCACGGCGGCGAGCGGCACGCGGCCCGCCTGGTGAGGTCCGGGGGGTGGGCGACGGTGTCGGGCGGCTTTGCCCAAGAACACGACCTGCATGTCGGCTCGCCCTTCACGCTGCTGACGCCCACCGGTGCGGCACCGTTCGCGGTGGCCGCGATCACGACCAACCTCGGCTGGTCGCCGGGCGCGGTGATCATGAGCGCGGGCGACTACGCCCGCTACTGGCAGACGAGCCAGCCGTCGGCGCTCGAGGT
>DATBZG010000260.1:0-7802 GCA_036513335.1 Solirubrobacteraceae bacterium | reverse complement strand
CGCACGGCCAACCCGAGCAGGGGCCGCCGCTTCACCCCCGCCAGCGGGTAGCACTTGGCGACTCGCTGTTCGTGTGCGGCGACCACCGCGATACGGCGTCGCTGCAGGGAGCGATGTTCAGCGGCGAGCGAACCGCCACGGCGGTGCTCAACGGCCTACGCGACTGACTGCTGTCAGTCCGGGACGCCGGCTGGCGGCGCGGGCGCGCGCCGCTCGCGCACGAGCTGCTTGTAGGCGTCTGCGACGATCGGTACGCGCAGACGCGGGGCGCGGCGCATCACCCAGAACGCGGCGCGCAGGTGCGGTCTGTCGATCACGACGACCGGCTTGCCGCGCTCGGCCGCGCGCACGATCGCGCGGGCGACGTAGTCGGCGGACATCGCCTTCTCGGGCGTGACGCCGCCGGTCGGCCCCCACTCGTGCTCCTCTTGGAGCTGGTCGGTGCGCACGTCGCCGGGGCACACCACGGTGGCGCGCACGCCGCTGCCGGCGAGCTCGTGCGCGAGCACCTCGCCGAGGCCGACGATCGCCCACTTGCTCGTGCAGTAGGAGGTGTAGGAGGGGCCGCCGATCAGCCCGAGCTCGGAGGAGACGAGCACGATCCGCCCGAAGCCGCGCTCACGCATGCCCAGTAGCACGCCCTGTGTGAGCCAGACGGCGGCGCCGACGTTCAGGCGGAAGCTCTGCTCGAAGTCCTCGGGCTTGACGTCCTCGACGAAGTCGCGACGCAGCACCCCCGCACAGCTGATCAGCACATCGACCGGCCCGAGCGCCGCGCTCACCTCAGAGACGGCGCGTGCGCATTCGGAGGGGTCGAGGAGGTCGGCGGCCACCACGTGATGGGCGCCCTCGATCTGTCCGTCCACCTCGGCCAGCAGCTGTCCGTTGGTGGCGACGAGGCCCACCCGCGCGCCGAGCGAGGCGAAGCGCTGCGCCGTCGCCAGGCCGATGCCGCGGGAGGCACCGGTGACGAGGACGGTCTTGCCCGCGAGGCTCGAGCTCAAGCGAGCCGTCCCGACGCCTCGGCGGCGGCTTCGGCTTCCTGCAGCTGGCGCTCCACGAGATCGAGTCCGGCCGACCAGAAGCCCGGGTCGGCGAGGTCGACGCCGACGATCTCACCCAGCTCCTGCGGGTTGCGCGAGCCTCCGGCAGCGAGCAGCTCGAGATAGCGCGGCACCATCTCCGCGCCGAGCTGCTCGTATCGCTCATAGACGGACAGCGCGAGCAGCTGCCCGTAGGCGTATGCGTAGACATAGCCGGGGCTGCCGATGAAGTGCGGGATGTAGGACCACCAGGTGCTGTAACCCTCTGTCAGCTCGACGGAGTCGCCGAGCATGTCTGTCTGGCTCTCCTTCCACAACTCACCGAAGCGCTCCGCAGAAATCTCACCCTGCTCGCGCCGGGAGGTGTGGACGAGATCCTCGAACCGGTTCATGGCGACCTGGCGAAAGACGGTGGCGATCGTGTCCTCGAGGTTCTCGGCGAGCAACGCGAGACGCGAGGCGGGCTGGGAGTCCTCCTCGAGCAGCCGTCCGAAGACGATCGTCTCGCCGAACACGGAGGCGGTCTCGGCGAGCGTCAGCGGCGTGCTCTGGTGAAAGACGCCCTGTGGCGCGGCGAGCGCGAAGTGCACGCCGTGGCCGAGCTCGTGCGCGAGCGTCAACACGTCACGCCGTCGCGAGGTGTAGTTGAGCAGCACGTAGGGAAACACGGAGGGCACGGCGGCTGCGCAGAACGCCCCGCCGCGCTTGGCCGGGCGCACAGGGGCATCGATGCGCCGCTCGTCGAAGAAGCGCTTGGCCACCGACCCGAGCTCGGGGGAGAACGAGGAGTAGCAGTCGAGCACGATCTCGCGCGCCTCGGCGAACGTGTAGCTGGCTTGATCCTCGGTGACAGACGCCATCCGGTCATAGTCGGCGAGCCGCTCGACGCCGAGCAGCTTCGCCTTCAGGCGATACCAGCGGCGGGGAATCTCATAGCGCGCGCGCACGGCTTCGATCAGCGCGTTCACGGACTCGTCGCTGGCCTCGTTGGAGAGGTTGCGCGCAGACAGCCAATGCGGATAGCTACGCAGGCGGTCGTCGGTGGCCTTGTCCGCAAGCAGCGTGTTAAACAGGTAGGCGCGCGTGCGCAGGCCGGGAGCGAGCGCCGCGGTGACGGCCTCAGCGGTGGTGCGGCGCAGATTGCGGTCGGCGAGCGACAGACGGCTGAGCGCGACGTCGAGCGCGACCTTCTCGCCCGCGTCGTCACCGGGAAGCTCGACCTCGAGCGCGGAGGTGAGCTCCTCGAACAGCCGCGTCCATGCGCTCGCGCCGGTGAGCGACTTCTCGGCGAGGATCTTCTCCTCGGGCTCGCTCAGCAGGTGATCGCGGTAGCGACGCACGTTGCGCAGATGGTGCGCGCAGAACTCCAGACCCTGTCCGGCGAGTAGCTCCTCCGCACGCTCGTCGGACAGCGCGGCCCACTCGAGCTCGAAGAACAGCAGCTTCGTCTGGATCGCTGTCTCCCGCTCCTGGACGCGCTGCAGCAGCGCGCCGTTGGCCGGCGTGGCCGTATCGGTGGAGAAGCGCAGGGCAGCGTAGTAGCCGGCCCGCGCGACGAGCTCGTAGATCACAGCGAGCTCGCTCATGGCCTCCCGCAGGGTGGAGCTGTCCAGCTCGTCGAGGCGGCCGGCGTGGGCGCCGGCGAACCTCTCTGCGCGCTCGAGCGCCTGCGTCAGACGACGCTCGACTCCCTCCTCTCCCTCTCCGTCGACGAGCGGCTCGAGATCCCAGGCGGTCGCCTCCAGCTCGGGATCGCTCGACTCGGCAGGTGCTGAGGTGGCCATGGTCGCCCAGCTTAGAGCCTCCAATCGCGGGGTGAAGCGCTGTCCACGAGTCAAGCGTTACCTTGCGCGGATGGGGACCAGGATAGTTGTGCTTTCGCTCGCGCTCGCGCTCTGCGCGGCTGGGTGGTCCGCGGAGGCGTCGGCGGCCACGAAGCCGCGCGAGCACCACGCTGCGCACACCAAGCACGAGGTTCCGCCACCGCCGGAAGTCACATTCACACCAACTCTCGCCGCGGGCGGCCTGGGCGTGACGATGGCGCCTGTGGGGCTGTCGGTGGAGTACCCGGTGATGGCTCATGACCTGGGCGCCGGCGTGTGCGCCCCCCCGGCATTGATCTCCGAGTTGCAGCAGCTCGGCTCGCCACCGATCGCGCTGGCGGGGGACAGCCAGGATCAGACCTCCCCCGCCGGCGCCGTGCCCGCTCCGGCGCAGTCGTGGGAAGCGGCGACGCTTTACACACTGCCGGCGTCCTTCTGGACGCAGCTGCATTGCCTGCTGACGAGCGCCCAGGACCCGCTCACGGTCGGCCTCAACGCGCGCACGGGTCAGGCTTCTTGGGCGACGCAGATGGTGGCAGGGGCACAGAGCGCAGCCACGAACGGGCTCGACTTCTCGCTGGGCAACGAGCCGGACCTGTACCCACTGCCGAACTACTCCGAGCTGGACAAGCCGCAGGCGAATGAAGAAACGTTGGCCGTGAACACCTACCTGCAGATCGCCGAACAGCTCAAGCCGGCACTCGGCGAATCGCCGCTGATCGGACCGGAACTGGCGCGCCCGGCGCACTGGGAGCACGAACTGCCGCGGGTGATCGCGCAACTGCACGAGCAGACGGTCGGGGTACACCTGTACCCGCTGACCACGTGCGCGACGCCCAAGGCGGTGACAATCTCGGGGTTGCTCTCCAGTGAGGCGGCTGAAACGCCGCGCAGCCTGGCTTGGGTGGTCGCCGACGCGAAGGCCGCACAGACGCCGGCGATCATCTCGGAGGCCAACTCGGCATCATGCGGCGGCGTGGCAGGGGTATCTGACAGCCCCGCGTCGGCCGTGTGGGCGGTGCGGTTCGTGCTGTCCGCCTTGATGACCGGCTTCCGTGAGGTGCGCTTCCACTTCAGCGACGGCCCGTATGACCCGTTCATCGTCAACGGCGAAGAAGTGCTCAGCCGCCCGCTCGACAGCGCTCTGGTGGCGCTCAACCAATGGCTGCCGATCGGCTCCTCCCTGCGCCAGCTGAATGTTCGAGGGCTGGTTGCAAGCGCGATCAGCCACCCGGTGGGTCCGGGCATGCTGATCCTGGAGAACGAGCACCGCACGGCGCAGTCAGTGATCCTGCGAGGCGTCAGCACCGCGTCAATCCAGACGCTCGGCCCGACACGCGCGGGGGTGCTGAGCGCAGAGCTGACCTCGCCCCGCGATCGCCTCGAGCTGACGGTCGCGCCAAACAGCGTGCTCGCCGTCTCCCCCTCGAGCTGAGCGCTCCCCGAAGCGACTCCGGCCTCCTCGGCACCTCGCGCACCCGGCCGGCGCCCGTCCGAGAGACCTCCTAGGATCGTGCGCCCGATGCACGAGACGAAACCCCAGGTATTCCTCCTCGCACGCCCGTCTCTGGACCTTGACGGGATGCGCGCGTATTTGCACGACGTCGGCGGCGAGTCCTGGCTCGAGCGCCGGTTGGACGAGGCGCAGGAAAGCCCCAACGGCGGCGAGCTGATCGTCGAGTTCGGCGGGCGCGCGTGCTACCGCAGCTGGGAGCCGGGCTTGAACCCGAACGTCACACGGGTGCGCACCGACCAGCGCGAGTACTTCGCGAACATCCTGCGTTCGGCACACGGCAGCGTGCTCGAGCACGCGAACTACAGTTTCGCGATTCGGAATTGTTCGAGAGTTTTCACCCACGAGCTCGTCAGGCATCGCGCCGGCTCGGCCTTCAGCCAGGAGAGCCTGCGCTACGTGCGACTCACCGACATCGGCTTTCGTGTCCCCCCCGCGCTCGAACCCGTGCGCGACCAGGTGCTGGCGATCGTCGAGCAGCTCGAGGAGTTTCAGGTGAGCGCCGCCAAGGAGCTGGGCATAGACGAGGAGGGCGTGCCGTTCCACGTCAAGAAGGAGGTCACCTCGGCGCTGCGCCGCCTGGCGCCGATCGGCCTGAGCACGGACATCCTGTGGACGGCCAACGCGCGCACGCTGCGCCACGTGATCGAGATGCGTACCTCCGACGGCGCAGAGGAGGAGCTGCGGCTGGTGTTCGACCAGATCGCACGGATCATGCTCGCGGAGGCGCCGGGGCTATTCCAGGACTTCGTCCGCCAGGACGACGGGTCTTGGGTGCCGGAGTACCGGAAGGTCTAGAGGGGCGGAGGTTTGCGGAGGTCGGACCGATGGCTCTAAGCTTCAGCGGTCGTGTCGCTGACCGCCCTGACGTCCGCTGAGATCTCGCTGCCGGCCGAGGCCGATGGCGCGCGCGTCAGCGACCGGATCGCTGTTCTGGCCGACACCGTCGACGTCGTCGGGTTGACCGACAATCACGCCGGCCAGCCGCGGATGTCGCCGCTGGCTGCGGTGGCGCTCGCACGGGAGCAGGGCGTGGGGACAATCGTGCATGTTTCCTGCCGCGATCGCAACCGGCTTGCCCTGCAGTCCCAGGTCGTGGGCGCGGCAGCGCTCGGCGCTGAGGCGGTCCTCTGCATGCAGGGCGATCCGGTGCCCGGCGTCGAACATGTGGCCGACATGACCGCCACGCAGCTCATTGCGAGCGCGTTGCCATGGAGCGCCGCGCACCCCCTGGCGGTCGGGGCCGTCGTCAATCCCTTCGCTGACGACGTGGACCGGGAGTTACGGCTCCTGCAGCGCAAGATCGACGCTGGAGCAATCTTCCTGCAGTCGCAGATGATCTTCGACGTCGGGCGCCTCGAAACTTTTCTCGCGGCCGCCGAGGACATCCTGGCGGACGTGCGGTTCTACGCAAGCGTCGCGCTGCTGCGCAGCGCGCGTATGGCAGAGCGCGCCTGCGCGCTACCGGGGGTCGCGATTCCTGAGCGAGCCCTGGCGCAGATCAGCCGCGGCGGCGGCATCGACCTGGCGCGCGAACTGGCGGCCAGCGTTGCCAGTATCTCGCGCGTGGATGCGCTTCACGTGTTTCCGCTCGGAGCCGAGGCGGCGACACGCGAGGTCGCCGCGGAGTTCCGCATAGCCCGGGGTGTCAGCGCCCAACGCCTGGCAGGGACCGGTCAGTAACCGGACCGCCTTGCGGAGCGGTCTCGCGCTGCGGCGGGTAAACCTCGCTCTTTGCGGCAATCTTGGCGTCAATGGCACTTGCCGACCCCGGAACTCGGGGGTACTTTTTACCTGGGACCGTTACCAGACGCTACGGCTCGGGTGTGTCGCGCAGGCTACGGTGGTGCCGCTCGCCGACCGCAGGGGCCGTTGGTCCGTAGCGATGGAAACGCCGTATAGCCCAGCAGGGCTCCGCGTTGACTGCACTCCTACGGCGGCTCGGTGATCACCGCCGCCGGCGTCGCCGAGAATGTTGTCGGCCTCGTCTACATCTCCGGCTTCGCCCCGGACGAGGGGGAGAACCTGACCGATCTACAGTCCAAGTTCCCCGCTCCCGGGATCATCCCCTACACCGTGCCGCACCAGCTCCCCGATGGCGGGCAGGAGTTCACGCTCGCGCCCGAGGGCTTCCACGAGTCCTTCTGCGCCGATATCCCGGTAGACGACGCCACGTTCTACGCGATCTCCCAGCGCCCACTCACGGGAGATCGCACTCAGCGAGGCCGCTCCGACTCCTGCGTGGCGCAGCCGCCCGGTCTGGGCCGTGCTGCCGACCGCCGACCGGTGCATCGACCCCGGCGTCCACCACTTCAGCTACGAGCGGATGGGAGCGCAAATCACCGAAGTGGATGGCGCGTCGCATGTGGTCATGATCTCGCACCCCAAGGAGGTCGCGGCCGTCGTGATGACCGCTGTACGCAACTTTGCGGCCCAGCCAGTCTGATCTCGTCCCAGGGCCACGCGTCCCAGCGTCTTATGATCGCTGTCGTGAGCAACACGCGGCCAAATGTCTTCGCTGAGAGGTTCAGCAGGGAGCGTTCCGGCTTGCGGGCCGAGCCGGTCGTGGATGCAGCGGGGGGCGAGCTGCTCGGCGGGACGCTGTACGAGCTCGCTGCGCACCACGAGGGCGTCCCGCTGCACATCCACCACGCAATGGAGGAGCTGGCCATCGTGATCTCCGGCCGGCCGACGCTACGGACGCTCGAGGGCGAGTCCGAGCTCGCGCCCGGGGACATCGTCGCCTTCCCCCGGGGCCGCCGGGGCGGCCACACGCTGGCAAATCGAACCGACGAGCCGGTGCGCTACCTGATGGTGTCCAACAAGGTGATGCCCGAGCTGGTGGAGTATCCCGAGGACGGCACGATCCGCGCCCTGACCCGAGGCCGGTTCGACCCGCACAAAGCGGACGAAGACCCGGCCGACCGCCTCAATCTGCGGTTCAAGCGCTCAGACGCCGAGGAGCAGTAGCGCCGCGTCCTCCCGGATCTGCTCGACCGGGAATCTCGCCGTGATCGGACGTGGGATTCGCTAGCGCAGAGGCATCGCAAAGATCTGGCCTTTCCACCCGTCGATGTCGTACGTGTCCGTGCGTTTGAAGCCTTGGCGCTCGTACCAGGCGACCAGGGTGGGCGCGCCTGCCCAGCAGTCGACGCGGAGCACCTCACGGTCGGCGGTTCGGCCCTCTTCGATTGCGGCTTTGATGAGCGCGCTTCCGAGTTGCTTCCCGGCGTGACCGCGCGAGGTGACGAGCATGTTGATGTACAGCTCGCTCCGATCGACGGCGGGCGCGTACTCGGGTGCGTTACCTACGATGAGCGCGCCGACGGGAATGTGGTCAAGTTCGGCGATGCGCAGACCGCTGTCGCTCGCTAGGCCACGGACCCATTCGTAGCCGTTCACGCGATCGGCGACGGGCTTGTC
>DATBZG010000259.1:0-30938 GCA_036513335.1 Solirubrobacteraceae bacterium | reverse complement strand
CGTGGCCACAGAGCTCTACGAAGCGGGCGGCGTGCCGCTCGTGCTCGCGCGACTGAAGGAGGCGGGGATCCTGAACGCGGATGCGCCGACCGTGACGGGAAGGACGATCGGCGAACACGCCGATGAGGCCGTGGAGACGGATGGCCAGCCTGTCGTGCGGCCGCTCTCGAACCCGATCAAATCGACGGGCGGCTTCGCAATCCTGCGCGGGAATGTCGCGCCTGAAGGCTGCGTGGTGAAGCTCTCAGGGCACGAGCGGCGCAAAGCGGTCGGGCCCGCACGCGTGTTCGACGGCGAGGAGGCGGCAATGGCGGCGGTGCTCGCGCATGAGCTGAAGGCAGGCGACATCGTCGTGATCCGCGGCGAGGGGCCTGCGGGTGGCCCGGGCATGCGCGAGATGCTGTCGGTGACGGCGGCGATCGTGGGGGAGGGGCTCGGCGAAGAGGTTGCGCTGATCACCGACGGGCGCTTCTCCGGCGCCACGCGCGGCTTCATGGTCGCCCACGTCGCCCCCGAGGCCGTTCGCGGCGGCCCGATCGCGGCGATTCAGGACGGCGATGAGCTGACGATCGACGCGGACACGGGCCGGCTCGATGTGGCGCTCTCCGATGAGGAGATCGCGGCCCGCGTGAGTGCGTACAGTCGCCCGCCGCGCGCGGACGAGCACATCGATGTCGCGATCCAGAAGTACGCAAAGCTGGTCGGCAGCGCCGCCTCAGGCGCAGTCGCCCGCTAGAAGCCGCTACTCGGCGAGGAACTCCTCGAGCAGCTCGTTGAACGCGGCGGGGCGCTCGAGCATGGACATGTGCCCGGTGTCCTGGAAGACGACCTTGCGGGCGTCGGGGATCAGCTCGACGAACACGTCGGCGTCGCGCAGCGGCACGAGGCGATCGCGATCGCCCCACACGACGAGCGTGGGGCAGGCGATCTCGGGCAGCCGCTCGCGGATGTCGTAGTCCAGGATCGACTGCAGCGCTTGGACGAACCCCGGCTTGCCGGCGCCGCGTAGTTGCTCGGCGGCGAGCGCGGCGGGCAGGTGCCTGGGGTGGGCGACGACGAGCGCCAGCAGGGCCTCGCGCAGGCGCGCGCGCCGCGCGACCGTGTCGGACTTGGAGGCCACCCAGCCGCCGGTGGCGGCGAGCACCGTCTCCAGTCGCCGCATCGAGGGCAGCACGCGCTTGGTGCCGGGGTGCCCGGTCGTTGAGATGCCCGCGGCGGAGACGAGCACGAGGCGCTCCACGCGCTGGGGAAAGGCGATCGCGAGCTCCGCGGCGATGAAGCCGCCCATCGAGTTGCCGACCACCGCGGCGGCGTCGATACCCAGCTGGCCCAAAAGCCGGTCAAGCAGCCGTGCGTAGCCGGAGATCGAGATCTCGCCGGAGGGCATCGGCGAGTAACCGAAGCCGGGTAGGTCCAGTGTGATCACGCGGTGCTCGGCTGCGAGCGCCGGAAGTTGTTCGAGCCAGTTGGCCCAGCAGCCGGAGAGGCCGTGCACGAACACGAGCGGCTGGCGGACGTCGCCGTCTGCGGACGCGGAGCTGCGCTCGGGCCCCAGCTCGATCGTGTTGACGGCCTGCCCGTCGGCCACGATCCAACGCTGGTGCGCGCTCCAGTCGATGTCGAGCCAGGCGGAGCCCATCTGTTGAATGTACCGTCAGGCAGGCGGAGAACACGACGCGGCGAATCAAGGCGGAGATATGCCAGTGCAAGCCGATTCAGCGGGGACGATCGAGCAGACGCGGCTGACCGCCGAGTGGGCGGCTGCGATTGCGCTTCTGGACGAGGATCTGCGCAGGCGCGACGCCGCCGAGCGCACGCGCCGCGCGTACGCGCTCGATGTGGGCCAGTTCGCACGCTGGTCTGATGCGCACGCGCTCTCGCCTTCGACGGTGGACCCGAAGGCGGTGCGACGCTATATCGCCCATCTCTCCGAACGCTCGAAAGCGGGCGACAGCCGCGCGGCGCCGAGCACTTCCGCGCGTAAGCTGGCGGCGCTGCGGGCGCTGTTCTCCAGCCAGCGCGAGCACGGCCTGATCGCACAGAATCCCGCCGACCTGGTGTCCACGCCGCGCAGGGGCACGCATCTGCCGCGCGTGCTCAGCGCGCGTGAGGCTGCGAGGCTGCTGGAGGGCATACCCAACGGCCTGCCGGCGGACCCGCTGGAGCTGCGCGACCGAGCCCTGTTCGAGCTCGCGTACTCGTGCGGTCTGCGAGCGGAGGAGATCGTCACGCTGCAGTGCGCGGACGTGGACTACGACTCCGAGCAGCTGCGCGTCGAGGGCAAGGGGCGAAAGACGCGCTTCGTGCCGGTGGGCGAGCCGGCGATGGCTGCTGTACGGGCATACCTGGAGCGCGGACGCACGCAGCTCGCCGATCAGGCCGCGGCGGGCCCGGCAGCGCAGGCGTTGTTCCTGAGCAAGACCGGCAGGGCGCTCGGCACGAGCGACGTTCGTAGACGGCTGCGCACGTGGACGACACGCCTGGGCGTGGGCGAGGGGGCGTCCCCGCACGCGCTGCGCCACAGCTTCGCCACGCACCTGCTCGACGGCGGCGCGGACCTGCGCAGCATCCAAGAGCTGCTAGGACACGCAAGTGTGTCCAGCACTCAGATTTACACTCGGGTAGAGTCCGCCAGGCTCAGAAGCGCGTATGCGCGCAGCCACCCTCGGGCATGAATGACCCTCGGGCATGATTGAGATACCCACCGGCCCCTAAGGGGATGGAACCCTGGAGACGAACGTCAAACCGATCGAGCTGCGTGAACTGTGGCGTCGTTATAAGAACGACGGCGACAGTCGTGTGCGCGAGCGCCTGGTGGTTGCGTACTCGCCGCTGGTGAAGTACGTGGCCGGGCGCACCGCGGCCGGGCTGCCGCCGCACGTCGAGGAGGCGGACCTGATCTCCTACGGCCTCGTCGGCCTGATCTCGGCGATCGAGCGCTTCGATCTCTCTCGGGACATCAAGTTCGAGACGTACGCGATCATGCGCATCAAGGGCGCGATCATCGACGAGCTGCGCTCGCTGGACTGGGTTCCGCGAAGCGTGCGGGCGCGCGCACGCGAAGTCGAGCGCGCGAACGCGAAGCTCGAGCACACGCTGCAGCGCGCGCCCACCGACGAGGAGCTGGCGGCGGAGCTGGGCATCACGGTGGACGAACTGAACGACTCGCTGCTGGCGATCTCGCACTCCTCGATCGTCGCTCTGGACGAGCTGTGGAGCGTCTCGGACGCCAGCGGCGATCAGGTCTCGCTGATGGACACGATCGAGGACCCGGGGGCGCCGGACCCCGCGCGGGCGCTGGACGTGGGCGACCTGAAGGACAGGATCGCCGAGTCGATCGCGAAGCTGCCCGAGCGAGAGAAGCTCGTGATCGCGCTGTACTACTACGAGAACCTGACCCTGCGCGAGATCGGCGAGGTCCTCGGCGTGACCGAGTCGCGCGTCTCACAAATGCACACCAAGGCTGTGCTGCGGCTCAGGTCGCGTATGCAAGAGGAGTCCTTCGACGACTGATTTGGGAGACGCGGTGGCGCGTCGTCCCGAATTGACGTTGTAGGCGCCGGTCACGACAGCTCGTGTCGCGGAGAGCGCCGGCTCGTAGTCGCCAGCCCGCAGGCACATCTGTAGCAGGTGGCGTCCCGTTAGCCGACTCGGGCCGAAATCCGTACCGAGCGCAGCATCAGTTCCAGCCCCTGCTGCAGCTCTGTCTCGATGTCCGTCCCCGCGCACACGGCGGCCGGTAGCCTGGGGCCGAGGCCGATCGATACCCAGACGTGCGGTGCGAGCCGCTCTGCGAACACGCCGAAGAAGAGGCTCACGTACCTCCGCGCGGGTTCCGAGGGCAGCGACGGCGAGGAGCTGTAGGGCACCGCCAGGAGCCACCTGCGGTTGGCGTTGGTCTGTGAGGCGACGGACCTGACCGGGGCGGGCACGCCCGTGTCGAACCAGAAGTCGACGTACTGGCGGACTTCCGCGCTGATTGGTTGCGTGGTGCGGCTGACAGAGACCTGGACTTCGACTTCGCCCTTGCAGGACGGGGAGAGCGCCAAGGTCAGGTGGGCAGCGTGGCTACGGCCGCCGGGGCGCCTGCGCCAGCCGGCCGGTAGTGCCAACCACGCCTGCCCGTGCACAGCCGCGGTATGACCGTGGCCGAGGAGTGAGAGCCGGTGTGGCAGCGCGACACGAATTTCAGGGCGGTCGGCGCTCGCCTGCGTGGCCTGCAACAGGCAGCCGGCCAAGAGCATCGCCCCGATTGCCCCACGGGCTCGCAGGCTGGATGTGAGATGCACGTGTTCCCCCGTTTGTGACTTCCGCGGATAGAGCTCTCGTGGATGGAACCCCGTCTCGCACCGAGAGTAGTGCTGTGTCCGCGGCTGTCATCGTGCAGTGAGCAACCGAGCATCGACCGAGGAGGCACCGTGGAGTTGAGGATCTTCGTCGAGCCGCAGGAAGGCGCGAGCTACGAGCAGCAGCTGCTGATGGCCAAGGCGGCCGAGTCGCACGGCTTTGGGGCGTTCTTCCGCTCCGACCATCTGCTGCGGATCAAATCCGGGTCCGGCCTGCCCGGCCCGACGGATTCCTGGGTGACGTTGGGCGCGATCGCGCGCGAGACGAGCACGATCCGGCTCGGCACGATGGTCACCTCCGCCACGTTCCGGCTGCCCGGTCCACTGGCGGTCGCTGTTGCGCAGGTCGATGCGATGAGTGCCGGCCGCGTCGAGTTCGGGCTCGGCACGGGCTGGTTCGAGACCGAGCACCTCGCCTACGGGATCCCGTTCCCGCCGATACGCGAGCGCTTCGAGCGCCTGGAGGAGCAACTGCAGATCCTCACGGGGCTGTGGAGCGCCGCCCCGGGTGAGAGCTTCGAGTTCTCCGGGCGCCACTACTCGGTCGGCGCCGGTCCTGCGCTGCCAAAGCCCTTCCAGCGTCCGCACCCGCCGGTGATCATCGGTGGCTTGGGCAAGCGCCGGACGCCCGCTCTGGCCGCGCGTTTTGCCGCTGAGTTCAACGTTCCATTCGCGGACGTCCAGACGACGCGGACGCGCTTCGAGGCTGTACGCGACGCGTGCCGCGTAGCCGGGCGAGACCCCGACGAGCTCGTGTACTCGCATGCGATCACCGTTTGCTGCGGCGAGGCACAGGCCGACCTGGAGCAGCGGGCGGTGCGTATCGGGCGCGAGCTGAGCGATCTGCGCGAGAACGGGGCCGCGGGCACGCCGCTTGAGGTGGCGGAGCGGCTGCGGGCATATCGAGACGCGGGAGCCTCGCGCTGTTACCTGCAGGTGATCGACATCGACGACCTCGATCAGGTGGCGCTGATCGCTGCGGAGGTGATGCCGCTCCTGGATGGTTGATTCCGCGTAGGGGCTCTGGACCACGGCGAGCGACGGCGGTATCGTGGCTGTACCCAGCGGAAGGAGATACTCATGCACTCGCCAGCGGACCGGATTCGCAACGTGGCCCTCGTGGGACATCGAGGGTCGGGGAAGACGGCGCTGCATGAGGCGCTCCTGTTCGAGGCGGGTGTGACCAACCGTCTCGGGTCGGTCCCGGACGGCACGACGGTGTCGGACTGCGACCCGGACGAGCAGGCGCGCCAGATGTCGATCTCGGCGGCGCTGTCGTCGTTTGCATGGCAGGGGCGCAAGATCAACCTGCTCGACACGCCCGGCGAGCCGAGCTTCGTGGCGGACGCACTGGGCGCTTTGCGCGTGTGCGAGTCGGCCGTGTTCGTGATCAACGCGGTGATGGGCGTGGAGGTCTCCACGACGCGCCTGTGGGCCCGCGCGGCGGAGCTGGACATCGCGCGCATGCTGTTCGTGAACATGCTCGACCGGGAGCGTGCGGACTTCTTCCGCACGCTGGAGCAGCTCAAGCGCGCGTTCGGCCCGCACGCGGTGGCCACAGAGATCCCGATCGGATCCGAGCACGACATCCAGGGCGTCATCGACCTGATCGACATGAAGGGGTACCGCCAGGATTCTGCGGAGCGCAGCGGCTGGAGCGAGGTGGAGATCCCGGACGGCGAGGTCGAGCGGACACAGGAGTATCGCGAGAAGCTCATGGACGAGGTGTGCGAAGTGTCCGACTCGCTGATGGAGCGCTACCTTGAGGGCGAGGAGATCTCCCACGGTGAGATCGTGGACGCGCTCAAGGAGGGCACCAACCACGGCAGGATCTTCCCGGTGGTGTGCGGGGTGGCGACCCGCAACCTAGGCACCACGCGCCTGCTGGACGCGATCGTGGAGGACCTTCCCTCGCCCGTCATGCACGGCTCGCTGTCGGTCGGCGAGGTTGAGCTCAGCCCGAGCGAGGACGGTCCCCTGTTCGCGTATGTGTTCAAGACGAGGGCCGACCCGTTCGCCGGGCGGATCAACCTCCTGCGCGTCTACCAGGGCGTTCTGCGCGCCGACAGTCAGGCGCTGAACACGCGCGCGCACGCCAAGGAGCGGGTCGGCCAGCTGGTGTCGTTCGCCGGTAAGGACGCCGCGCATGTGCCGGAGTTCGGCCCGGGAGACCTCGGCGCCGTCGCCAAGCTCAAGGAGACACGCGCCGGGGACTGGCTGGCCGCTCGCGACGAGCCGATCGACATGCCCGCGCTGAAGCTGCCCTCACCGGTGATGGCCTTTGCCGTGGAGCCCAAGAGCCGGGGCGATGAGGACAAGGTGCTGTCCTCGCTGCGGCGCCTGCAGGAGGAGGACCCCACGATCGACCTGCACCGCGACCAGCAGACCGGCGAGCAGATCGTCGCCGGCCTCTCGCAGGTGCACGTCGAAGTGATCATCGACCGGTTGCGCTCCCGCTTCGGTGTGGAGGTCACATTGAAGCCGCCGCGCGTGCCCTACCTAGAGACGATTCGCGCGACCGCCGCCGCTCACGGCCGACACAAGAAGCAGTCGGGCGGGCGCGGCCAGTTCGGCGACTGCCACATCGAGATTCAGCCGCTCGGCGACCACGAGCATCCCACCGGCTTCGAGTTCGTGGACGCGATCAAGGGCGGCGTCATCCCCAGCTCGTTCGTCCCGGCCGTGGAGAAGGGTGTGCAGGAGGCGATGGGGTCGGGTGTGCTCGCCGGCTATCCCGTCAGGGGTGTGCGCGTGCGCCTGTTCGATGGCGCGCACCACTCCGTCGACTCCTGCGAGATCGCCTTCAAGCTCGCCGGCATACAGGCGATGAAGCAGGCGTTGGCGCTCGCCGACCCCGTGCTTCTGGAGCCGATTATGCTCGTCACGCTTTCCGTCCCCGAGGCCCACGTGGGCGACGTGATTGGCGACCTGAGCAGCCGCCGCGGGCACCCGCTCGGCATGGAGCCCGTGGGCGCGATGACCGAGATCAAAGCCGAGGCGCCCATGTCGGAGATGCTTGCCTACGCGCCGGACCTGCGCTCGATCACGCAGGGCCAGGGCGACTACACGCTCGAGTTCCTGCGCTACGAGGAGCTCCCCGAGCATCTCGCGCAGAAGATCGTCGCCGAGGCAGCAGGTCAGGAACGCACAACCGTCCAGGTTTAGGGGGGTGGCTGGGCGGAGAGTGGCGGCTACCGATACTCTGCTTGACCGATGGCCACTCGCACGATCGTCACCTCACAGCCGGACGTCGAGTGCGAGGTCTGCGAGCGCCGCCTGCTGAGAGGCGAGCAGCCGGATGTCTTCATCGCTGCGGGCCGGCGGCGGATCGTGTGTGAGCTGTGCGCGCCGCGCGCGGCGCACGAGGGATGGATGCGCGAGACCGACACCCAGTCGCTGAGCATGCCGCCAATGCGCCCACGCCGGGGACGCAGCCTGTTTGATCGGCTGCGACAGGTCGGCAAGCCCGCCGGCGCCGGCGCAGACGTCGGGGCGGCGAGCCCCACAGCAGATCCCGAGCAGGGTTCCTATGACCTGTTCGACGGCTACACGCGCGCCGGCGCTGTCCCAGCCCGTCCGGGCGCACAATCTAACGAGCAGGCGCCGGCCGACGGCGAGGCGCAGGCGCTCGACTGGGACGAGAACGCTGCGAGCGCCACTGTGCAGGTCGAGCCTCACGGTGCAGTCGCGCCGGAGTTGGCTGCACCAACCGAACAGCCCTCCGCATATCTCGAAGACGCCGTCACGGTGTTCAACGCCAGCGAGTTCCCGCGGCGCGTGGCCGGCGTGACGCGCTCCCTCGGCGCTCCGATGGTGACCGTGCGCTCCGCGGAGCACCTCAACAGCGTCGTCACGATCGTGGTCGCCTGGGAGCTGTGCTGGTACCGCTATGAGGTTGACCTCAGCGAACCGGTGGTCGAGGCGCAGGTGACGGCGCAGGGCACGGAGCTCGCAGAGCTGGCGCGCGAGGATCGTGCGCCGAACGCGGCCGCGGCCGACTCCGGCGCACTGGTGCTCACCGGCGCCTGAGCCGGCTTGTGACGATTCCGTGCCCGTCGCTTGCGTATTCGCGCACGCGGAGTAAGATCGGGGCCACGATGATCTATTGCGTGGTACCAAGACCACTGGCTGATGAGCTCTACCCGAAGCTCGTGGAGCACTACAGCGACGACGAGAACGTAAGCGTGATCGTCGATCGCCGCGAGTTCGACCGCCGGGCCCGGTACGCCGGCAGCGGCCGGGAGAGCGCCGACGTTCAGCGACGCATCATTCGCGATCGTCGTCGTGCCCGAGTGCCCGGCGACCTGCTGCCGCTCGCCACCGCTTCCTAGCGGCTCCGCGGGCACCCAGTGGATCGCAGAAGCCGGTGTTGTAGCGCGTGTGCGCGAGCGCTTCGTCCCCGGCGAGCTTCATACTGCAGCCGCGATGAAGGTCATAGTCAACGTGGACGGCGGAGCCCGAGGCAACCCCGGTCCCGCCGCGGCCGCATGCGTGGTGCGCTCCCCTGACGGAACCATCCTCGACGAGCAAGCGCAACTCCTCGGGAAGGCCACCAACAACGTCGCCGAGTACCGAGCCCTGCTGCTGGGCCTGGCGAGAGCCAAGGAGCTCGGCGCGGACGAGGTGGAGGTGATCGGCGACTCAGAGCTGATCGCCAAGCAGATCCAAGGCCTGTACAAGGTCAAGCACCCCGCGATGCGACCGCTCTACCTCGAGGCGATGGAGTCGCTCAGAGCCTTCCAGCGCTGGTCCATACGCACTGTCCCGCGCGCCCAAAATGCAGACGCCGACGCGCTGGTAAACGCCGCGTTGGACCAAGCAGCAGCGGCGTCCCGCTAAGCAAAAGGTCACCACCTCTAGGCCAAGCGGAGCGACGAGGCGATTTCGCTCGCCCGCGAAGCCGCGAGCGAAATCGACTCGACGCGGAGCGCCGCTACAACGAGTGCGCCGATTTGGCGATCGTCAACATCTGCGCGTTTGACAGTTCCTCGAGCAGCGTGTTGTTGAGCCAGTAGAGGACTTTGTGGGATACCCATCCGACAACGTGGATGTGTTCGCCGTCGTTGACGATTTTGTACTGCACGCCCCCGATCGTCTCATCGCGCGAGTGCGCGAACAGCGGCGGCCCAAGCCAGTTGGTTCCCTCGAAGTCGTAGTAGCCGCCGATCGAGTTCTGCTGCCAGACGACCACGTAGGCTTTGTGCGGTCTGTGGTGCTCGTCCTCGAGCGTGTATGCGCGCACCGTCTGCTGTTCGGCCGGGCCGGTCTGCAGCTTCGGGTACAGGACGTGGAAGGGGATCGAGAGCGCTTCTTTGACGACTTCCGTCTCGCCGCTGGAGGAGGTTGGGTAGAGGTCGATGGCCGCCGGGGACACAGAGGCGCTCGAGTGGTGGTGGTGGTGAGCGTGGGAGTGGGCGGCGTGGGGTTTGGGGGAGGGAAGCTGCAGCTGTTCGTGGCCGTTTAGGAAGGTGTCGAGGGTTTGCTTCTCCAGTTCCGGCGAGGAGGTCACGTAGTCGCCGCCGCCGACCACGTCGTCGATGTTGGTGGTCAGGAACTTCACTTGGCGCAGCGGCTTGGTCTGGGAGAACGCGACGAGCTTCGCCAACAGGATCAGCTCGCTCGCGGACGCTGGGAAGTTGGTTCGGATCGCGTGGCCGACCGCTTTGGCGACGGTGTCGATCTGCCCGAGCTCGTTGCTCGGGTTGATCTGCTGGCGTAGGTCGCGCAGGAAGTCCTGTTGGCGTGCCACCCGCACGAAGTCGTCGTCGGTGTGGCGATAGCGGACGTAGTCCAGCGCGTTTTCGTAGCAGAGCTTCTGGTAACCGGGTTGCAGGTTGATGCTCGTGTAGTTGGTTTCCGTGCTGCCGAGGTTCTCGTTGTAGTAGCGATGGTCGACCATCACGTAGGCGCAGCCGAGCGTGTCGACGACTTTGATGAACCCGGAGAAGTTGACGTCCACGATGCCGTTGAGCTTGAGTTCCGGGAACACTTCGCGTTTGATCGTTTCCGCGGCGAGCACGGTCGCCTCGTTCGAGCCGCCGATCTCGCTGCCGATCGTGTAGGCCGCGTTGATCTTTTCCTGGGAGTAGACCTGCCCGGACGGCGTGACGATGTTCACCATCAGGTCGCGCGGGATCGACAGCACGGACGTCTGCCCCTGCACGGGGTCGAAACGTACGAGCAGGATCGTGTCGCTGTGAGGCGCCGCGCCGCGTTCTTCGGCATTTTTGGAGCCGGTGCGCCTGTCCGAGCCGAGAATCAGGAAGGTCTGCGGGCCGCCACCATATTCGGTGGTGATCAGGCCTTTGGGCGCTGAGATGTGGCTGATTTCCGGAAAGACCTCTTTTGCGATGCTGCTGGCCTCGTTGAGCGCGACCGTCGCTGTCGCTGCGCCGCTCAGCCCGACGATCACAATGCCGGCGAGCAGGAAGCGCTTCCACATGCTCCACCACAGCGAGGGCGGCCGCTCGTCATTCATGGCGTGTCTGGATGTGGCTGGATCTGGCAGGTCATAGGGCCCGAGGGGCAAGCCAACGCCGGTCCCCGACGGCGCGCTTGGCTGCAAGGGTAGCGGCCGGACCGGAGCGCAAGCGCCGGGTGGATGGGTACGCTCGAGCGGTGCTGAGCCCCCGCAACCGCGAGCTTCTCGGCCTCGTGCCCTCCGCGCTGCTGGTGACCGCAGGCTTCACCGCGATCTTCATCCAGGCGCAGAACAACACGCCGGGCGCCTCCACGAACGTCACGTTCAACCACATCTCGAGCGTGTCGCTGACCTACGGCGCGCTGTTCCTCGGGTTGTGTCTGGCCGGGCACCTGGTGATCCGCTTCGCGCTGCCACACGCCGACCCGTACCTGTTCCCGCTCGTGGCTGTGCTCGCGAGCGTGGGGATCGTGATGCTCTACCGGATCGAACCGGCGCTGGCGCGCCAGCAGGCGCAGTGGATGGTGCTGGGCCTCGTGCTGTTCGCCGCCACGATCTTCGCGCTGCGCCGCGGCGGTGTGGGCGTGCTCGAGCGCTACCGCTACACGATCGCTGCGGTGGGCATCGGCATCACCGTGCTGCCGCGCGTGCCGGGAATCGGCGAACAGGTCAACGGCGCGTACCTGGCAATACACCTGGGCAGCATCTCCTTCCAGCCGGCTGAGCTCGCCAAGGTCGCGATCGTGATCTTCCTCGCCAGCTACCTGCGCGATAACCGCCAGATCCTCGTCACGGCCGGGCGGCGCTTCCTGGGGGTGACGATCCCGCCGATGAAGCAGTTCGGCCCGATGTTGATCGTCTGGGGCGCTTCCATGGCGACGCTGCTGCTCACCGACGAGCTGGGCACCTCGTTGATGTTCTACGGCGCGTTCCTCGCGCTCCTGTACGTCGCCACCGGGCGCCTGTCCTTCCCGCTGATCGGGATCGCGCTGTTCGCGATCGGCGCCTGGTATCTGACCGGCCACGTCAGCCATGTGCAGGCGCGGGTACAGGCGTGGGAACACCCCTTCAACGTCGGCCTCTACCACCGCGAAGTCGGCGGCAGCTACCAGCTTGCGCAGTCCCTATTCGCCCAGGCGGATGGCGGCCTTCTGGGCACCGGGTTCGACCGTTCGCTGCTGCAGTACCCGGTCGAATTGGCCAACCACCAGATCGTCCATCGCTCGATCCTGCCGGTGCCGGAAAGCGACATGATCTACGCGGTGATCGTCGACGAGCTCGGCCTCGCCGGCGCCGCGGCGCTGCTGCTCGTCTACCTGCTGCTCGTGGCGCGCGGGCTGAAGACCGCCGTGCTCGCGCGCGACTCCTTCTCCAAGCTGCTCGCCACGGGGCTGTCGTTCGTGATCGCGTTGCAGGTGTTTGTGATCGTCGGCGGCGTAACGCGCGTGATCCCGCTCACAGGCGTGACTCTGCCGTTCGTCGCCTATGGGGGGTCCTCGGTGGTCATGAACTTCGTGCTCGTGGCGCTGCTGCTGATCGTCTCGGACCGCGCGCGGCGTCCGTACGTCAGCCGCGCACGCACCTGAGCACTCGCAGGTGAGCAGGCGGCGCCGTCGAAGTCCTTCGCGGCGATGCTGAGCACTACGAGCACCCATGCCGCTCCGCGCGTGTCCGTGAGAACTCCGCTCGCGCCGCGCCATGGTGCCTACCGTGGCTTCGTCGACGCGGCCACGCTGGCGGAGGAGTTCTGCTCGCCCGCGGGGCTGCACAAACGCCCGTGGCTCGAGCGACTGCGCCGTGCGCTCGCTGACGATCGCTTCGTGCTGCACTTCCAGCCGATCGTCTCGCTCGAGGACGGCACGATCTCCCACCACGAGGCGCTGCTGCGTCTCGCCGACGACCCCGACGGGCTGATCGCGCCCGGGCGCTTCCTGCCCGCCGCTGAGCGCTACGGGTTGATCCGCGAGATCGACCGCATGGTGCTCGAGCGGGTCGCCGCACTGCTCGGGCTGGAGGGCCCGAGCCGCGGGACGAGCATCGCGATGAACCTGTCCGCTCTGTCGGTGACGGACCCCGTGATGCTGGGCGAGCTCGAGCGCTGTCTGCGCCGTTACGACGTCGAGCCCTGCCAGCTCGTGATCGAGGTCACCGAGACCGCCGCGATCTCAGACATGCAGAGCGCCAGCGAGTTCTGCGCCGGAGTGCTCGCGCTCGGGTGTGGCCTGGCGCTCGACGACTTCGGCGCCGGCTTCGGCTCCTTCCAGTACCTCAAGCACCTCCCGTTCAGCCATCTGAAGATCGACGGCGACTTCATCCGCCGACTGCCCGTCTCGCGCACCGACCAGCTGGTCGTGAGAGCGCTCGCGGGAGTTGTGCGTGGCATGGGTCGGCGCACGATTGCCGAGTTCGTGGGGGATCAGACGACGATGGAGATGCTGCGCAGCTACGGCGTCGACTATGCCCAGGGCTACGAGGTCGGGCGCCCCAGCCCCGACATCCCAGTCGTCTCCAGCGCGGCTCGCTAGCTCGGCTGGGGGAACTGGGCGCGCATCGCTGCGTCCCACGCGCGGTCGCTGAGCAGACGCCGCGCGGCGATCGAGAGCTTCGCCGACGCCGTGATCGTGATCCTCGCCGGCGGATGCGAGCGCGTGATCGCGCGCTCGAGCACGCTTGCCACCCGCTCTGGTCCCGCGCCGAGCCGGCGCATCGGCCCCGCGTAGGCATTGTTGGTGAGCTCGACCACAGCCGCGTTGAAGCTCGCGTACGGGTCGTCCTGTGAGCCGCCGAGATCGGAGACGGCAGCGCTCGCCGCCTCGCCGAACTCCGTTGTGATCAGCCCGGGCTCCAGGAGGATCACGTCGATCCCGAACCCCCGCACCTCGAAGCGCAGCGAGTCGGAGATCGCCTCCAACGCGTACTTCGTGGCGTGGTAATGCCCTGCGCCCGGGAACGTCAGGCGACCGCCCATCGAGCCCACGTTGACGATCTTGCCCCAGTGCTGCGCGCGCATCTTTCCCAGCACGAGCTGGGCGAGGCGCACCGGCCCGAAGAGGTTCGTCTCGAACTGGCGCCGCACCGCCTCCATTGGAACGGTCTCGATCGCGCCGCTCTGGCTGTAGCCGGCGTTGTTGACGAGCACTCCCACCGCTCCCTCGGCCCTCTCGACGCTCTCGACCGCAGCGCGCATCGAGGCCTCGTCGGTCACGTCGAGCGTCAGCGTCCGGCAGCCCGCGTCGGCGAGATCGGCGATCGACTCCACGCGGCGCGCGCTCGCATAGACGGTCCAGCCCGAGCGCGCGAGGCGCAGCGCGCTAGCGCGGCCGATGCCCGAGGAGCAGCCGGTTATCAGCACCGCCCGAGAGGTCTCGGCCATCGGCGCAGCATAAGCGCTCACGGGGTCCCGCGCGAGATAGGCTCTGCGCATGACCACCATCTCCGCAGACACCCTCCCTGACGCACTCGGCGCCGACGCACGCGAGTTCATCGCTGGACCCCATCGCCTGCTGGTCGGCGAGGAGCGGCTGGATGCCGCAGACGGTCGCACGTTCGCCACGCTCGACCCAGCGACCGGGCGCCCGATCGCCGACGTCGCGCTCGGCGGTACGCAGGACGTCGCACGCGCGGTGGCGGCGGCCCGCGCGGCGTTTGCCGAGGGCCCTTGGTCCTCGATGCCGGCGTCCGGACGTGAGCGCCTGATGCTGGCCCTCGCGCAGGCGATCGAGGATCGCGCCCTGGAGATCGCCCAGATCGAGTCGCTCGACAACGGCAAGCCCGTCGGCCTCGCTCAGTACGTCGACGTCAACGGTGCCGTCGGGCACCTGCGCTACTTCGCCGGCTGGCCGACGAAGATCGAGGGCGGCGTGCTTCCCGTGAGCGCGCCCAACATGCACTGCTACACGCGGCGCGAACCGGTCGGCGTGTGCGCGCAGATCATCCCGTGGAACTTCCCGCTGCTGATGGCGGCCTGGAAGCTCGGACCCGCGCTGGCCGCGGGGTGCACGGTCGTGTTGAAGCCCGCCGAGCAGACGCCGCTGAGCGCTCTGCGCATCGGCGAGCTCGCGCTCGAGGTCGGTTTCCCGCCCGGCGTGATTAACGTCCTCACCGGGGACGGAAGCACGGGGGCTGCGCTCGTCGATCACCCGGACATCGACAAGGTCGCGTTCACCGGCTCGACCGCCGTGGGGCGTGAGATCGGCTCGAAGGCCGGTAAAGCGCTCAAGCGCGTGACGCTCGAGCTCGGGGGCAAGTCGCCGAACATCATCCTCCCCGACGCCGACCTCGACGCCGCGATCAAGGGCTCATTCCAGGCGATCTACTTCAACACCGGCCAGGCATGCAACGCGGGCTCGCGCCTGTTCGTGCCCGCCGAGCGCTTCGACGAGGTGATGGGCGCGTTGGCCGAGGCCGCGGGCGCGGCGAGGCTCGGTCCGGGCCTCGATCCCAGCACCCAGTTGGGGCCTGTCGTGTCCGCCGAGCAGCACGAGCGGGTGATGGGCTACATCGACGCCGGGCGCTCCGAAGGCGCGGAGGTCGTGGCGGGCGGCGCGGCGGCGCTGAGTGACAGCGGCGGCTACTTCATCGAGCCGACCCTGTTCAGCACCACCTCCGATGACCTGCGCATCGCGCGCGAGGAGATCTTCGGCCCGGTGCTCGTCGCCTCGCCCTACGACAGCCTCGAGGAGGTGGCCAAGCGCGCCAACGAGGGCGACTACGGACTCGCGGCGGGGGTGTGGACGCGCGATGTGTCCAGCGCACACCGGCTGGCGGCCCTGCTGCGTGCGGGAATGGTCTACATCAACACCTGGGGAGTGGTCGATCCGTCGGCGCCGTTCGGGGGCTTCAAGGCCTCGGGCATCGGACGCGAGCACGGCCACGACGGGCTGGAGGCGTATTTGGAGACGAAGACCGTGTGGACGGCGTTGTGAGCCCCGCCGCTTCGTGAGCGCCGTCGCGCAGGGCGAACGTCGCCTTGCCCATGTCCGCAGCGAACGGTGGGTGCCGGTGCTCGCGACGGTGTTCGGGCTGCTGCTCGTCATCGCCGCCGCCGAGATCGTGCTCGACGGTGCGGCGGGCCTCTCGCCGCTGATCCCCAAGTCGCCGGACATCAGCTCGTGGCTTTCGGGCATCGGCGAGCGCCTGGGCTTTCGCGTCTTCTTGATCGCGCTGCTCGTCTCCTGTGGCGCATACGGCGGGCTGATCGTGCTCGCCCGTCGCTTTGCCGGTGGCGAGTGCACCTTCGCGATCTCCAAACGCTGGGCGATCGTGCTCGTCGCCGCGCTGCAGCTGATCGTGTTCGCCGGCCCGGTCCTGCTCTCGACCGACGTCTTCAGCTACATCGCATACGCGCGCATGGGCGTCGAGCACGGTCTGAACCCTTACACGCACGGCCCTGTCGCGATCGCCGGCGACCCCGTATTCCCATATGTCGGGGAAGACTGGATCCACGTCGCCACCGCGTACGGCCCGGTGTACACGCTGCTGTCCTACCCGCTGGCGCCGCTTGGGCTCGTCGGCGCGCTCTGGGCGATGAAGGTCGAGGCGCTGCTCGCCAGCGCGGGCACGCTGGCGCTGACCTGGCGCTGCGCGCGCGTGCGTGGGTTTGACCCGGTGGCGGCGCTGTTGATCGTCGGCGCCAACCCGCTGTATGTGATTTATGGGGTCGGCGGGGCCCACAACGACCTGATCATGATGCTCGCGATGATGGCTGCGGTGACGCTGACGATCGCGCCGGTGCGCAGCGCGCGACGCGAAGTCGGGGCGGCGGCGTGGGTGGTTGCAGGCGCGCTAACGAAGGCCACCGTCGCGGTGCTGCTGCCGTTCATGATCCTCTCGCGGCGGCGTCTGGCGCCCGTGCTCGGCGCGATCGGCGCGATCGTCGTGTGCGTGATCGTCGGCTACCTGGTCTTCGGCATCCACGGAATCAACCTCGTGGCCGCGTTGAACCGCGACGCCGCGTTCGTCTCCACCGACAGCTTCGCCAACGAGATCGCGCACCTTTTCGGCAAGCCCGGCGTGTTCCCGGTCGACCACGATCTGCTGAAGGCCGCGCTCGTCGTGATCCTCGTGTACCTGCTGTGGCGCACCTGGCGCGGTTATGACTGGGTCGCCGCCTCCGGCTGGGCGCTGCTCGCGATCGCGGTCACGAGCACCTGGCTGTTGGCGTGGTACATCCTCTGGCCGCTGCCGCTCGCGGTCGTCACCCGCGACCGGCGGCTGCTCGCCGCCACGCTCGCCGTGCAGGGGCTGTTCGTGATCCATCAGATCTCGCCGTTGCTGGTGCCGGTGAGATGAACGGGTCCTCGCTGCCGCTCGAGGATCGCCGCTGGACACGCCTGCCTGTGTGGTTGCGACCGCGCGCCGAAGCGCCCGAAGGCGAGCGCCGCGGGCGTTCGCGGGTCTGGCTCGTAGAGACGGTCGTGCTCGTGCTCGTCGGGCTGCTGTTCGCGGTGGCGATCGTCAACGACCTCTCCCGCGAGGCGGGGACCAACCACCGGCTGGTCGCCGACCTCGCGACCTGGCGCCACTACACCGACCATGACTATCTCAATGTCTCGATCGATCAGGAAACCCTCGGGGTCGACAGCGACCGCGAGGTGCTGTGCGGCAACACGAGCGCCGCGCCTCCTGGAGCCAGAACCCAGATCTGCCTGGCGATCTGGGGCCCGGTGGTGAACGGCGTGCGCGGCGTCCACGGGGGCTGGTACCTGCCGCCCTATCACCCGGACCTGCCCGCCAATCGCTACGGCTGCTTCGGCGCCGCCGGACGGGGCAAATGCCCGCGGTGAGCACCGCGGGGCCGTGTGACGGAGGTCCGCGGTGAGCGCGGCGACCCATGACGTGCCCGTGGCAGCACCGCTGGCGCCCGCGCGATGGCCGTCGTGGTGGCCGCTCGCCGCGCTGATGCTGCTCGCGGCCGTCATTCGTCTGTCCACGCTGAACCTGCAGAGCTTCTGGTACGACGAGGCGTTCACCCCCGTCCACGTTCTGCATCCCAGCCTCTGGGCGACGTTGCGCTCGGTCGTTCACAGCGAGAACACGCCGCCGCTGTGGTACGTGATCGAGTGGGCGGACTCGCGCGTGCTCGGCACAGGCGAGGTGGCGCTGCGGCTGCCCTCAGCGCTCGCGGGGATCGCCACCGTCGCCGTCGCCTGGGCGATCGGCCGTGAGCTCGAAGGCGCGCCGGACGCCAGGTCTCGGCGCGTCGCGATCGGCTGCGCCGCGTTCGTCGCCGTGAATCCGCTGTTCGTCTGGTACTCGCAGGAGGCGCGCGCGTATGGCCTGTTCGTGTTCATGGCGGCGCTCGCGATGCTGTGCTTCCTGCGCGTGCGCCGCGAGCCCACCGCCCGGCGCGCGGTGGCCTTCGCGGTGGTCGGGGCGCTCGCGCTGCTGACGCACTACTTCGCGGTCTTCCTATTGATCCCGATGGTCCTGGCGCTGCTGTGGGATCGCGCGACGCGTCGTCTTGCGCTGCCCGTAGCGGTGGCGGTGGGGATCGTCGGTCTGGCGCTGCTGGCGCTGATCTCCGCGCAGGGCGGGCACGGCACGCAGTGGATCGGGCGCTGGCCGCTGCGCGAACGCCTGGAAGCGATCCCGCAGTACTACCTCACCGGATACTCTGGCTCGCCGCTCGGCCACGGCATCGAGCTGCTCGTGGCGCTGCCGATTCTCGCCGGGCTTGGGTTCGGTCTCTGGCGCATGCGCGGGCCTGCGCGCGCGCCCTCCCGCCGCGCGCTTGGTGGCGCCCAGCTGGCGCTCGCGATCGCCGCGTGCGGGGTGCTGATCCCGATCGTGCTCGTTGCCTTCGGCGCCGACTACCTCGCGCCGCGCAACCTCGTCGCTGCGATGATCCCGCTGACCGCGCTGATCGCGTTCGTCGTCCTGTGGCCGGGCAGCGGCCGCGTCGGGATCGCGCTTGCCGGCGCTATCGCGCTCGCCTTCCTGCTCGTCTCGATCGACGTCGATCTGAGCCCGCGGCTGCAACGAGGCAACTGGCGCGACGTCGCTAGAGCGCTTCAGTCGCCCCCGCGCGAGCGCGTGATCACGACCGTGGAGCTGGGATCGGTGCCGCTGGAGTACTACCTGCCGGGCCTGCACGAGCTGCGCGAGGGCAGCTACGTCACGGTCAGCGAGATCGACGAGACCGGCTACGCGCCGCTGGTTGCCTCGGCCGGCGAGCCGCCGGCACCGGGCTTTCACCTGCAGGCGCGTCTGGACATCGACGGGCTGATCGTCTATCGATTCGTCTCGTCGGTCCCTCGCCGCGTGAGCGAGGCCTCGCTGCGCCGGCACGTGATCACGCAGGCTGCGCCGGATGTTCTCGTGCCACTCGGTGCCCAGGTCTCAACATGAAGGTGCGATAAGACGGTGCATACGCAACTAGGTGCGATAAGAAGTTCCATACGCAACTGTCGTCTCAGCGCGAAAAGATTTAGGTTGTCGGCATGTCGCAGTTGACTCTTGAAGCCCGAAGCGAGGCGAAGGTCGCACTCGACCTCGCGACCGAGTACCTGCTGGCCCTGCAGGAGGATGGCGGTTGGTGGCGTGGGGAGCTGCAGACGAACGTGACGATGGACGCGGAGGACATGCTTCTGCGCGAGTTCCTGGGCATTCGCCGCGCCGATGAGACCGAGCGCTCGGCTGCCTGGATCCGCTCCCAGCAGCGCCAGGACGGCACGTGGGCGAACTTCTATGGGGGGCCGGGCGAGCTCTCGACCACGATCGAGGCGTACTGGGGCCTGCGCCTGGCGGGCGACTCGCCTGAGCAGGGACACATGCGCGCCGCCGCCGAGTTCATCCGCGAGCACGGCGGCCTCGAGCAGGCGCGCGTGTTCACGCACGTGTGGCTGGCGCTCTTCGGCCTGTGGTCGTGGGAGCGGGTGCCGGCGCTGCCGCCCGAGGTGCTCCTGCTGCCGCCGTCGGTGCCATTGAACGTCTACGACTTCGCCTGCTGGGCACGCCAGACGATCGTCGCGTTGTCGATCGTCAAAGCGCACCGGCCGGTGCGCACGCTCCCCTTCGACCTGCAGGAGCTGCAGTCGGGCGGCTCGACGTCCGCTGGCAGCGGCGAGAGGGACGGCGCGCGCTCCCCGCGCAGTGTCTGGCTGGGCCGCCTGGACAGTGTGCTGCGCGCGTATGAGCGCCGGCCGCTCACGCCGCTGCGGCGCTTCGCGCTCGCTCGCGCCGAGAGCTGGGTCGTCCGCCGCCAGGAGGCCGACGGGTCCTGGGGCGGGATCCAGCCGCCGTGGGTCTACTCGCTGATGGCGCTGCGGCTGCAGGGCTATCCGCTGGAGCACCCTGTCATGCGGCGCGGGCTGGAAGGGCTCGATCGGTTCATGGTCGAGGACCGCGACGACAAGCACGGCGTCGGCGATGGATCGGAATCCCACCCGCCCGGCAGCCGGCGCCTGGAAGCGTGTCAGTCGCCCGTGTGGGACACGGGTCTGGCGATGCTGGCCCTCTCCGAAGCGGGCGTGCCCGGGGATCACCCGGCGATGGTGGCCGGCGCGCAGTGGCTGCTCGACGAGGAGGTCACGCAGCGAGGCGACTGGTCCGTGCGCGCGCCCGAGCTCGAGCCGGGCGGCTGGGCGTTCGAGTTCGAGAACGTCAACTACCCGGACGTCGACGACACCGTCGAGGTCGTGCTCGCGCTGCGAAACCTGACCGACGTTGATCCCGTCGGTGCGGGGATCGACGGCGCAATCGATCGCGCCGTGCGCTGGGTCGAAGGGATGCAGAGCCACGGCGGCGGCTGGGGCGCGTTCGACGCCGACAACACACGCTCCCTCGTGCGCGAGTTGCCCTTCCTCGACTTCGGCGAGGTGATCGACGAGCCAAGCGCCGACGTGACCGCGCACGCGATCGAGATGCTCGGTGTATTGGGAATGGGCGACACGCCGGCGGCGCGGCGCGGCGTGCGCTGGCTGATCGACCAGCAGGAGGCGGGCGGCTCCTGGTTCGGTCGCTGGGGCATCAACCACATCTACGGAACCGGTGCGGCGGTGCCCGGGCTGATCGCCGCCGGTGTCGCCCCCTCGCACCCGTGCATCCGGCGCGCCGTGGACTGGCTCGAGCGCCACCAGAACGAAGACGGCGGCTGGGGCGAGGACGCGCGCTCGTACGACGATCCGAAGTGGATCGGACGCGGCGCGAGCACCGCGTCGCAGACCGCCTGGGCGCTGCTCGCACTGCATGCCGCCGGCGAGCGCTCGCAGGCGCTCGCGCGCGGTGTCGCATGGCTCGTGTCCACGCAGCGCACCGACGGCGGCTGGGATGAGCCCCAATACACCGGGACCGGCTTCCCGTCGGACTACTACATCAACTATCACCTCTACCGGCTGACGTTCCCGATCATGGCTCTCGGTCGCTGCCTTGCTTCGGAGAGCCAGTGGGACCCAGCAGCCGGTAGCGCCTCCGAGCTGCGGGGGTGACGTCGATAGCGGACGCGCCGATCGACGCCCCCGATGCGGCGGCGGTGATGGCGCGGGCGGCCACGGAGAACTTCTCCGTGGCCAGCTGGGCGCTACCGCGCCGCGTGCGTGCTCACCTGCTCGCCGTGTATGGCTTCGCGCGTCTGGTCGATGAGCTCGGCGACAGCGAAACGGTCGCGGCCGACCAGCGCCTCGTGGCGCTCGACTGGCTCGAAGCAGAGCTCGACCGGGCTTTCGCGGGGGCGGCCGAGCATCCGCTGCTCGTGCGCCTGCAGCCGACGCTTCGCGAATGTCGTCTGACACGCGAGCCGTTCGTGCGCCTGATTGAGGCGAACCGCATGGATCAGCACGTGAGCCGCTACGAGACGTGGGCGGAGCTGCGCCATTACTGCTCGCTCTCCGCGGACCCGGTGGGCGAGCTCGTGCTCGAGATATTCGGCCTCGCGAACCCCGAGCGGATCGCCCTGTCGGACTCGGTCTGCGCGGCGCTGCAGCTCGCCGAGCACTGCCAGGACGTGGCCGAGGACTTTGCACGCGGCCGCGTCTACCTGCCGCGTGAGGACCTCGCGCGCTTCAGCTGTGAGGAGAGCGAGCTGGCCCGCGAGCATGCGAGCGTCGCGCTGCGTGAGGTGCTCGCGTTCGAGGTCGAGCGCGCGCACCGGCTACTGGTGGAGGGCACGCCTCTGATCGCCCAGCTGCGGGGGCGCCCGAAGCTCGCCGTCGCCGCGTTCGTCGCCGGCGGGCACAGCGCCCTGGCGGCGATCGAGCGCGCCGGCTACGACGTGCTCGCGGGACCGCCGCGCGCCGGACGCGCCCGCCGGGGGCTCGCGCTCGTGGCCGCGCTCGTCGCGAGCCGCGCGCCCGCTTCCCGCGACGGGGGAGCGGGCTCGTGAGCGCGCTCGCCGCTGTCGCCGACGCCTACGCCCACTGCGAAGCGATCACCCGTAGCCAGGCCGCCAACTTCTACTACGGGATTCGCCTGCTGCCGCGCGATCGCCGCCGCGCGATGTGTGCGGCCTATGCGTTTGCACGGCGCGTCGACGACATCGGCGACGGGACGCTCGAGCCGCACGAGAAGCTGCGTCTGCTCGACGCACAGGAGCGGGCGCTGGCGGCGCTCTCATCCGCGGGAACGGACGCCGGGAGCGAGCGGCCGGCGGACGGTGGCGAGGATCCGGTGATGGTTGCGCTCGCGGACGCGCAGCGGCGCTTTCCGATGCCCGCGGACGCACTCGCTGAGCTGATCGAGGGAGTGCGGATGGACGTGCTCGGCATGAGCTACGAGAGCTTCGAGGATCTGGTCCCCTACTGCCGCCGCGTCGCCGGGGCGATCGGGCGCGTGTGCCTCGCCTTCTTCAACATGCGCGAGAGTGCGACCACGGACCTCGCGCACGCCGAACAGCTGGCGGACGACCTCGGGGTCGCACTGCAGCTCACGAACATCCTGCGCGACGTGCGCGAGGACGCGCAGAACGGCCGCGTCTACCTCCCGTCGGAGGACCTGCGGCGCTTCGGCGTGATCGCGCAGGGCAGTCAGGGCGGCGAGCCGCTCGCGACGATGGCCTCGGAAACGCTCGACGCGCTCACGCGCTCATCAACGGATGCACAGCAGCTCGATCAGCTGTGTGCGCTCGTTCGCTTCGAGGCCGACCGCGCCGCGCAATGGTTCGATCTCGGCCTCGAGCTGACGGACCTCCTCGACCGACGAAGCGCCGCCTGCGTGCTTGCGATGGCTGGCATCTACAGGCGCCTGCTGGAGCGCATCCAGGCGCACCCCGAGCAGTCGCTGACGCAGCGCATGTCGCTGCCCGCTCACGAGAAGGCCTGGGTCGCCGCACGCGGAATGCTGGGTGTCGGCGGGTGAGCGCCGGGCGGCGTGTGGCCGTGATCGGCGGCGGGCTGGCCGGCATCGCCGCTGCGCTGGACTGCGCCGGCGCGGGCGCGAGCGTGACGCTCCTGGAGGTCCGGCGCCGGCTCGGAGGCGCCGCCTACTCCTTCGAGCGCGAGGGCCTGCAGATGGACAACGGCCAGCATGTGTTCCTGCGCTGCTGCATCGCCTACCAGGCGCTGCTGGCACGCCTTGGCAGCGAGCACCTGACGGCCGTCCAGCCCCGCCTGGAGATCCCGGTGCTGAAGCCCGGATCGCCGCCGGCCGTCCTGCGTCGCGGCTCGTTGCCGGCGCCGCTGCACCTCGCCGGAGCGCTCGCGCGCTACCCGCACCTCTCCCAGCTCGAGCGCGCCGGCGCCGCGCGCGCCGCGCTTGGCCTGATGCGCCTGGACCCTGACGACGCGGCGCTCGACGAGGTGAGCTTTGGCGACTGGCTCGCCCACCATGGGCAGAGCGCCAGGGCGGTCGCTGCGTTGTGGGATCTGATCGCGCTGCCTACGCTCAATCTGCCGGCGGCCGACGCTTCGCTCGCGCTGTCGGCGTTCGTCTTTCGCATGGGGCTGCTGGGCGCCGCTGACGCCGGCGACATCGGCTTTCACGACGGCACGCTCGGTGAGACGATCGGCGCCCCCGCCGAACGCGCGCTGGCGCAGGCGGGCGTCGACGTACGGCTCGGCTGGCGCGCGGAGCGCCTGCTGCGGACCGGCGACGGGCTAGAGGTTCACGGGGGCGACGGCGGGCTTAGCGCGGAGACGGTGGTGCTCGCGCTGCCGCACATGCGCGCCGCGACGCTGCTCGAGCCGCTGCTCCGCGAGCGCGCCGGCGCGCTGCGTGGCCTCGGCAGCTCGCCGATCGTCAACCTCCACGTCGTCTATGACAGGCAGGTCTGCGAGGAGCCGTTTGCGGCCGGCGTGGGCACGCCCGTCCAGTACATATTCGACCGCACGCGGGCGGCCGGAGCGCCCGCTGGCTGCCAGTATCTGGCTGTGTCGCTGTCGGGTGCCGAGCGCGAGATGGGCATGAGCGTGGACGCGCTGCGCGAGCGCTACCTGCCGGCGCTGAGCGAACTGCTCCCCCGTGCGCGCCAGGCGAAGGTCGAGCTGTTCCTCGCCACCCGCGAGCACGCCGCCACGTTCCGTGCGGCTCCGGGCACGGCCGCGCTGCGCCCGCCTGCTCAGACGAGCGTTCCGGGTCTCGTGCTAGCGGGAACGTGGACGGCGACGGGCTGGCCGGCGACGCTGGAGAGCGCCGTCCTCAGCGGGCACGCCGCGGCCGCGCAGGCTCTGCAGCAGCTCGGCATCGAGGAGCCGGACGCGCGCACAGGCATTCCCGCGGCTGCGCTCGGTCTCAGTAACCCCGGCGAGAGCCACGGGGTGCTCGCACGATGAGCGCGCCCGGGGGTACGGGCGAGCTGCTCGTCGCAGCGCCGCTGCGCATCGAGGCGGCGCTGATCTCCTCCGCCGCGCGCGGGGCGTCGGTGCGCAAGACCGGAATGGGCCCCGAGCGTGCGAAGGCCGCGGCAGGGGAGCTGGTGAGCCAACGGGGCGCCGCGATGATCGTGCTCGGCTTCTGCGGCGGGCTGGACTCGGGCTCGGTGCCCGGTGAAGTGATCGTTGCCGAGGACGTCTACGCGGCGAGCGACGAAGGCCACACGGAGGCGCGCGTGAGCTGCGACCTGACGTCCGATCTGCTGCAACGCCTGACGGGCCTCGGGATGAAGGTCCGCACCGGGCACGTGGTGTGTGTCTCGCGCCTCGCGTTGGGTGACCGTCGCGCCGAGCTGCACGCCGGCGGAGCGATCGCCGTGGACATGGAGTCGGTGTGGCTCGCGGCCGGAACGGGGGAGCGTCCGTTCGGCGTCGTGCGCATCGTCCTGGACAGTCCTGAGCACGAGCTGATGCGCCTGGGGGCCCTCGGCGGAGCGTTGCGCGCGGCGATGTCGCTGCGCCGCGTGGCCGCCGCCCTTCATGGTTGGACTCCAGAGGACTAAGGTAGGCCCAATGGCGGCACGAATCAGGCAGAGCACGCGCATGGGGTGGTACCTCGCGCGCCAGCGAATCGCCAAACGCGAGAAGTTCCCGCTGATCGTGGAGCTAGAGCCTCTCTTCCAGTGCAACCTGGCCTGCTCTGGCTGCGGCAAGATCCAACACCCCGAGCACGAGCTGCGCCGGAGGATGCCCGTCGAGCAGGCGATTGCCGCGATCGACGAGGCCGGCGCCCCGATGGTCTCGATCGCGGGAGGCGAGCCTCTGATCCACCCCGAGATCCACGTGATCGCAGCTGAACTGATCAAGAAAAAGAAGTTCGTCTACCTCTGCACCAACGCGCTCCTGCTGGAGAAGAAGCTCGAGAACTTCAAGCCCAGCCCATACTTCTCCTGGGCTGTGCACATGGACGGACTGCAGGAGCGCCACGATGCCTCCGTCGAGCGCGAGGGCGTCTTCGATAAGGCCGTCGCCGCGATCAAGGCAGCCAAGGCGGCCGGTTTCAAAGTCACCACGAACACGACCTTCTTCACCCAGGACTCGCCCAAGACCGTGCGCGAGGTGCTGGACTTCCTCAACGATGACCTCGAAGTCGACGAGATGATGATCTCGCCCGCCTACGCGTATGAGAAAGCGCCCGACCAGGAACACTTCCTGGGCGTCCAGCAGACGCGCAAGCTGTTCAGTGAGGCGTTCGCCGACGGCCGGCGCAAGAAGTGGCGGCTGAACCACAGCCCGCTGTTCCTCGACTTCCTCGAGGGTAAGGCCGAATTCGACTGCACCGCCTGGGGGATCCCCAGCTACTCGCTGTTCGGCTGGCAGCGTCCCTGCTACCTGATGGCAGACGGCTACACCGAGACCTACAAAGAGCTGCTGGAGACGACCGACTGGAGCAAGTACGGGCGCGGCAAGGACCCTCGCTGCGAAAACTGCATGGCCCACTGCGGCTATGAGCCCACGGCGGTGCTGCAGACGACCAGCTCGCTGCGCCAGTCGCTGCGCGCGATCGCAGGCTAGCCTCCCGCGTCAGACTCCGAGGGCATGCTGCTCGTGCGGATGTCCCGCCAGGACAGACCCTCCTTCAGGAGCGCCGGGACACCGAGGACGAGTGCGGTCACGACCTCGACTGCCTGCAGGATGATCCCGTAGGCGAGACCCGGCCCCGCGCCCACGCCGTAGGCCGCGAGCACGACCAGGCAGGCGGCCTGGAAGACGCCGACGTTGGACGGTGTCGCGGGCAGCACCGCGCTGAGGTTGACCGCGAGCAGGATCGCCGCCGCGGCCGCCAGACCGGTCTGCGACTGCAGTCCGAGCGCGAGGATCACCATGTAGCAGGCCAGCCACTGCAGCGCCCAGGCCAGGAGCTGGAAGCCCACCGCTGTCGATCCGTAGCGCGGGCGTGCGAACACGACCAGGCCCTGGCGGGCGAGTGCGAGCAACCGCTCGATCCCCTCCGCGGCCCGAGCCACGCGTGCCCAGCGCGAGCGTCTCCCGAGGCGCAGCAGGCGGGGGCCGAGAACGACGAGCAGGCAAACGGCGAGTGGCAGCGCCAGCGCTATCGCGATCGACGCCACGTGACCGCTCGCCAGGGGCACGCTCGTGAGGCTCACCGCCAGCAGGATCGCCAACGCAAGCAGGTTGATCAGCGTCTGCGAGAAGACCGTCCCCGCGACGATCGGCACGAGGTGGCTGGTGCGACCGTGCAGCCGGCGTGAGAGAACGAGCACGCGCGAGGGCTCGCCGATCCGCGCGGGGACGAGCGCCGATGCCATCACTCCGATCATCAGCGCCCGTGCGACCGGCCCCCACGGCATCGGCGTGTCCGGCAGCGCCGCACGCAGCGTCTGGTGCCAGGAGACCGAGCGCATCACCATCGCCAGCGACATCAGCACGAGTGCCAGCGCGATCCAGCCGGGCGATGCGGTCGCCAGCGAGTGCCCGACGCGCTTCAGTTCCAGGCGCGAGAGCGCGAACACGACCAGACCAGCGAGCACGAGCACCAGGGCGACGATCGCCAGGAGCCTGAGTCCGGGCCTGTGCGAGCGTCCCGACGCGTTCTCCGGTGCAACCATTAGTGGCGGTCTATCAGGTCGTGTTCTGCCAGCCAAGTGAAAGGAGCGGCTCGTGTCCAAAGTCGAGCAGGTCGTGGAGGCGACGAGGGCACGCCTCGGCGGCGTCGGAGTCTGGTCGGGCGTGCTCGGCGCAGCGCCCATCGCGGCTGAGCCGGCGGCGATCGGACGCATCGAGGAGCTCGGCTACGGCTCGCTGTGGACGGGCGAGCGCATCGGCGGCAAGGACGCGTTTGCGCACGCTGCGATGGCGCTGGCGAGCAGCTCACGGATCGTCTTCGGCACGGGGATCGCCAACGTGTGGGCTCGCCACCCGGCGACGATGCAGGGCGGCGCGGCGACGCTCGCCGCCGCCTGGCCGGGACGCTTCGTGCACGGCATCGGCGCGAGCCACGCCCCGATCGTCGAGCACAGCGGTCAGGTCTATGCGCGGCCGCTCGCGCACATGAGGAGCTACATCGCTCAGATGGACGCCGCGATCGATTATGCGCCGAGCACACCGGCGCCGTTCGCGCGGGTGCTCGCGGCGCTGCGCCCGCGGATGCTCGAGCTTGCGCGTGAGCACGCTCACGGCGCGCACCCCTATTTCGTGCCGCCCGAGCACGCCTCGGCGGCGCGGGAGATCCTCGGTCCCGACCGGCTCCTGATCCCCGAGCAGGCCGTGGTGCTCACCGCCGACCCCTCCGAGGCACGGCGCGTGGCCCGCAAGCACATGAAGCTGTACCTGACGCTGCCCAACTACGTCAACAGCCTACGCCACCTCGGCTACGGCGAGGAGGACCTCGCTGGCGCCGGCAGCGACCGGTTGGTGGACGCGATCGTCGCGTGGGGAGACGAGCAGGCGATCGCACGGCGCGTCACCGAGCTGCGCGAGCGCGGCGCCGACCACGTGCTGCTGCAACCCCTGGCTGATGATCTCGACGGTGTGATCGAGCAGCTCGAGCGTCTGGCGCCCGTACTTGCCCCACTGGGTCTCCTCGCCCCGCTGGCTCCGTTCGCGTTTCGAGAGGACGTTCAGTCGTGAGGCCGGTCTGCGATTTCCGGCCAGTGCTGCGGCGTTCCCAGCAGCTCGAGCCCGTGGCGGACGTCGTGCTCGACGTGGCCGTGCACATGCACGCTCGTGCCGCTCCCGTCGGGGTTGAAGTCGACGCGGATGTGGCGGGGTAGCACCTCCGCGAGGTTGTCAACGGCTCCGGCCTCGCTTCGCCACAGGCCCACGCGACCAACCGTGAAACCAGCACCGGGCACTGCTCCCGGTTTGGGCACGTTCCACGGTTCGTCCTGTCCCGCAGCGTCCCCTTCCAGCAGTGAGTCCAGATCCGCGCTGGGCACGGCACCGTCGCTGAAGATGAGATGGCCGGGGTGTTCGCGGGCGATCTGAAAGCCGCGGTCCTTGGCCAGTTCCGGCGCGATGTCGCGCACGAACATCGCCTGCGCCACCTCCGGCGGCTTGTCGATCGAGAAGGTGTGATCGAGTCGTGCGATCTCGGCAGTCTTCCAGACGCCGCTCACAGCCGCCACCGTTGGCGAAGTCCTGGCGCTGGCAGCGGACGTTGGGCGCGGGCGTCTACGCTGTGTCCAGCAGTCAACCGCGATAAGGAGCGAGCATGAAGGCGAGCTGGAACGGGGCGGTGTTGGCCGAGAGCGACGACACGGTGGTGGTCGAGAACAACCACTACTTCCCACCCGAGAGCATCAACACTGAATATTTCGCGGACAGCGAGACGCACACCACGTGCGCGTGGAAGGGCGAGGCGAGCTACAAGACGATCGAGGTCGACGGTGAGTCGAACCCCGACGCCGCGTGGTACTACCCGCAGCCTAAGGAGGCGGCAGCGGAGATCAAGGACTACTTCGCCTTCTGGAAGGGCGTGACGGTCGAGGCTTGAGCGCGGCGATGCGCTCATCGGCTGCGGCGAGGTTGGGAGCATCGCTGACGCGCGCGCTGCTGGCGCTCGCGTTGGCGCTCGTCTGCGCGACCGCCGCGAGTGCGCAGAGCGCTCGGGAGGCGGCGACGCTGCATCTGGGATCGCAAACGTTGAAGCGCTGTGAGACCTCGCCGCTGGCTTATTGCGGCAGGCTGGCGGTGCCGCTCGACCACTCCAACCCGGGCAGCCCGGACATCTCGGTCGCCTACCGCTGGTACCCCGCGTCGGCACCGGCCGATGGCCGGCCGTCCGGGACTGTGGTGCCGGTCGAGGGCGGCCCCGGCTACCCGTCGATCGGTTCGGTCTCCTACCCGTCGGGCAGCTCCGCCGGCGGCTACAGCGCGATGTACGGTCCGCTGCTGAAGCGTTGGAACATGCTCGCGGTCGACAACCGCGGGACGGGCGAATCGACGCTCCTGGACTGTCCGGCGCTACAGACCTTCTCCGGCCCGACAGGCACGGAAGCCTTCCAACAGGCAGCCGCGGGCTGCGCGGCCGGCCTGAACCACCGCTGGAAGTACGCCAACGGAGAATGGGTGCACGCCTCGGACCTGTTCACCTCCGCACCGGCCGCGGAGGACCTGGCATCGGTGATCAAGGCGCTGGACGTGGGCAGGGTGGACCTCTACGGCGACTCCTACGGCTCGTTCTTCGCGCAGGTGTTTGCGTCGCGCTTTCCGAGCCTGCTGCGCAGCGTGACGCTCGACTCAACCTACGAAACGGTTGGCCTGGACCCGTGGTATCGCAGCAGCGTCGCGGCGATGCCGGCCGACTTCGACGTCGCCTGCAGCCGCTCGCCGGCCTGCGCCCAGGCGGCATCCGGACCATCTTGGAGCCGGATCGTCGCGCTCGCGCAACGGCTGCGCGCGGGCTCGGTCTCGGGGGTCGTGCCGGGCGCGACGGGAGCGATGGAAAGCGTGAGCATGAACGTGATCGGGCTCGTGGACCTGCTCAACGACGCCGCTGGAGACCCCCGCATCTACCGCGAGCTGGACGCCTCGGCGCGCGCGCTGCTGAATGCAGGCGACGCGGCGCCGCTGCTGCGTCTGTATGCGCAGCGTCTGTATGAAGACGAGGACTACTTCACAGCGCCGACGAGCGAATACTCCGATGAGCTGTATCTCGCGGTCTCCTGCCTGGACTACCCGCAGCTCTTCCAGATGAGCGCGAGCCCGCCGGCCAGGGCGGCGCAGCTGACGGCTGCCGAGGCGGCGCTTCCGGCCTCGACCTTCAGCCCGTTCAGCATCGGCGAATGGCTGCAGCAGGACCAGAACACGGAGGCGTTCACGGCATGTCTGGACTGGCCGAGCCCGTCGGTCGCCCAGCCGCCTGTCCTCACCAAGCCGCCGCTGCTTGAAAGCTCGCTGCCGGTGCTCGTGCTCGGCGGCGAACTCGACACGTGGACGCCCCCGTCGGGCGCGCCCGAGGTCCTCTCTGAGATAGGCGGTCACGCGCGTTTCATCGAGCTGGCCAACTCCACGCACGTGGTCGGAGAGGGCGACACCGAATGCGGGGGCAGCCTGATTCAGCGTTTCGTGGAGAACCCCGCCGCGATCGACTCGCTCAACACCTCTTGTGCCGCGGCGATACCGCCGATCCGCGCCGTCGGTGTGTATGCGGACGCGCTCTCCGAAGAACAGCCGCTACGCGCCTCGCCGGGTGGTACGAGCTCAGCGGCCGACCTGCGCCTGGCCGCGGCGGCGGTGTCCACCGCGGGCGATGCGATCACGCGCTTCCAGGCGATCGAAGCGCGGCTCGATCACGGTCTGGAGGGCGGCACCGTGCACGCGAGCGAGGGCGGTTTGCTGTTGAAGCTGCGTCGCGACCGCCTCGTGCCGGGGGTGTCGATCAGCGGCACCGTGAAGCTCACCCCC
>DATBZG010000258.1:0-26390 GCA_036513335.1 Solirubrobacteraceae bacterium | reverse complement strand
CGTGCATCCTGCAACTGCTGCTCGGCAACATCGGGCGCCCCGGCGGCGGGATCATGGCGATGCGCGGCCACGCGAGCATCCAGGGCTCCAGCGACATCCCGACGCTCTACGACCTGCTCCCCGGATACCTGCCGATGCCGCACGCGCACGAGTACCGAAGCCTGCAGGGATACATCGAGGCCGACTCTGCCCAGAAGGGCTACTGGGGCAACATGAGCTCCTACGTGACGAGCCTGCTGAAGGCGTGGTGGGGTCGGGCGGCCGGCGCCGAGAACGATTACTGCTTCGACTACCTGCCACGAATCACCGGAGCACATGGCACCTACGACACCGTCATGGCCCAGCTCGAGGGCAAGTGCAAGGGCTACTTCCTGATGGGCCAGAACCCCGCCGTGGGATCTGCCAACAACCGCATGCAGCGTAAAGGCATGGCAAACCTCGAGTGGATGGTCGTGCGCGATTTCTCGCTGATCGAGAGCGCCACCTGGTGGAAGGACGGCCCTGAGATCGAGACCGGCGAGATGCGCACCGAGGACATCGCCACGGAGGTCTTCTTCTTCCCCGCTGCCGCGCACATCGAGAAGGATGGGACGTTCACGAACACGCAGCGACTGCTGCAGTGGCACCACAAGGCCCAGGAGCCCGAGGGCGATGCGCGCTCGGATCTGTGGTTCATGTTCCACCTTGGCCGGCTGGTCCGCGAGAAGCTCGCCGGCTCCGAGGACGTAATGGACCGTCCGATCCTCGACCTCGTATGGGACTACCCCACATCCGGCCCACTGGATGAGCCGAGCGCTGAGGCCGTGCTGCGCGAGATCAACGGCAAAGGCCCCGATGGCGCGGCACTCTCAAGCTACGAGCAGCTGCGCGACGACGGCTCCACCTCCTGCGGCTGCTGGATCTACTGCGGGGTGTTCGCCGACGGTGTCAACCAGGCGGACAGGCGCAAGCCCCGCGAGGAGCAGAACTGGACGGGCGGCGAGTGGGGCTGGGCGTGGCCCGCCAACCGCCGCGTGCTCTACAACCGGGCCTCTGCGGACCCTGACGGCAACCCGTGGAGCGCGCGTAAGGCACTCGTGTGGTGGGACTCGGCCCAGGGCAGGTGGGTCGGCCACGACACGCCCGACTTCAAGGCCGATAAGTCCCCCTCCTACGTGCCGCCGGATGACGCGAAAGGCCCCGAGGCGCTCGGCGGCTCGGAGCCCTTCATCATGCAGGCCGACGGTCGCGGCTGGCTGTATGCGCCGGCCGGGCTCGCCGATGGGCCGATGCCCACGCACTACGAGCCGCAGGACTCTCCGTTCGAGAACTCGCTCTACGGCCAGCGCGCCAACCCGGCGCGCAAGACATATCCGCATCCGGACAACCGCTACCACCCGAGCGGCGACGAGCCGGGCGCCGACGTGTTCCCCTACGTTGTCACCACGTACCGCCTCACCGAGCACTTCACCGCCGGCGGGATGACGCGGTGGTCGCCCTATCTGGCCGAGCTGCAGCCGGAGTTCTTCTGCGAGGTCTCACCCGAGCTCGCCGCTGAGCGCCGGCTCGAGCACGCAGGCTGGGCCACGATCGCAACGGCGCGCGGGGTGATCGAGGCACGCGTACTCGTAACCGACCGCATGACCCCTTTGAAAGTCCACAACCGAACCGTCCACCAGATCGGCATGCCCTTCCACTGGGGCCCCAACGGATACGCGAAAGGTGACTCCGCCAACGAGCTCGCGCCGATGTCGCTGGACCCCAACGCCCACATCCAGGAGGACAAGTCGTTCACGGCTGACATCAGGCCTGGTCGTCGCCCGCGAGGGCCCGCCCGCCTGCAGCTCGTCGAGGACTACAAGCGACGCGCCGGCGTGACTGCCGGGACGGGCGTGCGCCCGTGAGCCGCCCGGAGCCCAGCCTGTTGAGCTCGGTGCGCGGGCAGGGCGATCCCGCCTCCGACGTCTACGAGGAGCACCCGCCGCGGATGGGTTTCTTCACCGATACCTCCCTGTGCATCGGCTGCAAGGCGTGTGAGGTGGCGTGCAAGGAGTGGAACCAGGTGCCCGAGGACGGACTGAACTTCACCGGCATGTCCTTCGACAACAGCGAAGGCCTCAGCGCCGACACCTGGCGCCACGTCGCGTTCATCGAGCAGCGCAAGCCGATCGCGGACTCGCAGGCCAATTTCCAGCACACGGGCGCGACCGTGATCGACCTTGGGCTCGACTCCGCGCCCGGCGGGCTGGACACTGAGTTCCGCTGGCTGATGTCCTCGGACGTTTGCAAGCACTGCACGGACGCTGCCTGCCTGGACGTGTGCCCGACGGGCGCGCTGTTCCGCACGGAGTTCGGGACGGTCGTCGTCCAGGAGGACGTGTGCAACGGCTGTGGGTATTGCGTCCCCGCGTGCCCGTACGGCGTGATCGGCAAACGCGAGGACGACGGGCGGGTGTGGAAGTGCACGCTCTGCTACGACCGCCTCGGCGAGGGCATGGAACCGGCGTGCGCGAAGGCATGCCCGACGAACTCAATCCAGTTCGGTGAGCTCGAGGAGCTGCGCGAGCGCGCGGGTGCGCGTGTGGAGCAGCTGCAGCACGCCGGCGTGTCCGACGCGCAGCTGTACGGCCACGACCCGCACGACGGCGTCGGTGGCGACGGCGCGTTCTTCCTGCTGCTCGACGAGCCGGAGGTCTACGGCCTGCCGCCCGATCCGATCGCCACGACGCGCGACCTGCCCCGCATGTGGCGCAGCGCGGCGATCGCCGCGGCCGGCCTGATCGGCGCTGTCGGCGCGAGCTTCGCGGGGCGCAGGTGAGCGGGCGCAAACGTCGCGGCGGCCGGCGCGGCGAGCAGGCGATGGTCCCCGAGGCTGAGTTCTCGAGCTACTACGGCAGACCGGTCGTCAAGGAGGCCACATGGGCGCCGCTGGACATCGCCGGCTACCTGTTCCTTGGAGGTCTCGCCGGCGCCTCCTCCCCACTCGCGGCGGGCGCACAGCTGAGCGGCCGCCCGGGCCTGGCGCGTCCACTGAAGCTCGGGGCTGCGGGCGCGATCTCGCTGTCGCTGGTGGCGCTCGTGCACGACCTCGGCCGCCCCGCGCGCTTCCTGAACATGCTGCGAGTCTTCAAGCCGACCTCGCCGATGAGCGTCGGCGTTTGGATCCTGACCGCCTACGCGCCTGCCGCCGGCGCGGCGGCGCTCGGTGAGCTCGTCCCGCTCGGGCGCCTGCAGCCTCTGGCCAAGCTCGGCACCGCGGCCGCCGCGATGCTCGGACCGGCGGTCGCCTCCTACACCGGGGTGCTGATCGCCAACACGGCAACGCCCGCCTGGCACGAGGGTCACCGGGAGATGCCGTTCGTGTTCGTCGGATCCGCAGCCAGTGCTGCCGCGGGTCTCGGCCTGCTGGGCGCGCCGCTGGGCGAGAACACCCCGGCGCGACGCCTGGCGGTGATCGGCGCTCTGGCGGAGCTCGGCGCGGTGAGGCTGCTGCAGCGCCGCGTGGGCGTCGTCGCCGAGACATACAAATGCGGCCGGGCAGGGCTGTTGATGCGTACCGCTGAGGCACTGACCGTCGTAGGGGTGCTCGGCGCCATCAGGGCAGCACACCGCACCCGCCTGGGAGCCGTGCTTTCCGGGGCTGCCCTGCTGAGCGCATCCGCATGTGCGCGCTTCGGAATTTTCGAGGCCGGCCTGCAGTCGGCACGCGACCCGAAGTACACCGTTCAGCCCCAGCGCGAGCGTAAGCAGGCGCAGACGCCGTGAGCGAAGCGCGGGTCCTCGCCGACGGCGCAGCGCCGGTGGATGCTCCGGCAGGCGCGCTCAAGCGCGTCATACGAGACGGTGAGAGCGATCTCGTCGCGATCGAGGAGCCGCTCGAGATCCGCGTCGACGGCGAGCCGATCGCCGTGACGATGCGCACCCCCGGCCACGACGAGGAGCTGGCGGTCGGCTTCCTCCACGGCGAGGGGCTGATCGAGCGTGCCCCGGTCGTTGGCCTGACCGACGAGCTCGCCGCCAACACGATCGAAGTCGGCGGTCCACTGACGCGCGCGCCCGGAGCACGTCGCTTCTACACAACCTCCTCGTGCGGGGTGTGTGGCAAGGGCGCGCTGGAGGAGGTGGCGGTTTACTCCCCAGCACTCCGGCCGGGGCCACGCGTGGCACGGGAGCTGCTTGCGAGCCTCCCCGACCGCCTCGTCCAGCCTGGCTTCGCGCGCACCGGTGGGCTGCACGCCACGGGGCTTTTCGATCTCGAAGGTGGGTTGCTGTGCGTGCGCGAGGACGTCGGGCGCCACAACGCGATGGACAAGGTCATCGGTTGGGCGCTGCTCTGCGGCGAGCGCCTGCCGTTGAGCGACTCGCTGCTGTGCGTCAGCGGGCGGCTGTCGTTCGAGCTCGTTCAGAAGGCCGCCGTCGCCGGCTGCCCCGTACTCGTGGGCGTCGGCGCGCCGACGTCGCTGGCAGTGGAGCTGGCACAGGACAGGCGGATGACGCTGTGCGGCTTCGCACGGCGCGGGAAGCTCAATGTGTATACGGGCGCGGAGCGCGTGCTACCTGGCTAGGACCAGGTAGCAGAAGCCGAGAACGCCCCGATAGACGCTCACGTACTGTCGGAGCTGATCGTCGAGCTCCCGACGGACGTGCGCGGCCTGCCCGTCCTGCGGATGCCCGAGCAGCCACTGCTGGCGTCCGGCGCGCCAGGTCGCCTCGAAGTCATCCCACTCGCGCTGGTCGGCCGTGCTCAGGTGCAGGACACGCCAGCCCGCGCTCCCGGCCTGCTCGAGGATGTCTTCGAGGGCCAGCACCTCGCCCTCGAACATCCGCGCGGCATCGGGCGATGGGTCTCGCTCCCAGCAGCCATCGCCGAACAGCAACCGTCCGCCCGGCGCGACTACGCGACTGAGAGCCGTCAGTGCGTGCTCAGTCCCTCCCCATGCGTGCGACGCCCCGACACACAGGACGCGGTCGGCGGGCACGGCCCAGCTCGCCGCATCGGCCTCGGCGAAGCTCACCCGCGCGGCCAACCCTCGCTCGGCCGCGAGCGCCCGCGCACGCTCGAGTGCCTGGACGTTGGTGTCGATGCCCGTGCCGTCGGCGTCGACTCGAGCGCCAGCTACCGCTCGCAGCAGCAGCTCACCCCAGCCACAGCCAAGGTCCAAGAGGCTCCCTGACGAGGCTATTTCGAGGCGCTGGAGCAGCAAGGCGGCGTGATCCTCCGACAGGGGCGTGTTCCAGCGCATATGCGCATAACGGGCCTCATCGACGGCGTTTGAGTCCATCGATCGACGATTGTGGCGAAGCTCGACGAGCGCGGCTTTCAGCTGACTGTTTCGCAAGACCCCGCCGTGGGGCAGACTGCAGTGATGAACGGCGACGATCAACCCCAGGACGCGTTCGGCTCAGGGAAGCCCTTCACGGTCGGCGTGGAGGAGGAGCTGTTCCTGGTCGACCCGGTCACCGGGCGCCAGACCAATGCCTCGGCGGCGGTGCAGGCGCGCCTCGGGCCGGTCGAAGGCACCGTCGAGCGCGAGCTGCACGCCTGCCAGGTGGAGCTGATCACGGACATCTGCGACAGCGCAGACGAGGCGGCCGGCACGCTCAGGGGCCTGCGCCGCGCGGTAGTCGCGACGGGAGCGGGCCTGATCGGGTCAGGCGCCCATCCGGCGGCCGCGGAAGGCGCGGCCGAGATCACCGACAAGGAGCGCTACGAGCGGATCAGGGACCTGCTGGGGGATGCGGTCGCGACGCCGGTGGGTGGGCTGCACATCCACATCGGGATGCCCGACGCCGAAACGGCGATCCGTGCGTTCAACGGCCTGCGCCGCCACCTGCCGCTGCTGCAGGCGCTCGCCGCCAACTCCCCCTTTCGCCACGGCCGCGACACCGGGCTGGCCTCCGCGCGCGAGGTGACGATCCGTGGCTGGCCCCGCTCGGGCGTGCCGCGCGCGATGCGCGACTACGCGGACTTCCGGGCGATGGCACAGCTGCTTGCTCACGCGGCCGACGTGCCTGACTACACGTGGTTCTGGTGGAAGCTGCGGCCACACCCCCGCCTGGGCACGGTCGAGATCCGCGCCCTGGACGCCCAGACGACGTTGGAGGACACCGCCGGCCTGGTGGCGCTCGCCCACTGTCTCGCGCGCCACGCCGCCGAGGCCGATCCGGAGCCGGATCCGCCGGCAGAGGTCCTCGAGGAGGGCTCATTCCAGGCCGCCCGTTTCGGAGTCAGGGCCCGTCTCCCCGACGCGCAGGGGCAGCTGCGAGGAGTGGCCGAGTGGCTCGACGACGCGCTCGCTGTCGCGGGCGAGCACGCCTCGGCACTTGGTTGCGTGGCTGACCTCGCGGGTCTGCCGGAGCTGGTCCGACGAGGAGGAGGCGCCGGGCGCCAGCGCGCGGCGTATGAGATCTCTGGGATGGACGGCCTGCTGCGAGAGCTCACGAGGCTGACGGGGGAGGGCGCAGATGACGCACTGTCACCCCAAAACGCTCCGCCATCCGCTCGGCGATGAGCGAGCGGTGACAGGCCTCCGGGTCGCGCTCCACGCACAGCAGAGCGCTCGTGCCATCGCTCGGCAGCCCTGCGAGGAGAGCGCCGAGATCCACCCGATCGAGGATCTCGGCGATGTAGCGATCGCGGTAGCTGCTCGCGAGCTCCACGCGTGAGCGCTTGCCCACCCCTAGGCGATCGTCCTCGCGGTACTGCAGCTGCCGAAGCTCGGTCGTGGGCGCCAGCTCGCGGTGATGCTCGTACTCGATCCCGCCCGCCAGCAGCGCCGACTGCAGGCGTTTGGAGTTGGCCCACGCATACTGGCTACCACGCACTCCACGGCGCTGGCGCACGTCTAACACCAGGCCGACATCGGCCTCGTTCAGGGCTGCAAGGAAGGCCTCCAGGTCGAAGCCGTAGACGCCGATCGTGGCGATACGCGTAGCTCGTCCCACCATCGCTTTTCGCTACCCCCTCGCGGAAGGCAGAAACGCCTCACGCGAACAGAGCATCCACAGACATCTCGATGCGCCGCCTTGGAAGAACCTCGCCGCTGATCGGGCCCGACGGATCGGAGCTGCGCGTAACGGTGAACAGGCTCTGCACGGCCTCGGTCAGAAAGCGCGACGCCTGCCCGTAGCCGTGAGCGTCGTCGCGGCCCTGCGGACGATGGTGGTAGCGCGAGGGGACGTATACGTGCAGACGCCGCCGTGCTCGCGTCAGCGCTACGTAGAACAGGCGACGCTCCTCGGCGATCGACTCCTCGGTGCCGGTGCTCATGTCGGCCGGGAAGTTGCCGTCGTAGGCGCAGATCACATGGACGACATCCCACTCCAGGCCCTTGGCGGAATGCACGGTGCTGAGCACGAGGAAGTCCTCGTCCAGGTGCGGTGGCACGGCCAGCGCGGCGCTCGAGGACGGCGGGTCGAGCACCAGCTCGGAGACGAAGTGGCGTACATCCTGTGCGCGCCTGGCGGCAGCCACGAGCTGGTCGAGATCGCCGACGCGGATCGCGCCGTCGGCGTAGCGCAGCCGGATCAGAGGAGCGAGTGCGGCGCAGAGCCGCTCCACCCGAGCGCCTGTCGTGACGTCCTCCTCACCGGCTGCCGCGAGCGCCTCGATCACAGCACCGGCATGCTCGAGCGAGCTCTCAGGCACATGCACGGCTGCCAGTGGCCAGCGCGCGAGCTCGGGCGCCCCACCGCCCGGTGGGCGAAGCGCGTCGAGCACGCGCCGCGCGCGGATCGGACCGACGCCGTCGAGCAGCTGCAGCACGCGAAACCAGCTGAGCTCGTCTGCGGGGTTATCGGTCAGGCGCAGCAGCGCCACGAAGTCCTTGACGTGGGCCGCCTCGAGGTAGCGCAGTCCTCCGTACTTCACGAACGGGATGCCACGGCGTGTCAGCTCGAGCTCGAGCAGGTCGGAGTCGTGGCCGGTGCGGAACAGAACGGCCTGGTTGCGCAGCTCCATCCCCTCCTCGCGCGCCGCGAGCACGCGCTCGCACACCTCTCCCGCCTGTCTGCTCTCATCGCGAGGGAACATCAGCTCGGGGAGCTGACCGCCGTCTCGCTCGCTCCACAGCCGCTTGGGAAAGCCGCGTCGATCCTGCGCAGAGACGGCGTTTGCGACCGCGAGGATTGGCCCCGTGGAGCGATAGTTGCGCTCGAGCTTGGCGAGCTGGGTCCCGGGGAACTGCTCCGGAAACTCGAGGATGTGGGCTGCGCTCGCCGCACGGAAGCCGTAGATCGCCTGGAAGTCGTCGCCGACGACGGTCAGGCCGGGGCAGCCGCCGTGTAGCCCCCGCACGATGTCCACCTGCAGGCCGTTGACGTCCTGGTACTCGTCCACCAGCACGTGGTCGTAGGCCGCGGCCATGCGCGGCCCGATCACCTCGTCGAGCGCCAGCGCGCGCCAATAGAGGAGCAGATCGTCGAGGTCGATCACACCGAGCGCCCGCTTCCTGGCGCCGTATTCGCGAAACATCTCGGCGAGCGCGTCGTGATGCTCGGCGCACCAGGGAAACGCATCGGCGAGCACCTCTCCCAGCGGGGTCTGCGAGTTGACGGTGCGCGAGTAGATGTCGAGCATCGTCCGCGCGCGCGGGAAGCGCCGGACGCTCGCCGCATGCCCCCGCTCCTGACGAACGAAGTCCAGCAGGTCGCAGGCGTCGCCGGCGTCGAGGATCCCGAAGCCGGGGTCCAGGCCAAGCGAGGATGCATGCAGCCGCACGAGCTGGTGGGCGAGCGAGTGGAACGTGCCGCCCATCACGCGACCCGCGTCGGGAGCCACGCGCTCGGCCAGCGCGCGGGCGCGCTCGACCATCTCGCGGGCGGCGCGGCGAGTGAACGTGAGCAGCAGGATGCGCTCACCCGGGACTCCCTCGGCGAGCAGCCACGCGACGCGCGCGCACAGCGTCGTGGTCTTGCCCGTGCCGGCTCCGGCGAGGATCAGCAGCGAGCCGTCGGCGGGGTGCGTCGCGGCGGCGCGCTGCTCGTCGTTGAGGGCCTCGAGCCAGGGCCGCAGATTACGCTCATCGAACATCTGTTCGTCACGCTAGGCGAGGGCTCGGATGGTGTGCAAGCAAGCGTGCGAACGCACCCGCTGCCCGTTCTGCAGCGACCTACCGCCATAATCCCCGCGTATGAGCGCATCGACCGTGCCGGCCACAGACACGATGGCCGCGGAGGTCGAAGCCGACCTGGAGGCGCTCGTTGCGATCTCGAGCCCTTCCGGAGACGCCGACGGCGCCGAGGCATGTTTGGCGCTGTGCGCCCGGCGCCTGCCGGCCGCGGCGGCGATCGAGCGGGTTCCCTGCTCCTCTCCCGGACATGTGGCCGACCTGCTCGCGCGCATCCCCGGCACGGGCAGCGGGCGGGTGCTGCTGCTGGGACACGTCGACACCGTCGTGCGCCACGCCGATCATCGCTCGCTGCTGCGCGAAGGGGACACCTGGCGCGGCTCGGGCACGGTCGACATGAAGGGCGGTGTCGCGGTGTCGCTCGCGCTGGCGCGCTTGCTGGCCGAGCAGCCGGACTCCTTCGCGGAGATCGGAGTGCTGCTGGTCGTCGATGAGGAGTGGCGCCTGGAGCCGTTCTCGCACGTTCCGCGCTTCGCCGGATACGACGCGTGCCTGTGCTTCGAGGCCGGCGAGCGCACACGGACCGGTGAGGAGGGCGTCGTCGTGCGACGCAAGGCAGCGGGCACGATCGCGGTGAGGGGCAGCGGCAGGGCCGCCCACGCCGGCTCGAATCCGGACGCGGGTATCAACGCACTGCTCGCGCTCGCCGAGGCGGCGCGCTCCGCATCGACGTTGCATGATCCTCGCGGAGAGGAGGCGTTGAGCGTCGTGCCGACGAGACTCAACGCCGGCGACGCCGTGAACGTGGTGCCTGCCCACGGCGAGCTGATGATCGACGTGCGCGCAAACAGCGACGCCTCCTTCGGGCGCGTCATGCAGTCCGTCTCGCGCGCCGGCAGTGGGGCGAGTACGGAGGTCGAGCTGATCCGTTCCTGGCCGGGGATGGAAACGCGCGAGAGCACGCGCGACCTCCTCGCCGCAGCGGGCGCGAGACTCGGACGCGAGATCGTGGGCGTGGCACGTGGCGGCGCGAGCGACGCCAGTCACTTCGCGGGCATGATCCCCCTGACGATCGACGGTCTCGGCCCCAGAGGTGGTCACGCGCACTCGCCCGAGGAGTACGTTCTCGCGACCTCGCTGCGCGAGCGCAGCGAGGTCGCGATGGCGATTGCGGGCGCCGTGCTCGCCTCGCCTGCAGAGCCCGCCGGCTGACCGATGTCGGCAAGCGCGTCACGAGACCCGTCCTAGCAGGGAGTATGTAGAGATGGCACGAGCCACCGTCAAACGCCAAACGGAGACCCCGAAGCGCCAGCGCTCGCTCGCGGGGTCGATCGTGGAGCTCCTCTTGATCATCGCCGTCGCGCTCGGCTTGGCTCTTGCGATCGAGGCGTTCGTGATCAAGCCCTACCGGATCCCCAGCGGCTCGATGGAACCGACGCTCCAGGTCGGGCAGCGTGTCCTGGTGAACCGCATCAGCATGGACTTCGGCAAACCACATATCGGGGAGATCGCGGTCTTCCACCCGCCGACGGGCGCAGAACAGCAGCAGTGTGGCCCCACGCCGTACACCGTGAGGTTCGGCGGCGCACCTTGTTCGGCGCCGATCCCCAAAGAGGCGAGCGTCACCTTCATCAAGCGTGTCGTCGCCGGGCCCGGTGATGAGATCTATGTCAAGGAAGGCCACGTCTATCGCGAGGCGGCGGGAACGAGCCACTTCGTCCGCGAGCAGGACTCGTACATCAAACCGTGCGGCACGAGTCCGGAGTGCAACTTCCTCACCCCCATCAAGGTCCCTGCCGGCCACTGGTTCATGATGGGCGACAACCGTGGGGACTCCGACGACAGCAGGTTCTGGGGACCCGTCCCCACGGGCTGGATCATCGGCCAGGCGGTCGCCACCTACTGGCCGCCGGACCGCATCGGCAGCCTCTGAGTCACCGACGGGTGTAGGTTGTCGGCGCAGCCGCGAAAGCAGCCACGCCACGGGCACATGATCACCAAACTGCTCTTCCTTCCTTTCAGCATCGCCGCCGGTCTCATCGGGGGACTCGTCGGCCGCAGAGCGTTCGCGCTCGCGTGGGGCGCTGTCGACGATCAGGAACCGCCTAAGCCACAGGACCCGCGGGCGCGCCTGGGCAAGCTCGCCCTTGCTCTCGCCCTTGAGGGCGCCGTGTTCCGGCTCGCCAAAGGACTGGTTGACCGCGGCTCACGCAGCAGCTTCGCCCGCCTGACGGGTAGGTGGCCGGGCGAGACTCGGGACGAGCGCCAGGAGCAGGCGCCCGCGTAGGACGTGCTGCGCCGGGGGTATGTTCCCGGCGATGATGCCCATCCCCAGCCCGCCGGCGGAGCCGATCGCGCCGCGCGGCCACGTTGCGATCGGCTCGGCGCTGCGCGACGTGACGAGCTTCGACCGCTCCGCGGTCTCTCTTGCGGGTGGCCTGATCGCCACGATCCCACTGCTTGCGGCCTTCGGCCTCCCGATCGCCGCGGGAGACCCGGTGGCCGCGGCGACGATGGGCGCGGGCGCGATGCTCGTGGGGATTGCGTGGCGCGTGACGGGCGGGCGCCCGCCCGTCGGCGTGCTGACCGCCGACGCGCTGCTGATGGGCCTTTCGACGTTCGTCGGCTCGGCCACCGGTGCGCGACCGTGGCTGCATCTGATCGTCCTCTTCGCCTGGTCGCTGGGGGCCGGAATGCTCGTGGCGCTGGGCCGCGGCGGCGCGATCGTGAGCACCCAGTCGGTGATCGCGATCGTCGTGTTCGGCCGTTTCGCCGAACCACCGAGCGGCGCCCTGGGCCTGGCGGGTCTCGTGCTCGCAGGCGGGCTCGCGATGGCGTTGTTCGTGGCAATCGTCCGCTGGCCCTCGCCGCTGCGGCTGCAACGTCTCGAGACCGCGCGCGCATATCGGGCGCTTTCGGAGTTGGCGCTCGCACCGGGTGAACCATCCACGATCCCCGCGGCTGAACGCCTCGACGAGGCAAGGGCGGCACTATCCTCGCCGTCTCTGTTCGGCGATGCGGCCGTGCTGGCGCTGCGCGCGCTGATCGACGAGGCCTCGCGGTTCAGGGTGGAGCTGCGTGCTGTCGAGGTGCTGCTGGCCCAGGGCATGGCCGGCGGTGGACCCGCGACGGCGCGCGTTGTGCTGGAGCGCGGCGCCGACATCCTGCGATTGATCGCTGCGACGGTCGAAGGCGAGGATCGCGCTGCGGGTGAGCTGGCCGCCGCCGTCTCGCGGATGCCCGATCCGAACCTGGATGGCGCCGGCGCCGAGCCCGTGCTGAGACGACGCCTTGATGCGCTCGGCGGACAGCTGCGCGCGATGGCGCGCCAGGCACCGGCAGCCGCCGAGCACGGAAGCCTCCTGGAGCGTCGCCCGCGCGCCGCGGGCGCGCGCCCGCGCGAGGCCGTGCGCTCGAGCCTGCGACAGCTGCGCGCGAACGCGACGCTCGAGTCGCCGGCGGGCAGGCACGCCGTGCGCCTGGCTGTGGTGGTCGTTATCAGTGAGATCGTCGCTCAGCACATTCCGCTGCAGCGCAGCTACTGGCTGGTCGTCGCCGCGGCTGCGGTGCTGCGACCCGAGTTCGCCGCCACGTTCACCCGTGGCGGCGAGCGCATCCTGGGCACCTGCGCAGGAGTCGCGCTCGCGGGCGCGATCGTTGTGGGGCTGCACCCGAGCCTCGGTGTGGTCGTGCCGATCGTGGACGTGCTCGGGTTGGCCGCCTACTCGGTGTTCCCTGCAAGCTTCGCGCTCGGCTTCGCCTTCATCACGACGCTGGTCGTCTTCCTGCTGGACGCGGTTACGACAGACACGCTGGCCACCGCCGGCGATCGACTGCTGAACACGCTCCTCGGAGGCGCGATCGGTCTGCTGGCCTACGCGTTGTGGCCGACGTGGTCGCACAAGCCGGCGCGTCAGGCGTTGGCCGACGTGATCGCGGCCCAGCGCGCGTACCTCGCGAGCGTGCTCGGCGCGATCGCCGCGGCCGCGCCTGCCCCTCAGCGAGAGCTCTCGGCGCTGGCCCGCCGCGCACGAATCGCCTACATGAGCGCAGGCGAAACAATCGTCCGTGCGCTGGCAGAGCCCGGGCGGCTCGGCGACGCCCAGTTGAGCGAGAGCGCGCTCGGCGCGGCGCGGCGCATCGTGAGCGTCGTGCACGTCCTGCGAACCGACGTTCAGGAACGACGGGAGAGCGAGCCTCTGCCCGAGCTCAGCTCGCTGGCTGAGGATCTCGACAGGACGCTCGCGAGAATCGAAGCGCGGCTACGCGGCGATGTCCTCGCGGGGAGCGCCGGCGAGTCGGAAGATCCACCTGAGCTGCGCGAGAGCTATCGGCGCCTCGTCCAGACCGCCGAGCTCGAGCGCGGAGATATCCCGCTTGCGCGAGAGCTCGACGAGCTCGTTGACGCCGTCAACAGCCTCGCGGCGCTCGTGGCAGACGACTGAGGCCGATCGCCATGTGTGATGATCGCTCGCCATGGACGAGCGTATCCAACGCCGTATCGCGGCCAACGAGAGCGCTTTCCGTGAGGTCAACGAGGCGATCGAGCGAGGCCTGTGGCCCGGCGAGGCGGACTCGCTCGTGGCCTTTCGCTGCGAGTGCGCCAGCCTGGACTGCGACCGCCTGGTGGAGCTGACGCCGATGGAATACGAGCACGTCCGCTCCGATCCCCGCAAGTTCTTCGTGTTGCGAGGACACGAGATCCCCGAAGCGGAGATCGTCGTCGAGACCAACGAGCGCTACGCGGTGGTCGAGAAGGTGGCAGTGGCCGGTGCGATGGCGCAAGCGGAAGACCCGCGCGACTAGCGCTCACGCCTGCTCAGGGCAGATCGAAGCGCATCCGCACCTCGACGCCACCGCTGGAGCGGGTGAGGATCGTCAGAGTGTCGCTCAGACGCGCCATCAGGCCGAGGCCCAGCCCCAGCCCGCGGGTGTCGCCCCGCCGTGCGCGCATGCCCTCGCCGTCGTCGGCGATCACGATCCAGAGCTCCCCCGAGACGGCTGCGGCGAGCACGTGGATCTCGCCGGGAGCGCCGTCGTAGGCGTAGGCGACGGCGTTGGTGATCGCCTCGGAGACCGCCAGACGGACGTCCTCGAGGCGCGGCCCGCCGATTCCCGCCTCGGCGGCGAACGCAGCCACGACCTTGCGGGCCCACGGCACCGAGCTCGGCGTTGCCGGGTAGGACTCGCTCATGTACAGGCGCGCGCCGGAGTCGCCGCGCAGCACCTGCTCTGCCTCTGTCGAGGCGACCTCACCCGAGACCGAGGCCGACGACCTCGGATCGAACTCGCTCTTGTTGGCGCCCGTCACCACCAGCAGTCCGCCTGCGGGGTCGCCGAAGATGTTTGCGCAACGATGCCGATCGCCATCACGCCTCTCATTTAGCGGCCCACCTCTGCGCTCGTCCGGGGCACCGGCGACGCGTCACGATCGCCGGGCGCTCAAACCCGTCGGGAGCCCGGACACTGTCTTGATCGTATCGTCTGGTGCCGTCGTGCTCGCGCTATGAACGGCGCACGAAGCCGCCCGACACGGGCCGGCGCAGGGCGTTGAGCCACCGAGCACCAGTAGCGACCGTCGTCTCCCCCGCTCCGGCGCTCACTCGCTGCCTCCGTGGGCGCGCACGGAGAGATCCGACCACTGCTCCCACTCAGCGAGTCGCCGCGCGTACTCCTCGCGGATCATCCCGAGCGGGCCGTCGCCGAAGAACACGCGCAGCGGCGGCTCAGCGGCGTCCACGATCTCGAGGATCGCCGCTCCGGTTGCCTCGGGGTCGCCGCGCTTGCTCCGCACGGTGCCGAAGCGCTCGTTGACCTGCTCCCACAGCGGCTCGTAGGCGGCGATGCGCTCGGCGCGCACGGCTGACGGTCCGCCCCAGTCGGTCGAGTAGCCGGTCGGCTCGACGATCGTCACCTTGATCCCGAAGCCCGCCACCTCGGCCGCGAGCGCCTGGCTGAACCCCTCGAGGCCCCACTTCGAGGCGTGGTAGAGCCCGACCGTCGGGAACGCCTGCACTCCGCCGATTGAGGAGACCTGGATGATGTGCCCGGAGCCCTGCTCGCGCAGGATCGGCAGCGCAGCTTTCGTCACCCACAGCGCCCCGAAGAGGTTGGTCTCGATCTGGGCGCGCGCCTGCTCCTCGCTGACCTCCTCGATCGTGCCGAACAGGCCGTAACCGGCGTTGTTGACGACGACGTCGAGGCGTCCGAAGCGCTCGTGCCCGGCTGCGATCGCGCGCTCGATGGCGGCCCTGTCGGTGACGTCGAGCGCCAGCGCCAGAACCGAGTCACCGTACTCGTCGAGGAGCGGCGTGAGCGTATCGACTTGGCGTGCGGTGGCGATCACCTGATCGCCACGCTCGAGTGCCGCTTGCGCCCAGATGCGCCCAAACCCCTTCGACGTGCCCGTGATGAACCAGACCTTTGCCATGCGCGCGCTCCTATCGGTGGCGTGAGGGCCGCTGTCGCGTGCCATAATCAAACGGAGGGCTCCTCCGTTCCCGCGGATGAGTTTAGCATCAAGCGGAGGGCTCCTCCGCTTAGAGAGGGCGAATGGCTGTAACCGAACCCACACTCAAGGATGCGCCCGCGAAGGCGATGCGCTCAGACGCGCGCGAGAATCGCGAGAAGCTGCTGCGCGCGGCGAGCGAGCGTTTCGGCGCCGGCGGACCGGACGTGTCACTCGAGCTGATCGCGCGGACCGCAGGCGTGGGCATCGGGACGCTCTACCGTCACTTTCCCACGCGCGAGGCGTTGATCGAGGCGGTGTATCGCAACGAGGTCGACCAGCTGTGCGACTCGGCGGCCGTGCTCCTCGCCGAGCTCCCACCTGAGGCGGCGCTGGCCGAGTGGATGGAGCGCTTCGTGGGCTACCTGACTACCAAGCGCGGCCTGCTCGGGGCCCTGAAGTCCGTCGCCGCCTCCCAGTCCGACCTGTTCCCCACGACGCGCGAACGGCTGATCGTCGCGATCGACGAGCTGCTGCAGGCGGGCATCGCCGCCGGCCGTGTACGCCCGGACGTCGATGCCGAGGACATCATGATCGCGGTCAACGGCGTGTGGACGATCGCGGGCGTTGGCGAGGAGTGGGCAGCACGGGCCAGGCGCGTCATGCGCCTGGTGCTGGACGGCCTGCGCTTTGGCGCCGGCGCGTAGACGCGCAGGTCAAACCTTCGTCCAACCCGGTTCCGTGTAGCGCAACGCGCGCGCGTGAGCGCCGATCAATGGGTGATGACGCCACCCACCGCCCTGCACTCACGCCCCGCAGGCGCCGCCCCGCTCTCGGTGGCCGAGCTGGTGCACGAGCAGCGGGTCGTGTCCGTCTACCAGCCGCTGGTGGACCTCTACTCGGATGAGACGGTCGGCTACGAGGCGCTCGCGAGGGGTCCCAGCGGCACAAGTCTCGAGCGACCGGTAGACCTGTTCGCCGCCGCCCACGTCGAGGGCCTGGACGATGAGATCGAGTGCGAGTGCCAGCGAGCGGCGCTCGAGGGAGCGCTCGAGGTGGGCTTGTCTCCAGGCCAGTCGCTCTTCGTCAACTTCGAGCCAAGCATGCTCGCGCGGGAGCTTCCCGAGCAGACGGCCGAGCTGCTGCGCGCGGCGCTCGAGCGCTTCTCCGTATTCGTCGAGTTCACCGAGCGCTCGCTCACTGACCGCCCCGCCGAGCTTCTCGCCGCCGCGCAGCGCCTGCGCGAGATGGGCGCCGGGATCGCGCTGGACGATGTCGGCGCCGACCCGCGCTCGCTGGCGCTGATGCCGTTCCTGGCGCCTGAGGTGATCAAGCTCGACCTCAGCCTGCTGCAGGGCAACCCCTCCGTCCAGGTGGCTGAGGTCGTGCACGCGGTCAGCGCCGAGGCCGAGCGCACCGGCGCGCTCGTGCTGGCGGAGGGCATCGAGACCGAGGAGCATCGCGCGACGGCGCTCGCGCTGAGCGCCCGCTACGGGCAGGGCTGGCTGTTTGGCCACCCCGAAGCACTCGATCGCACGGCTGCGCCGGTGGCCAATCCGATCGCGCGTCCACAGCGTCAGTCGGTCTCCTTCAGCGACACGCCGTTCGGAGTGATCGCCCGCCAACGCCCGGTGCAGCGCGGCGACAAGCGCCTGCTGCTGGCGCTCAGCATGCAGATCGAGGCGCAGACCCGCAACCTCGGGCGCTCGGCGGTCCTGCTGAGCGGATTCCAGGACGAGTCCTTCTTCACCAACCGTGCGCAGGCGCGCTACTCGTCACTGGCGCAGGACGCAGCGCTCGTCGGCGCGCTCGGTTACGGCCTCTCAGAGCAGCCCGCGCCGGGCGTGCGCGGCGTTGCTCTCGACCACGCCGACCCGCTGCGCGGCGAGTGGGACGTGACCGTCATCGGCTCGCACTTCGCGATCGCGTTCGTGGCGCGCGACCTCGGCGACAGCGGCCCGGACATGCGCCGACGCTTCGACTTCGCGATCACCTATGACCGCGACCTGGCGATCGACGCCGCGCGCGCGATGATGACGCGCGTCGCAGCCATCTAGGCAGCCTCGGCGCTCACAGCCCGCTCGCTCACGGCCCGCTCGCTGACAGCTTCCGCCTGTACTTCGCGGGCACGAGAGGCCCCGTCGGAGGGAAGGATCACGAGCGCTACGAGCAGCGCCAGGCCGAAGATCCCCGCTGCCCACCAGAACGCAGTGGTGTAGCCGTGGATCGCCGCTGCGTTGCTGAGCGTCGTGGCCCTTGCTTGGCCGGCCGCGTAGCTCGCGGCGGCGCTCGCGAAGATCGTGCTCAAGAGCGCGGTCCCAACCGAGCCTCCAACCTGCTGGGAGGTGTTGACCATCGCTGAGGCGATGCCCGCGTCCTGACGCGGCACACCGAGCGTCGCGGTGGAGAAGGCGGGGGCGAAGATGCAGCCCATGCCTACGCCGATCAGCAGCAGGCCGGGCAGGACCTGGGTCGCATAGCTCCCATCCGGCGTCAGGCGCGTGAACAGGACCATCGCGGCGATCCCGAGCGTCGAGCCCACCGCGACGAGCGGCCTGGCGCCGGTGCGATGCAGGACCTTCGTCTGCACGGTGGTCGCCGTGAGCACGATCGCGCCGGTCATCGGCAGGAACGCAAGACCCGTCTTTAGTGGCGAGAAGCCGAGGTTCTGCTGGAGGTAGTAGGTGAGGAACAGGAACACGCCGAAGACGCCCGAGCCGGCGAGGGCGATCGAGGCATACGCCCCGCCGCGTGCCCTGTCCCAAACGATGCGCAGTGGCAGCAGCGGGTGCTCCGTGCGCAGCTCGATCGCGACGAAGCACGCCAGCATCACAGCGCTGACGGCGAGCGCGATGATCGTCACGGGGTCAGACCACGAGCTCGTCTCTGCGTTCGAGAACCCGTACACGAGCCCGAACAGGCCGGCGGACGCCGCGAGCACGCCCGGCAGATCGATGCGCGGACGGTCGGGATTGCCCTGGTTACGCAACAGCCGTAGCGCGGCGAACGCGGTGGGCACGGCGATCGCGAGGTTCACATACAGGCACCAGCGCCAGGAGAGCACCTCGGTGAGCGCGCCGCCCAGCAGCAGCCCTACGGATGCACCGCCACCGGCGATCGCGCTGAAGATCCCGAACGCCTTGGCCCGATCGGGAGATCCCTGGAAGGTGACCGTCAACAGCGACAGCGCCGACGGCGCGAGCAATGCGCCGAATGCGCCCTGCAGCGCCCGCGCGGCAACGAGCATCCCGAACGATTGCGCGAGACCCCCGATCGCCGAGGCGCAGGCGAAGCCCACGAGCCCACCGATGAACGTCCACTTCCGCCCGAACAGGTCGCCGAGCTTGCCGCCGAGCAGCAGCAGGCTGCCGAAGCTCAGGGCGTACGCGGTGACGACCCACTGGCGAGAGTCGGTGGAGAAGTGCAGCGCCGTTTGCGCTGACGGTAGGGCGATGTTCACGATCGTCGCGTCGAGCACGACCATCAGCTGGGCGACTCCCAAGAGGGCGAGCACGGCCCAGCGGTTGGACTCCTTGGCGGGTGATGGGGCGAGGGCGCTGATGCTCATTGACGACTCCTTGCAAGCTCGGTGTAGAGCACAACATAGCAAATATAATCCATGCTCTAGGTATTATCTACTCCTGCATGATCGTCGCTGCACTGTGATAAAATCCACGCCATGGCTGAGCAGACGCGCAAGTGCCCCCCGAGTTCGATGGTGCTGCTGATGCGGCTGGGAAAGCAGGTGTACAGGCGCAGCGACGAGGATCTGCTGGGCATGCACATGCGACTGCTGATGGCGCTCAGCTATGTCCGCGACCACAACGCCGCGCCGCAGCAGGAGCTGGTTGACGCGCTGTGCATCGACGCCAACAACGTGGTGCTCCTGCTCAACGAGCTGGAGGACCTCGGACACGTCGCGCGACGACGCGACCCGGAGGACCGCAGGCGCCATCGCGTGGAGATCACACCCGCGGGGCTCGCCGCTCTGGAACGTGCCGAGCGTGCACAGGAAGCGATCGAGGACGACGTGTTGGGTGCGCTCGACGCCGAGGAACGCCAAACGCTGTGGCAGCTTTTGACGCGCGCGCTGCAGGGCGCCGAGCCGTCGGGCGAGGGCGCCGATGAGGCGCTCGTCGCTGGCTCACGCTCCGCATAGGGGTTGGCGCCGGTAGCCGGCGGCGTCCACCGCTTACGATGGGTGCTTGAGCACCACCTCAGACGGGGGCACCGCAGGATTCGCCGGCCGCACTGCATGGGCGCGCAGCGTGGCGGCGCCGGTTCGCGACTTCCTCGGGACCGAGACGGGCAGCGCCAGTGCGCTGCTGGCAGGTGCGATCGTGGCGCTCGTTTGGGCGAACTCGCCGTGGTCGCACTCCTACGAGTCTCTGTGGGCGACGAAGCTCTCGATCGTGATCGGCCACGCGGGCATCGCGATGGACCTGCGCCACTGGGTCAACGAGGGCCTGATGACGCTGTTCTTCCTGGTCGTGGGACTGGAGGCCAAGCGAGAGCTCGACCTGGGGGAGCTGCGTGAGCGGCGGCGATTGACGATCCCGGCGGCGGCGGCGCTCGGCGGCATGACCGTGCCGGTGGCGATCTACCTCGCGTTCAACGCGGGCGGCCCGGGTGCGCACGACTGGGGCGCGGCGATGTCGACAGACACCGCCTTCGCCCTCGGGGCAGTGGCCGTGCTGACACCGCGCGCGGCAACGCGCCTGCGTGTCTTCCTGCTCACGCTTGCTGTCGTGGACGACCTGTTCGCGCTGCTGGTGATCGCGATCTTCTACACGACGCACGTCTCCACGCTCGCGCTCGCGATCGCAGTCGCGCTGTTCGCGGTGCTGCTGGCGCTCCGCTACGCGCCGTACGGGCGAGGACCGGTGTCGCTCGTGGTGGGCGTGGGGATCTGGGTGGCGATGTACGAGTCCGGAGTGGACCCCGTGATCTCCGGCCTCGCGGTCGGCCTCGCGACGAGCGCCTATGCGCCTTCGCGCGAGGTCCTCGAGCAGGCGACCGTACTGACGAGATCCTTCCGCGAGCAGCCAACGCCGGAGCTCGCGCGCTCGGCGCAGCAGGGGGTGGCGTCGGCGATCTCTCCCAACGAGCGGCTGCAGTACGGCCTGCACCCGTGGACGGGATACGTGATCGTGCCCCTGTTCGCGCTGGCAAACGCGGGCGTGCATATCACGGGATCGCTGCTCGAACGCGCGATCGGCTCGCCAATCACGCTGGGGATCCTCGTCGGCTACGTGGTCGGCAAGCCGCTGGGGATCACCGCCGCGTCGTGGATCGCCTCGCGGCCGATGGTTCACGGACCGCGCTCGCCGCTGAGCCCGCCGCTGCTCGCCGCTGGCGGGGCCTTTGCAGGCATCGGCTTCACCGTTTCGCTGCTGATCTCGAGCCTCGCCTTCAGCGGCCAGGACCTCGCCGAGGCCAAGCTCGGCGCGCTCGGCTCGGTCGTGCTCGCGCCGGCGCTCGCGTGGAGCGTCCTGAGGATCGTCGCGCGATTGCCCGCCAACGTGCGCGCGCGCCAGCTGGCAGGCACCTCCGACGACATCCTCGACCTCGCCGAGGACGTCGACCCCGAGCGCGACCACATCCGCGGCGCCGACGACGCACCGGTCACGCTCGTCGAGTACGGCGACTTCGAGTGCCCCTATTGTGGCCAGGCCGAGCAGGTGATCCGCGAGCTGCTGTCGTCCTTCGGCGAGGACGTGCGCTACGTGTGGCGGCACCTCCCCCTGAACGACGTGCATCCGCATGCGCAGGTCGCGGCGGAGGCGTCCGAGGCGGCGGCGGCTCAGGGCCGCTTCTGGGAGATGCACGATGCCCTGCTGGCACACCAAGGCGAGCTCGACCAGCGTCAACTCGCCGAATATGCAAAGGAGATCGGCATCGAATCCGAGCAGATGCTGAGCGCGCTGCACCGGCACGAGTACGCTGCGCGCGTGAGCGAAGACGTGGCGAGTGCGGATGAGAGCGGCGTATCGGGAACACCGACGTTCTTCGTCAACGGGCGCCGCCATTACGGCGCCTACGACATCGACACGCTGAGCGCCGAAGTCACCGCCGCGCGCAGGCGCGCGCTGCTGGTCGCCAACGCGGCATGAGCAAAGACGCGTTCGTGCATCCGTTGCAGTGGCTGAGCGCCCGCGACCGCGATCTGGCGGCACTGCGGCGCGCCGGACGTGCGGCGATCGTGATGCCGGCGATGTTCGCGATCGGCATCGAGTTGATCGAAAACCCCGTCGTCGCCACATTCGCCGCGTTCGGCTCGTTTGCGATGCTGCTGCTGGTCGACTTTGGCGGGCCGTTGCGCGAGCGGCTCCAGGCGCAGGCCGCACTGGGACTGGTGGGAGCGGCGTTCGTCTGCCTGGGCACGCTCGTCTCGCAGAATGTGTGGCTGGCCGCGGTGGCGATGTTGCTCGTCGGCTTCGGCGTCCTCTTCGCAGGCGTCGTCAGCTCCGTGCTGGCGGCCGCCACGACCTCGCTGTTGCTGTCATTCATCTTGCCCGTCACGATCTCCGCGCCTGCCTCCTCGATCCCTGACCGCCTCGCAGGCTGGGGCATGGCGACGGGCGCCGCGCTGCTCGCCGTGGGGCTACTGTGGCCGGCGCCCGTGCGCAGCCCCCTGCGTGCGGCAGCCGTGAGCGCTTGCCGAGCGCTGGCGGCGCGGTTGCGCGCCGAGGCCGCGTACGCATTGAGTGGACACGACGCGGCCCTCGCGGATGACATGGAGCAGGCGGTAGAGCAAGCGCAGGAGGCGATGGCAAAGCTGCGCAGCGGCTTTCTGGCGACGCCCTACAGGCCGACGAGCCTCAGCACGGCCGCACGGACCGTCATACGGCTCGTCGATGAGCTGGACTGGCTGGACGCGATCGCGATCCAGCCCGCTGCGCCTGAGCCACGCGTCCCCCCCGACCACGCCGCCTGTGCGGTCAAGGTCGCGGCGGCCAGCGTGCTGGAACGTGGCGCGGACCTGTTGACGTTGGCGGGTGGTGACTGCGCGTCGCTGCGCACCGCGCTCGATGGGTTGCAGGAGACCCTGGACGGCCTCGAGGATCGTGCCCTCGCTCTGCTCCCGGGCGCGCGGGTCGATGGCGAGCCGATCGTCGGCGATCTCGTGAGCTCATTCGATCCCAGCTTCCGCGCGCAGGAGCTGGGCTTCGCGGTTACGACGATCGCCCACAACATCGACCTCACGGCGGCAGCGGAGCGGCGGAGCTGGCTGGCTCGGGTCCTGGGCCGCCAGCCCGAGGGACTCGAGGGGACGCTGACGGCCGCCCAGCAGCGCGCGACGTCTCACGTGGACCGCAACTCGGTCTGGCTGCACAACAGCCTGCGCGGCGCGGTGGGCCTCGCAGCGGCGGTGTTCATCGCCAACCGCACGGGCGTGCAGCACTCCTTCTGGGTGGTGCTGGGCACGCTTTCGGTGCTGCGCTCGAACGCGCTCAGCACGGGGCAGACGGCGGTGCGCGGCCTGCGGGGCACGGTGGTCGGGTTCGTTATCGGCGCAGTCCTCTTGGAGGTGATCGGGACCGACCGGACGCTGCTGTGGTTCCTCCTGCCGCTCGTGATCCTGTTCGCGGGCGTTGCCCCCGCCGCAATCTCCTTCGCGGCCGGCCAGGCGGCGTTCACGCTGACGCTCGTGTTCCTGTACAACATCATCCAGCCGACCGGCTGGCGGGTGGGCCTGCTGCGCGTGGAGGACATCGCGCTCGGGTGCGCGGTGAGCCTCGTCGTCGGCCTGCTGTTCTGGCCGCGGGGAGCGAGGTCGGTACTACGCCAGGCGCTCGCGGACGCCTACACCGACAGCGCCGGCTATCTGGCGCGCGCGGTCGCCTTCGGCATGCTGCGCTGCGATCACAACAGCGGGGAGAACGGCACCCCCGCGCCCATGCAGGACGCCGAGCGCGCGGCGGGCGCGGCCCGACGACTGGATGATGCCTTCCGTGGCTACATCGCCGAGCGCGGCGCCAAGCCGGCCCCGCTTGCGGCGGTAACGAGCCTGGTCACCGGCGTGGGCGGACTGCGCCTGGCGGCAGACGCGATCCTCGATCTGTGGCAGCGCGAGGACGGATCGGTGGCAGGCGACCGCGCGGCGGCGCGGGAAGAGCTGCTGCGCTCGAGCGATCTGCTCAAGAGCTGGTACGAGCAGCTGGCCTCGAGCCTGCTCGGCGACGCGCAGCCGCCGCACCCTCTCCCCCACGACACGGTCGCCGACGGGCGACTGCTGACTGCGCTGCGCCGCGACCTGAGCGCCACCGACGGCAGCGCCAGCGCCACCGCGCTACGGATGATCTGGACGGGCGATCACCTGGACGCGGTCAGGCGCCTGCAGGAGGTCATCATTGTGCCCGCGCAGCTCGCGAAGGAACGCTGAGCGCCAGCCGCTCGTGGACCGAGCGCACCGCGCTCGAGCCCTCACCGACCGCTGCGGCCACGCGCTTCATCGAGCCGTAGCGGACATCGCCAGCGGCGAATACGCCGGGGGTGGAGGTCTCGAATGGCAGCGCCCCGGGCAGGTCGACGTCGAGCGCCCCGGAGAGCTGGCGATCGGTGAGGATGAACCCGTCGGCGTCGAGGCGCACGCTGTCGCCGAGCCACCCCGTGGCGGGCCTGGCGCCGATGAAACAGAAGAGCCCTGCGCAGCCGACGGTCTCGCGCGTGCCACCGGAGACCTGCTCGAGCGTGACCTGTTCCAGGCGCTCGCCGCCGGCGAGTCCCTTCACTTCCACGCCGGTTACGAGCTCGATGTTGGGGTCGGCGTCGATGCGCTCGATCAGGTACTGCGACATCGTCTGGGTGAGGTCCTTGCGGCGGATCGCAAGCGTCACCCCGCACTCGCTCTGGCTCAGGTAAATGGCAGCCTGCCCAGCCGAGTTGCCGCCGCCGATCACCATCACGCGTGAGCCGCCGCAGACGCGCGCCTCGAGGTCGGTGGCGGCGTAGTAGACACCTGCGCCCTCGAAACGCTCGAGGTTCTCGGCGCCCAGGCGCTGGTAGCGAGCGCCCGAGGCGACGATCACAGACCGTGTGGGGATCTCGCTGCCGTCCTTGAGCACGACCACGTGGAAGCCGCCATGGGCGTGCAGACCGACGACCTCGCACGGGGCGTTCAGCCGCGCGCCGAGGCGCAGCGCCTGGACGGCCGCACGGGAGGTGAGGTCTCCGCCGGAGATGCCGTTGGGGAACCCGGCGTAGTTCTCGATCCGCGAGCTCGACCCGGCCTGACCGCCAACCGTGACCGCGTCGAGGCAGACGGTGCTGAGGCCCTCCGAAGCTCCATACACCGCGGCGGCGAGCCCGGCAGGGCCGCTGCCGACGACGACGAGGTCGAAGATGAAGCCGGGAACCGGTTGGTATGTCAGCCCGAGCATCTCCGCGAACTGGGCGGTGGTGGCGTGACGAAGAACCCCGTCGGGGGTAATCGCCACGGGGGTGTCCTGCGCCTGTAGGCCCAGGCCGGCGAGCAGCGCGTCGATGTCGTCGGCGTCCTCGACGTCGATCCACGTGTGGGCTAGGCGCGAGTGCTCGGCGAACGCCCGCAGCGCCATCGCCTCGGGCGAGTAGCGCGAGCCGATGATCTGGATCGTCTGCGCTCCCTGTCCTGCCCTGAGTATCTCCCGCCGGGCGACGAGCGCGGCGAAGATCGTTTCGGCGAGCGCCGGGCGAAGGCTCATCAGCCTGCGAAACTGCGGCTGCTCGATCACGAGCACGCGTCCAGCCTTCGAGACGCGCGCGTCGAGGAAGCGGTGCTGGCCGGTCAGGAGCGTCAGCTCGCCGATGAAGCCGCCGGGGCCGAAGCTGGCGATGAGCGAATCCTCAGCGCCGCCCGGGCGCAGGACCTCCGCCTCGCCCTCGAGCACCACGAAGAGGTCGTAGGACGCCTCGCCGGCCGCGAACAGAAGCTCGCCTGCGACGGTACTCCGCTCTCTGCCGAAGGAGGCCACGTCGGCAAGCTCCGCGGCGCTGAGGACAGGCCATGCGACTTTGTCGGCACCCCCGCTAACGCTCATCGCCGCGAGTGTAGCCGCACCCGCCGGCGCGACTCAGCTGACGGCGAGCGGGTCGACTGGAGCACCGTCGCGGCGCGCGAGCTCCTCGCGTACGAGCGGCGCGACGCGCGTGGCGAACAGCTCGATCGAACGCATCACGTCGGCGTGCGCGACGGCGCCGACGCTCATCTGCGCCAGATAGCGGTCGTGCCCGAAGAGCTCGTGCTCGTAGAGGATCTTCTCCGCGACCTGTTCGGGCGAGCCAACCGCGAGCGCGCCGTCGGGCGCGCGCAAAGCCTCGTACTCCCGCTGCCCCGACGGCGGCCACCCTCGCTCGCGTCCGATGCGGTTCATCATCGTCAGATATGAGGAGGCGAAGGCCGTGTCAGCCTGCGCGCTGCTGTCGGCGATGAACGCGTGGGTGTTGATCGCAAGGCGCGTCTGTGAGGGGTCGTGACCGGCCTGGCGCGAGGCCTCGCGGTAGAGCTCGACCAGCGGCGCAAAGCGCGCCGGCTGCCCGCCGATGATCGCGATCGTCAGCGGCAGCCCGAGGGTTCCCGCGCGCACAACCGACTGAGGAGAGCCGCCTACGGCAACCCACACGGGCAGGCGCTCCTGCACGGGACGCGGCCATACACCGGCGTTCTCCAATCGCGGACGGTGACGACCGGACCACGTCACGTAGGCGCTCTCGCGTAGCGCCAGGAGCAGGTCGAGCTTCTCGGCGTAGAGCTCGTCGTAGTCGTCCAGGTCGTAGCCGAAGAGCGGGAAGGACTCGGTGAACGAGCCGCGTCCGGCCATGATCTCGGCGCGCCCGCCTGAGAGCAGATCGACCTCGGCGAAGTCCTGAAAGACGCGTACGGGGTCGTCCGAGCTGAGCACGGTGACGGCGCT
>DATBZG010000257.1:0-6237 GCA_036513335.1 Solirubrobacteraceae bacterium | reverse complement strand
GCTGCGGAAATGCTGGTGGCGGACATCGAGCAGCCGGTGGTGGCGGCGGCCACGCACACGCCGTTTGAGTCGGCCCGCCGTGTGTTCGTGATCGAGGCTGTGGAGACGATGAACGACCAGACGGCCAACCGCATGCTGAAGATCCTGGAGGAGCCGCCGTCGTTCACGCACCTGGTGCTGCTGGCAGACCGCCGCGAGGATGTGTTGGCGACGATCGCCTCGCGCTGTCAGCCGGTGCGTTTCGACCCGCTGGCGCCGGCGTTGCTGGCGGCGCGCATGGACGGCGTGGACGGCGATCGCGCGCAGGCGTGCGCGCGCCTGGCGATGGGCGATGCGGGTCTGGCGCAGCGGCTTGCGAGCGCGGAGGGGCAGGCGCTGCGAGCGCGAGCGGAGGAGTTCGTGCGCTCCACGCTGGCCGGCTCGACCGCGAGCCGCCCGTGGCTGGGCCTGCTGGAGGCGGCGAAGACGGCGGGCGCGCAGGCGGGGGAGCGCACGCAGGAGCAGCTGGAGCGAGAGCTGGAGTTCGTGCCTAGCAAAGAGCGCAAACGCTACGAGCGCGAAGCGGCTGAGGCGCGCCGTCGCGGCGAGCGTCGCGTGCGCACGCAGACGCTGGGCCTGTCGCTGCGCCTGGCGGAGCTGTGGCTGCGCGATCTGATGTGCGTGAGCGAGGGCGCGGGCGAGCTGGTGCACGCGGTCGACCGGCGCCCGGAGCTCGAGTCCGACGCGGACGGTTGCGACGCGTTGGCGCTGCGCAGCGGCATCGAGCTGGTGGCGGACACGCGCCTGAGCCTGTCGTTGAACGTGTCGGAGGAGCTGGCGCTGGAGGCGCTCGCTTACAGGCTGCAGGCGACGTTGGCCAGCGAGGCTGTGGCTGCGTAACTGCGCAGCACGCAGGCCGCCGCAGAGGCGGCCCATAAAAAGGCTGTCAGTCGACTGAGTCGATCGGGCCCAGGTTGGGCTCGATGCCATACAGATCGAACGCCATGAACTGGGAGAACTGGCGGTTTTCGGGGCCGTGGAAGTCGGCGGAGCCGGTGGTGAGCTGTCCGAGCTCGGCGCAGTGGCTGGCGATCAGCTCGGTGTTCTCGCGCGTGTGCGTGATGTAGAAGGCCTCCACGCCGTCCATGCCCAGCGTGTGGAAGCGGTCGATCGTGGCGATCACTTCGTCGGGATCTGAGAGGTCCCAGAAGGGGTGCGCCCAGATGGCGACGCCGCCGGCGTCGTGGATCGCCTGCACTGCCTCGGCGACGGTGGGCGTCTCGCGCAGGCGGAAGGCGGGCTTGCCCTCGATCAGATAGCCGCGGATCAGCGAGCCCACATCGTCGATGCCCTCCTGCTGCAGACGCTCGGCGTTGGCGGGCGCGCGCAGCACTGCGCCAGCGAGGTGCGGGCGGCCGATCGGTTTGCCCTCGGCGATGCGCGCGTCGATCTCAGCTTCGTCGAGGTCGAAGCCGACCTCGCGCAGACCGTCGCGCATGCGCAGCGTGCGCTTCTCGCGGTCAGCGAGGAAGGCGGTCAGGTGCCCGGTCATGACGTCGCCGGTGTAGTCGATGCAGTAGCCGAGGATGTGCAGTTCGCGGGGCACCGATGATCCGGCATCGACGGCGGAGATCTCGACGGCGGGAACGACGCGCACGCCCACGCGCTCGCCCTCGGCGATCGCCTCGGAGACGCCGCTGATCGTGTCGTGGTCGGACAGCGCGAGCAGCTCCACGCCGGCGGCGGCGGCGCGCTGCACGACCTCAGCGGCGGGCAGGACACCGTCGGAGTGGGTGGAGTGCGACTGTAGATCGAAGCGGGGTGCCACGCGGGCAGCGTATGCGATCGCTTCAGGAGCGGGCGTAGCGGTGCATGCCGGGCCAGCCGACGGAGGCTTCGTTGGGTACGCCGGTGAGCGCGGCGACGCGCCGCGCGACGACCGCGCGCAGACGGCGCACGGCGGTGTGGTAGCGGCGCGCCTTCTGGAAGAGGACCTGGTCGGCGGGAGCGTCGCGGTCGAGCTGATCGCGGGCGGCGTCGGTCTCGACAGCGCGCTGGCACGCGTCGAGCCACAGCACCTCGAGGTATGCAAGCGCGGCGCCCACCTGGTCCTCGTCGATCGCGTCCGGCTGCTCGAGCTGGCGCACGGTGGGGATCACCTCGGAGATCAGCCAGCGCTGCTCTCCGTGAGCCCTAAGGATCAAGCAGATGTCGGGCGGGTGAGAGGAGTTCAGGGGGTGGTCGTTCATCGGAAGTGTTCGCACTGGGAAAAGACCGGTGGGTCAGTGTGCGGGTGCTTTGGGCTTCGACGGGTGGCTGTCGCTGCTTTAGGAGGACGCCTGTGCTCTCCACGCTTCTCCAGTGCTTCTGTGCACTTTGCGGGCGATTCAAGGCGGGGGCGCGGTTGGACCGATGAAGGTTGTGGGGGGTCACGGAGAACGCGGATAGGAAAGCGAGATGCAAAGCAGCGACACCGACCCGACACGACGTACGGCGGGGCAGTACGCACGGGCGACCGTGACGCGGCTGAGCGTGCGCACGCTGGTCACGCTGGGTGCGCTGGCGGTCGCCACGGCGCTGCTGGGCCGCACGTTCGGGCTGCGCGACCCGCTGTTCCTGGCCTCGGAGGTGACGTTGCTGGTGAGCATGTTCGTGATCTCGCGCTACGTGCTGCCGCTGGTGGAGCGCCGTGACCGCGGCGCGGCGGGCGAGGAGCAGGTTGGTGGCCTGCTGGACGAGCTCTCAGAGCGTGGCTGGCTGGTGATCCACGACGCGACGCTGGGCAGGGGCAACGTCGATCACATCGTGATCGGGCCGCCGGGGATCTTCACGATCGAGACGAAGAGCCACCCCGGCCCGATTCGCGTGGCGCGCCTGCACGGCTCGATGCTCAGCCAGGCGCAGGCGCAGCGCAAGACGATCGAGCGGGTTACGGGCGTGGAGGTGGAGCCGCTGATCGTGTTCAGCCGCGCTTGGGTGGACCGCCCGACGGCGCGCAGGAAGGGCGTGCGGGTGATCCCCGCGCGCATGCTGGTTCGCTATCTGCTCAGGCAGCCGTCGAGGCTGTCGCGGGAGGAGATCGAGCGCCGCCACGCGCTGGTTGCGCAGGCGCTGATCGAGCACCATGCTCAGGTGCACGAGGTGGCTGTCAGGCGCCGTCGCGAGCGCCTTCCGCGTCCGCCTGTGGTGCGCGGGCGTGGTGAGCGCTAGCTTTGGGGTATGGCGAGCACCGCCACGGTTGAGCTCGACGCCGTAACCGACCCGACGGCCCTGCCCTCGCCCACGCGCGGACTGCCCCCCGGCCCGCGGATGCCGCGGGCGGCGCAGACAGTGGCGTGGGCGCTGGCGCCGACGTGGGTGATGGATCAGTGTGCGCGCAGGCTGGGGGATGCGTTCACGCTGACGTTCGCGCCGAGCGGCTTGAAACTGGTGATGGTGGGCGACCCGCAGGCGGTGAAGCAGGTGTTCACTGCGCCGCCGGAGGTTGCGCCTTCGGGCGCGGGGAGCTCGCCGATTGCGCCGGTGCTGGGTGAGCGCTCGGTGCTGACGCTGACGGGACGCGAGCACATGCGCCAGCGCAAGCTGCTGCTGCCCCCGTTTCACGGCGAGCGCATGCGCGAGTACGAGGACGTGATCGTGCAGGCGACGCGGCGCGACATGGCGAGCTGGCCGCTGGGCGAGTCGATGCGCATGCAGTCTCACACTCGCTCGATCACGCTTGAGGTGATCGTGCGCGCGGTGTTCGGCGTGGAGACGGAGCGCATGGGGCCGCTAAAGCAGGCGATTAGGGAGCTGGCGGAGCCGGTGCGCGTGCTGGCGGTGCTGCGCGCGCTGATGAGCCGTCCGACGGGGGCCCGCCCGACGGGTGCGCTGGGCCGGGCGCTGGACCGTCTGGACGAGCTGATCTACGCGGAGGTCGCGCGCAGGCGCGAGGCAAGCGACATCGAGCAGCGGACGGACATCATGTCGCTGCTGTTGCTGGCGCGCGACGAGGACGGCGAGGCGATGACGGACGTGGAGCTGCGCGACGAGCTGGTGACGCTGCTGCTGGCGGGCCACGAGACGACGGCGACGTCTGTGGCGTGGGCGCTGGAGCGTCTGGTGCGCCACCCTGAGAAGCTCGCGCGGTTGACGGCAGAGATCGACGCGGCGGGCACGGGCGGCGGTGAGGAGTACATGACGGCAGTGGTGAACGAGACGCTGCGCGTACGCCCGGTGGTGGGGATCGTGGTGCGCGTTCTCAACGAAGAGCTGCGGGTGGGCTCCTACGTTCTGCCGAAGGGCACGCGCGTGGCGCCGTCGATCTACCTGACGAACCGCAATGCGCAAGTGTATGGGGACCCTGAGGCGTTCCGCCCGGAGCGTTTCCTGGAGGCCGCGACGGAGACTTTCTCGTGGATCCCCTTCGGCGGAGGCATCCGCCGCTGCATCGGCGCGTCGTTTGCGCAGATGGAGATGAAGGTGATGCTGAGGACGATGCTCAGCGAGCTTGCCCCGCACGCACCGAGGGGCAGGCGCGGGCGCAGGGACGAGTGGGTGCGCAGGCGGGCGGTCACGCTGGTGCCGGCTGGCGGCGCGAGCGTGGTGTGGGAGCGGCGCGCGTAAGACGTTTTTATGGGCCGCCTGGCGGCGGCGGGATGCGTTCGTTGTGTCGTGAACAGGGCGTGGGGACGGCAATGGCGTCCCAGCCGCGTTGGTCGGTAGCGTGCATGGCATGCATGCGATGGCGGCGGTGACTCCCATGGAGACGGACTCGGCTGATGGCGTGTGGCAGCGCCCGGCGCCGGAGGAGTTGCTGGCGCGCTTCGGCCTGGAGCGCTTCAGGCCGGGGCAGCGCGAGGCGGTGCAGGCGGCGCTGGACGGTCGCGACAGCCTGGTGGTGATGCCGACGGGCGGAGGCAAGTCGCTGTGCTACCAGCTGCCGGCGCTTGCGGGCGAGTCAGATCCAGACCGTCCTTTGGTGGTGGTTGTGAGCCCGCTGATCGCGCTGATGGCCGATCAGTGGCGCAGGCTCAAAGATGCGGGCGTGCGCTCGTGCATGCTGGCTTCGGGGATGCAGGACGGCCACAACGAGCAGGCGCTTGGCGAGATCGAGTCTGGGGCGACGCAGCTGGTGCTGGCGGCGCCGGAGCGCTTTGCCTCCGCGGCGTTCCGGGCGGCGCTGGCGCGCAGGCGCGTGGGCCTGTTCGTGGTGGACGAGGCGCACTGCGTGGCGGAGTGGGGCCATGACTTCAGGCCGGACTACCTGCGCCTGCACGACGCGATCGCCTCGCTTGGACGTCCGCCGGTGATGGCGGCGACGGCGACGGCGACGCCGCGGGTGGCGCAGGAGATCGCTGAGCGCCTGGGCCTGCGCGAGTGGGTGTCGGTCCGCTCTGGCTTTGACCGGCCGAACGTGACGTTCGATGTGGTGAGCGTGGAGGGCAAGGGCGCGGTGGCGCGCAAGCGCGCGGCGCTGATGCATGTGCTCAGGGGGGGCGAGTCGACGGATGGTGCCCCGCCGGCCGCGCGTGCGCTGCCGGCGATCGTGTACTGCGGCACGCGCAAGGACACGGACGAGCTGGCGGCGGACATCGGGGCGCAGGGGATCGCGACTGTTGCTTATCACGCGGGCATGAGCCCGGAGAGGCGGCGGGAGAGCCAGACGGCGTTCATGGAGGGGCGCGCTCAGGTGGTGGTGGCGACGAACGCGTTTGGCATGGGCGTGGACAAGGCGGACGTGCGCACGGTGGCGCACTGGGCGCTGCCGACGAGCCTGGAGGCGTACTACCAGGAGGCGGGCAGGGGTGGGCGCGACGGCGAGCCCGCGCGGGCGCTGCTGCTGGCCTCGCGCATGGACCTGGGCAGGCTGATCAGGTTCATCAAAGAGCGGGACATGACGGTGGAGGACGTAAAGCGCTTCGTCGCCAGGCTGCGCGCGAGCGCGGGCGGCGAGGAGCTGACGATCGGCCATGGTGAGCTGGGCGAGCGCGACAGGGTGCTGCTGTCGGTGGCGGAGCGCGCGGGCGCGGTGCAGCTGAGCCCGGCGGGCAGGGACGGGCTGCTGGTGCGCCTGACGGGGCAGGGCAGCCCGCGCATGGCGCAGACGGCGATCACGGCGGCGCGCAACCGCGGCTGGGAGGCGTACCGCTCGATTGAGCGCTTCAGCTCGGATGGCGAGACGTGCCGCAGGCGCCAGATCCTGGACCACTTCGGCGACAGGGCGCCGGGCGCGCCGACGGGTCGCTGCTGCGATGTGTGCGACGCGGACGCTGAGCT
>DATBZG010000256.1:0-16993 GCA_036513335.1 Solirubrobacteraceae bacterium | reverse complement strand
CAGCGGCTCCTGCTCTGAGCACAGCGGCTGCGCCTTCGGGCAGCGCGTGTGGAAGCGACATGCGCTCGGCGGGTTGGCGGGGCTCGGCACGTCGCCGCCCAGCGGCCGGCGCTCCTCGCCGCGGCGCGTCGGGTCCGCGACCGGCACCGCCGCCAGCAGCGCCGCCGTGTAGGGATGGCGAGGGAAGTCGTACAACGCGTCGCCGGGGCCGATCTCCACGACCTTGCCCAGGTACATCACCGCCACGCGATCGCACATGTGGCGCACCACCGATAGGTCGTGTGCGATGAAGACCACGGTCAGGCCGAGGCGCCGCTGCAGATCGCGCAGCAGGTTCAGCACCTGCGCCTGGATCGAGACGTCCAGGGCGGACACGGGCTCGTCTGCGATCAGCAGCTTCGGGTTCAACGCAAGCGCGCGTGCGACCCCGATGCGCTGGCGCTGGCCGCCTGAGAACTCGTGCGGGTAGCGGTTGTAGTGCTCGGGGTTCAGCCCCACCGACTCCATCAGCTTCTGCACAGCCTGCTTGCGCTCGCCGCGGTCGGGCAGCATCCCGTGGATCGCAAACGGCTCGCCGATGATCGAGCCGATCGTCTTGCGCGGGTTCAGCGAGGAGTACGGGTCCTGGAAGATCATCTGGACCTCGCGCCGCACCGCCTTCAGCGCGGCGCCCTTCAGACGCGTGATGTCCTTGCCTTCGAAGTCGATCTCGCCCGAGGTCGCCTCCAGCAGCCGCATGATCAGCCGCGCCGTCGTGCTCTTGCCACAGCCGGTCTCGCCCACGAGGCCAAGCGTCTCGCCGCGCTCGATGTCGAAGCTGATTCCGTCGACGGCGCGCACGGCGCCGATTTTGTGCTGGATGATGATTCCGCGCGTGAGCGGGAAGTGCTTGACCAATTGCCGCACCCGAACGAGCGGACCCCCCGAGCCGTTTCCACTGGAGACGATGCCTGTCTGCGCGGCCGGCGCAGCGGACGGCACGGGCGCTTCCTCCCCGAAGGGCGAGGTGCGCGTGTCTCCCTCTCCCGCGCTCATGCCGCCGCCTCCGGGAGCCCCACGTCCGCCACGGCCTCCTGTGGCGTCTGCCCGGAGCGCAACTCCGCCCACAGCCGCCGACGGACGTCCGGCTCCAGCAGACACGCCGCGAAGTGACCGGGCGCGCCCGGAACCTGCTCGAGCGCGGGATCGATGCGCGCATGCTCTGGCTGGGCGTAGGGGCAGCGCGGATGGAAGTGGCAGCCCGAGGGCGGGTTGATCAGGCTTGGCGGCGTGCCCGGGATCGGGATCAGATCCTCGTCGCGTGGCCGGTCGAGCGTCGGGATCGAGCGCAACAGGCCCCACGTGTACGGGTGTTCGGGACTCGCGAAGATCCGGTCGACGGACGCTGTCTCCACGATCCGGCCCGCGTACATCACGGCGATGTCATCGGCCATCTCCGCGACCACGCCGAGATCGTGGGTGATGATCACGATCGCCATCCCCAGTTCGTGTTGCAAGCGTTCCATCAGCGCGAGGATCTGCGCCTGGACGGTCACGTCCAGAGCGGTCGTGGGCTCATCCGCGATCAGCAGCTTCGGCTCGTTGGCGAGCGCCATCGCGATCATCACCCGCTGGCGCATGCCGCCGGAGAACTCGTGCGGATACTGGTCCACGCGCCCGCCGGGGTCGGGGATCCCCACGAGTCCCAGCAGTTCCACCGCGCGTTTGCGCGCCTGGTCCTTGGAGACGTCGCGGTGCGCGCGCACCGCCTCGATCAGTTGCTTGCCGACCTTGTACAACGGGTGCAGGGAGGAGAGGGGGTCCTGGAAGACCATCGCGATGTCATTACCCCTGATCGTGCGCAGCTCATCGTCGGGCAACGTCACCAGGTCCTTGCCCTCGAACAGGATCCGCCCGGAAATGTGCGCCCCCTGCAGGCGCGTGAGGCCGAGCGTCGTCAGCGAGGAGACCGTCTTGCCCGAGCCCGACTCGCCGACGATCCCCAGCGTCTTGCCTGGGTGCACCTGGTAGGTGATCCCGTCGACCGCATGCACGATGCCGTCCTCGCTGGGAAACGCGACGCGCAGATCCTCCACGCGCAGCAGCGCCTCATTCGTGCTCACTAGAAACGCACCCGCGGATCCAGATACGCATACGCGATGTCAACGACGATGTTCGCGACGATGATGAACGCCGCCGCGAGCAGCACCGTCCCCTGCGTCACGGGGAAGTCCGAGGACTGAATCGCCTTGTAGTTGAGCTCACCGATGCCGGGGATGTTGAACACGGCCTCCACGAGCACCGCACCCCCCAGAAGCACGCCGACTTCCAGCCCGAAGAGCGTGACCAGCGGGTTCACCGCCGCGCGCACGCCCTGGCGCACGACCGCTTTCTCCGGCAGCCCCTTCGCCCGCGCCGTCCTGATGTAGTCCTCTCGCATCGTCTCGCTCAGGTTGCTGCGAATCAGGCGCGCGTAGATCGCGGCCGAGCCGGCAGCGAGCACGATCCACGGCATGATCAGCGAGGTGAACCATTTCCACGGGTCCGCGGTGAGTCCCACATAGCTGCCCGATCCGGGGAAGATCCTTAGCTTGCCGATGTCGCTGGAGAACAGTAGGAGGAACACCAGCCCGAGCCAGAATTCGGGCACGGAGAGCAACACCAGCGCCGAACCCATCGAGAATCGGTCGAGCAGCGAGTGGCGACGCAGCGCCGAGATGATCCCGACGCTCAGCCCACCTATCACCCACAGCACCGCCGCGCCCAAGGTGAGCGACAGGGTCGCCGGGAGCCGTTCCACGATCAGGCTCTTCACGGCCTCCTGGCTGTAGTAGCTGTAGCCAAGGTTGAAGTGGAAGAAGAATTCCTTCAAGTAGTCCCAGAACTGCACGGGCAGCGACTTGTTCAGCCCGAGGACGACTTCGATCTCTTTGATCAGCTTCGGCTGGGGGTCGCGTCCGGCGCGCAGCAGGGCGGGGTTGCCGGTCGGCAACACGCGGAAGAAGACGAACGTCAGCGCGCAGACGATCACCAGGATCAAGATCCCGATGAGCAGGCGCCGGATGATGTAGCGGATCATCGCGGGCCACGCTCCACCGGGAGGGTCGCGATAGTCGAAAGGCTGGCTGGGTGTCGTGTCATGTCTTGGCTTGTTTCATGTGAGAGATGGGGAGGGATTGCGGTGCGACGGACTACGTGGCGAAGGGGCCCCGCGCGCGGCGGGGCCCCTCGTGCCATGTCAACTCACGCCTTCACGCTTACTTCAGCGACGTGTAGTTGTAGTCCCACTCGCCAACGTCCCAGATGTCGCCGACGCCGGCGACACCACTGCCCTCGATGCTCGCCTGCTTGTCCCAGTCGAATGGGATGTCGGCAGCGTCTTCGACGAGTTCTTCGTCGATCTTGGCCCATGCCTTGGCGCGGGCTTCGGTGCCGGTGACGTTTTCCGCCGCCGCCATCGCCGCGTTGATTTTCGGCACGTTCGTCTGGCCCCAGTTGACGTTCCCCGTGGAAACGATCGTGGTGCCGTTGAACGTGATGTTGAGCACCGTCTGCGGGTCCGGGAAGTCCGCGATCCAGCCGACGCTCGGGCAGATCGTGATCTCTTCTTTCGGCACATTGCAGTACTTCGCGTACATCGTCGAGGTTTCCACGAGTGAGAACTTGACCGTGAAGCCGAGGTTCTTCAGCGTCTGCTCGACGATCTCGGCGTCCTGTTCGGCCGGGTTGCCGCTCGCGCCGACCACTGTGATCGTTTCACCGCCGGTGTATTTGCCGCTCGGGAAGCCGGCCAGCTTGATGTACTTTTCCGCGACCGCCATGCTGCCTTCGGGGTGCGCGTTGAAGTCGAACTGCGCACCCTGCGGGCCGTTCGTGCCTCCGGACTGTTCGAAGCCGTTGATCGTCGGGTAGATGAAGTGGGTGGCGACGGTGGTCACGAGCGATCCACCGCGGGCCTTGTCCATCGCCGTGCGATCGAGCGCCGCCCACAGGGCCTTGCGCAGATCGACGTTCTTGAACGGTCCCACCTTGTTGTTCACGCCGATGTAGTGGCTGCCCGCACCCGGCGAGATCTCCATCTGGCTTTTGAATTTTTCAGCCGCGAGACGGACCGAGGACTGCGCCGGCGGTTCGTTCTCGACGAGGTTCTTGCCTTCCAGCACCTCGCGACCGATGACCGCCTGCGTACCGCCGATCTTGATGTCGATTTCGTTCAGGTACGCGGGACGGTAGTCCGTCTTCGCGTTCCAGTTCGGGTTACGCACGAGCGTCGCCGACTTGCCCGGGACGTAGCCGACGCCTAGCACTTTGCCTTCGGCGTTGTTCTTCAGCATGTACGGGCCCGTCGCGACCTGGTAGTTGGCGTAGTCAGACGGCTTGTCCTTGTCGAATTTTTCGGCGTAGGACTTCGGCACGGCCGCGGTCAGCGGCAGCACCAGCGCGTCTGCCACGAGCTGACCTTTCGGTTCGGTCAGGTGGAAGACGATTTCGTATTTGTTCGGGGTTTCGATGCCCTTCATCGGGCCGCCGCTCGCCGTCGGCTCGCCTTCGATCGCTTTGAAGTACGAAGCGATGTAGGGGTTCGCGACGTTCGGGTTCGCACCACGCTCGATCGCGTAAGCGACATCTTCAGAGGTCACTTCGCTGTCGACCGGCGGGCTGAAGTGAATGCCCTTCTTGATCTTGACCGTGACCGTCTTGCCGCCGTCGCTGATCACGGGCAGCCCTTCGGCCATGTCCGGTGTCGGTTCGCTCGAGTTCGGCTTCTGCGAGTACAGCGGCCGCTGCGTCGCGAACACGACCTCATAGTCGAGCGAGTAGTAGGCAATGCCCGGGTCGAGGTGTTCGAAGTCGGTTTCCTGCAGCACTTCCAGCGTGCCGCCGCGTTTGCCGCCAGTCATCGCCTCCGTCAGCGGGCTCTGGTACCCGCTCGAGCTCAGCGCGCTACTCGCGCTCGCGGAGCTCGAGGTGGTGCTCGAGCCGTTGCTCGAGCTTTCAGAGCTGCTCGAGCCGCACGCGGCCAGCAGCACTGCGAGCCCGGCCGCGAGCGCAAGCGCCGCAACCGATCTAATCGACCTCATCAAGTCGCCTCCTGTGTTGTGTAGTGACCCCTCATCGGGCGTTCCTCGGGTTCAGGGCGTCCTGCAGCCCATCGCCCAGCAAGTTGAAGGCCAGCACCGTGAACAGCAGCGCGAGGCCCGGAAAGACCATGAACCACCAGGCGGTGTTGAAGATCGGCGCCGCCTGGGCGATCATGTCGCCCCAACTGGGGGTCGGAGGACGGATCCCCACGCCGAGGAACGACAGTGAGGCCTCGAGCAGGATGTTCGTCGGGATCAGCAGGCTCGAGTAGACGATGATCGGCGCCGCCAGGTTCGGCAGGATCTCCCTGAACATGATGCGCATGTCGGATGCGCCCAGCGCACGCGAGGCCTCGACGAACTCGCGCTCGCGCATCGAGAGCACGAGCCCGCGCACGATCCGTGCGATGTACGGCCAGGTGGCGATGCAGATGATGAAGATGATCGTGCCCAGGCCCGGCCGGATCAGGTCTTTGACACAGCCTCGAACCCCGCAGGCAGCCCCGAGCCCGAGCCCGAGCAGAAGGATCGGAATCGACAGCACGATGTCCATGAACCGCGCGAGCACCGTGTCGACCCAGCCGCGGTAGAAGCCCGCGAGCATTCCTACCACCACGCCGATGACCGTGGAGATTCCGGTGCCGACGATCCCTACCTCGAGCGAGATGCGCGTGCCATAGATCACGCGCGACATCACGTCCTCGCCGAGCTGGTCGACCCCGAACGGGTGCGCCAGGCTCGGACCCAGCGGAGAGCCGAACGAGTCCGTCAGGTTGAGGTTCTGCGTATCCGGCCCCGGCAGACCGAGGATGCTGACGAACAGCGGCGCCGCGACCGCGAGGACGATCAAAAAGACGATGAAGGCCAGCGACGCGAGCGCGACGCGGTCCTGGCGGAAGCGCAGCCAGAACAACTGCAGGGGCGAGCGCGCGGCGATGTCGCCGCCCACGTCGAGAAATTCAAGAGCGCCTCCTCCTGATCCTGACGGCAGCGCCTCAGCCGTGCCGGCGCTCATCTTGCCGTTCTTCTATGCGGGAGATGTTGAGATTTGGCAATGTCGTCATTCGAATCTACACCTTCGACAATCCTTAGTGTGCAAGCCTGCGTGCCGCTACCTGCAGCGCTTCGGGGGGAGCGGCTGGCGAAGCGGTGATACTGACATCAATGGATACCCTGTTCGACGACGATTCCCTCGACGATCTGGCCAAAGATTCACCCACGCGTATGGCCAGACGTGACAATCGCTCCGCTCGAGAGGAGGGTGGCCAGCGGCCGCTCGCGGTGCGCATCAGACCCCGTGAGCTCGCTCAGTTCGTGGGCCAATCCCACTTGCTGGCCACCGGTTCGGCGCTGCGTACGGCGATCGAGCAGGGCCATCCGCACTCGATGGTGCTCTACGGTCCACCCGGCTCCGGCAAGACCACGCTCGCGCGGATCGTCGCCGAACGCTCGGGCGCCGCCTACGAGGAGTTGAGCGCCGTGGCCGCCGGGCGCGCGGAGGTGCGTGCCGTGATCGAGCGAGCGGCGCACCGGCGCGAGATGAGCGGCGGGCAGACGGTGTTGTTTCTGGATGAGATCCACCGCTTCAACAAGGCCCAGCAGGACGCGCTGCTGCCGGCGGTCGAGGACGGGCTCGTGACGCTGATCGGCGCCACCACCGAGAACCCCGCGTTCGAGGTCAACGGGGCGTTGCTCTCACGCTTGCGGGTGTATGCCCTGCAGGCGCTCACGCCGGAAGAGGTGGCGACCGTGCTGCGCAGGGCAGGGACGGAGACGACGATCGACGGTGGCGCGACGCTCCCGATCGAAGACGACGCGATCGAGTTCCTGGCCGCCCGCAGCGAAGGCGACGCGCGCACGGCGCTGAACGCGCTCGAGCTGGCGATCAGCACCGCCGGCGAGCTCGGCGAGAGGAGCATAAGCCTCAGTCGCGTGGAGGACGCCCTGCAGCGCCGCGCCGTGCTCTACGACAAAGGTGGCGACCGCCACTACGACTACATATCCGCCTGGATCAAGGCGACCCGCGGCTCGGACCCGGACGCGTCGCTCTACTACCTGGCAGTGATGCTCGAGGGTGGCGAGGACCCGCGCTTCATCGTGCGGCGAATGGTGATCCTCGCCTCAGAGGACATCGGCAACGCCGACCCGGCCGCGCTATCCGTGGCGACCGCCGCAGCAGCAGCCGTCGAGCACGTCGGTCTCCCCGAGGCGACGTACGCGCTCGCTCAGGCCGCGATCTACCTCGCTCTCGCGCCGAAGTCCAATGCCGCCGGCGCGGCGCTGGGCGCGGCGCGCAGACACGTGCGCGAGCACGGCGCGCAGCCGGCGCCGCCGTGGCTGCGCTCAGGGCCGCGTCCGGGACAGGACAAGCGCGAGTACGACAACCCGCACGGGCATCCAGGACACCTGGCCGCCCAGGAGCTGCTGCCGGAGGGCGTCGTCGGCGCTCGCTTCTACGCGCCGGATGACGCCGAGGCCGAGCTGGCGGCGCGCCTGCAGCGAATTCGTCGGGCGCGCGGCTACGAGGCGTGATAATCGCGGTGTGATGAGCGCCCCCTCGAGCGACAGCTCCGCGCCGGTAGGCCAGGACGCCTCCGCCGAGCAGAGGCTGACCGCACGAGACCCTGCGACCGGCGCGGTCCTCGGCAGCGTCGCGTGCACTGCGCCCGAGCGCGTGGAGTACGTCGTCGCGGCCGTCGCCAAGGTACAGCCGTTGTGGGCGCTCTTGCGAGTGCGCGACCGCGCGCGCTACATGGGACGCATGGCGCAGGCGGTGATCGACGACTTCGACGAGCTCCAGGAGGCGCTGGCGCGCGAGCAGGGCCGCCCGCGCGCGGAGGTCGCGGCGCTCGAGCTGCTCGCCGCAATCGACGCGCTGAAGTGGATCGCCGAGGACGGCGCGGACGCACTGGACGGCCGCCGCGTCGGCGTCAACCGCTCGATGACGCTGGCCAAGCGCGCGAGAATCGCCTTCGAGCCATACGGGGTCGTCGCGGTGATCGGCGCCGGCAGCGCGCCGTTCGCGCAGCCGCTGGGGCAGATCGCCGGCGCACTGCTTGCGGGCAACGGCGTCGTGTTCAAGCCCGCCCCCCGCGCCGCACTGGCCGCCGAGCGGATCGCACGCGTGCTCGCGCGCGCCGGTCTTCCCGAGGGACTGGTTCGGGTCCTACACGGGGGGCCCGACATCGGCGTCGCGCTGGCCGAGGCCTCGGTCAGCAAGGTCCTGTTCACCGGCTCGCCGGCTGTCGGGCGGATCGTCGCTCGCGCGTGCGTCTCGCGCGAGAAGGAGGTCACGGTCGAGCTAGGCGGCAAGGACGCGATGCTCGTGCTGGCCGACGCGCATCTGCGGCGCGCCGTCGGCGGCGCGCTTTGGGCAGGATGCGCCGCAGCCGGGCAGGCGCGCGGCTCGATCGAGCGTGTGTATGTCGCGCGTGAGGTCCACGAGCGCTTTCTCGCAGGACTCGTAGACGGCGCGTGCAAGCTGGCCGTCGGCGATCCCGTCGACCCGCGTGTCCAGGTCGGCCCGCTGGCCTCTGCGAGACGCGTGCAGCACGTGAGCGCGCTCGTCGGGGAGGCCGTCGCGCAAGGCGCGCGGCTGCACTGCGGCGGGCCGGTCAGCCCACCCGGTTGCAACGCGGGCGCGTTCTACGCGCCCGCCGTGATCACCGGCGTCAGCGCGGACATGCGCCTGATGCGCGAGCCGATCGACGGACCCGTGCTCGCCGTGATCGCCATTGACTCAGTGGAGGAGGCGATCCTCGCCGCCAACGCCAGCGACTACGGGCTGGGCGCATCCGTGTGGACGGCCGACCGCTATCAGGGCCTACGCATCGCGCGCGAGCTGCACGCGGGGATGGTGTGGCTGAACGACCACCTCCCGGCGCCCACCGTCTCGCGCGGGCCCTGGGGCGCAGCCGCCGGCAGCGGCCTCGGGCGCACGCTCGGGCAGGCCGGGCTGCGCGCGTGCGCGCAGGAGAAGCTGATCACGTGGGACCCGCCCGCCACGCGCGGCCTGTGGTGGGCGCCCTATGACGCCACGAGCCTCAAGGCGATGCGTACCGTCGCGAAGCTGCGCTCGCGGCGCGAGTCCGATCACGACCGCGCCTGGCGCGAGGGCGCCCTGGCGCTGGCACGCATCGGCGCCCGCGCCTTCGGGCGCGGGCTTCCCCGCTGAGCCGAACAACTCGACGCTCCAGCACCTGTCTCACGGAAGATTCGCACGGCTTATGCCGATTGATGTCGCACGCACACGACATCAGGCCTCGGTACTTGCGTCATGTCGCAAATCTGTCGCATTCGGGAGCTGATGTGCTATCGTGTCGTACACATGGCGGTATACTGCGACAGCATTGCGACACTCATCGAAGGGAGGACCATTGTCGGGACTCGTTCTTGATCCGGAGCAGCAGGAACTCGCAGACTTGGAGCGACGCATTAGCGAGGACCTCGCCGAACTGCGCGACGACGTTGAGGTAGTCGCCGGTGATGCGGAGCTGCCGGCCGTCGATCCCGAATATGTAGATCGTTGGGTCGAGACAGCACGACGCCTATCGGTTCAGGTCAGCAACGACCTCCCGCCCCAACTTGAGCCGGAAGCAGTTGCTGAGATACGCAAGATCATCATCAACCTCCTCGATGGGCTTGAACGCGTCGACAGTGCGCGACCACTCGATGCCATCGATCACTTTTTCGTCCAATTGGAGGCTGTACGCCACATTCTGCGAGATGCACTCGATGAGCATGCAGGTTGCAGCGAGGACGATGCACGTCCGCTCATCGCCTACCTACAGCAGGCACTCCCGCGTGTCACGCAGGCCGATCAGGCGCGGCTTGCTGGCATCTCTACTCGGCATCTGCAGCGACTCGGCAAGGACGGAGGAACCCCTCCCTATCAACTCGTCGTAGCGGTACGTCTCGTCAAGTTGCTGCGATACGTCTGGAACCCCGAGGGAGTCGTTGCATGGTTCTATCGGGAGCGCACGGCGCTAGACGGACACGCCCCGATCGATCTCGTAGGCGATCCGGGTTTTGAAAGGACGCTCGTACGTCTGGCTAGGCAGGGAAGGGCGCAACATGGTGCGTAAAGCTGGCCCGGCCACTGTCGACATCAAGGCCACTGCTCTCCGCTACTCGAGCTACGACACGCCTTTCTGGGTGAGAGAGAACTCCCAAGTAGGACGATGGCACGTACACGGGGATGGCGCCACGCAGTACTTGTCCTTGAGCACAGATGGTGCATGGGCAGAGCTAATACGCAACGAGGAACTTCGGACCGAGGACGAGGTTGCGATGGTTAGCGTGTCGATGTGGGCCGCCGAAATCGACCAGGGTATGGTTGTTGACTATTCATCGTTTGCGCGCGCAGAACAAGCCGGCTTCGACCCGTCGGCCTTGGTTGATGAGGACTATGTCCGCTGCCAGCGCGAGGGAGCACGTCTACGTGGCTTGAACTACGCGGGAATCGTGGCGCCGAGCGCGGCCCTGCCTGGAGCAGTCAACTTGACGCTTTTTGGCCCGAGGATTGCCTCGACTTGGGGGCAAACGACGCTATTGGCCTCGTCGATCCCCGCGACCATCATCACGAAGGGCGCACCACCACCAGGCCTGTTGTCGCGCGTCCGCCGAACTGGCACCCAGCACACGGGGCTTGTCGCGCACATGTCCACCGTTGCCTCGAAGCGTTCCCAGGGCAATGCTGATGATCCCTGAGGTGAGCTAAACAGGCTAACAGTGGGGGGTCGTCTAAATGGCCAAGACGCGTGATTTTCGCCCTCGAGATCTGGGTTCGATTCCCAGCCCCCCAGCTCAAGTATCTGCCTAACGATCCGATACACTCAGTACGCGAAAATCACGCGTCCTAGCGCCCCCTTATGGGATTGCCTGGATGGGTATTTTGGCTCGGGGGCTCGTCTACGTGACGGGCTCTCGGCCTTTTGGCACCGTCTCGCCAGCTAGGCCGCCTGAGCGCCGCTGCCTGGGACCTACACCACGCCCAGTCGTGATTCCTGCACTACTCTTGAGCAGATGCCCGCCCAGGCCTACGCTGGTAAGGAGTGCGTCTGCCAACTACGCAGAGGCATATGCGATCAAAGCTGCGTGCAGGGGATGCTCGACACCCCCTTCTACATCGCCTGCCTGAAGCTCAGCGGCAGGCGCTGCGTGGTCGTCGGTGGCGGCGAGATCGGCTTGGAGAAGGTCGAGGGGCTGCTCGCCTGCGACGGCCAGGTGACGCTGATCGCGCCCGAGGCCGAGCCGGCGCTCCAGGAGTACGCGCGCGAGGGCTCGATCCATTGGGAGCGGCGCGCGTATGCGGGACCGGCAGACCTCGAGGGCGCGTTCATGGCGATCGCAGCAACCGATGACACCGACACGAACATCGCCGTCTACGACGATGCCGAGCGTCGCGCGATGCTCGTCAACGTCGTCGACGTGCCGCCGCTATGCAACTTTATCCTGCCTGCGATCGTGCGCATGAGCCCGCTCGCGATCGCGATCTCCACCGCAGGCGCCTCACCGGCGCTCGCCAAGCGCATGAAGCGCGAGATCGAAGCGCAGTTCGGCGAGCCATACGCGCAGCTGGCCGTCCTGCTGAACGAGGTACGCGGCTGGGCGAAGGGGACGCTCCCGACATACCAGGAACGCAAGGAGTTCTTCGAGGGGATCGTTGGCGGCGAGCCCGACCCGATCGAGCTGCTGCGCGCTGGCGGCGCCGACGGGGAACCGGGCGAACAGGCGGTACGGGCGCTGATTGCGCGGGCGCAGGACGCGCACGCAGTGCAGGCCTAGCGTCGGCGCGATCTCGATGGCGGCGGCGCTCGAGCTCGAAGGGCTGGCTCGCCACTACGGCGAACGCGAGGCGCTGAAGGAAGTCTCGCTGTCGCTCGAGCGCGGGCAGACACTCGTCGTGTTCGGCCCCAACGGCGCCGGCAAGACCACGCTGCTGCGCGTGCTCGCCACGCTGCTGCGACCCCACGCCGGCAGCGTGCGGGTGCTCGGCTCGGCGCTCCCCGACGAGTCGTGGCAGGTGCGCGGACGGGTCGGCCTGCTCGGCCACGAGCCGCTGCTCTACAGAGAGCTGACCGCGCGGGAGAACCTGCGCTTCCACGCGCGCCTGTACGGGCTCGGCGAGCAGCGCGTGCAGGAGGTGCTCGAGTCGGTCGCCATGTCAGCGCGTGCGCGCGAGCCGCTGCGCACGCTCTCGCGGGGCATGGTCCAGCGCGTGGCGGTCGCGCGCGCGGTGCTGCACGACCCCGAGCTGCTGCTGCTCGACGAGCCGCATTCCAACCTCGACCCCGCCGCCATCGAGCTGGTCGCGCCGCTGATCGGAGCTGCCTCCGGGCGTACACGTGTGATCTGCAGCCACGACCCCTCGGGCGACCTCTCCCAGGCGGATCTCGTGCTCGGCCTGCGCGCGGGGCGCCCCGCGCTGCTGCGCGCGGCTGTCGACGTCGATCCGGCGGAGATCTCGGAGCTGTACCGGTGAGCGGCGTACAGGCCCCCGAGCGCCCGGTGGAGACCGCACGAACGGCACCGCGGACGGTCGGGTTGTGGCCAACCGTCGGCGCGCTGTTGCGCAAGGAGTTGCTCGTCGAGCTGCGCACGCTCGAGTCGGTCCCCGCGATGTCGCTGTTCGCTCTGAGCACGTTCGTCGTGTTCCACTTCGCGCTCGACCGCAACAGCGTCGAAGGCGACCTCGGCGCCGGCATCCTGTGGGTGACGCTGCTGTTCGCGGCGATCCTCGGGGTCAACCGCCTGTTCGTCGCGGACGCCGATCAGGGGGGCTTCGACGCGTTCCTGCTGGCGCCGGTGGACCGCAGCGCGATGCTGCTGGCGAAGGTCCTGACGCTGCTCGCCTACCTCGTGGTGCTGGAGATCGTGGCCGTGCCGGCCTTCGCACTGCTGCTCCTGGGGCCACCGCTCGGCCCCGCGCTTCCCGGACTGCTGGCGACGCTCGCACTGGGGGATCTCGGCGTAGCCGTGATCGGCACCTTGATCGCCGCGATGGCCGTCCGCACCCGCTCGCGTGACCTGCTCGGCCCCCTGCTGGCGCTGCCGCTGCTCGTGCCGATCGTGATCGGCGGCGCCCGCGCGACGGAGCCGCTGCTGGTCTCGGCCCACCGATCGGCGCCGGCGGCGCGCTGGCTGCTTACGCTTGGGCTCTATGATCTTGTCTTCGGGCTGATCGCCTTCGCCCTGTTCGACTTCCTCTTGGAGGATTGACACGTGGAAACCTCGAGTCGCGTCCCCGCACGACCGCTGCAGTACGGCAGGGGCCTGCGCCCGCTGAGCATCGCCACGGTGGTGGCGTTCGCCGCGTCCCTCAGCCTCGTCTTCTTCTACGCCCCGCTGGAAGCCGAACAGGGCTTCCTGCAGAAGATCTTCTACGTGCACGTGCCGCTGGCGATCGTCGCCCTGTGCGGCTTCGTCCTGGGCGGCCTGCTCGCGATCCAGCACCTGCGCACGCGCGACCCGCGCTGGGACATGCGCTCCTACGTGGTGATCCACATGAGCCTGATCTTCGCGCTCGCGACGCTGATCACCGGCTCGATCTGGGCGAAGGGCTCGTGGGGGCACTGGTGGGTGTGGAGCGAGCCCACGCTCGTCTCGTTCCTAATCATCTTTCTGCTGTACGCCACCTACCAGCCGCTGCGCTTCGCGATCGAAGACCCCGAGCGTCAGGCGCGCTACGCGTCCGTGTTCGCGATCACGGCGGGGGCCTTCGTGCCGCTGAACTACGTCGCGGTGAACCTCTCGACCGCCTACCTGCACCCGCGGGTGTTCGGCAGCACCTCCAACCTCCCCGCGTCGATGTCGTTCACGCTGCTGGTATCCCTGGTCGCGATGGCGCTGCTGTTCGCCACGCTGTGCAAGTTCGAGCTCACCGCCAAGCACGCCCGCTCGCAGATGCGCGCGCTGCGCAGGCGCCTGGCCGGGGAGAGCCTCGACGCGCCGCGGGGGCGCAGCGTGGCGCCAGCCATACCGCACGCCACCGCGAGCGGCGCCGGCCGGGTCGTGGCCGCGCCGACAGCGGGAAGGGCGGTCCTGTGAGCGCGCTCGGGCTGGTGGTAGCCGAACTGCCGGCGCTGCCGCTGCACACCGCCGGCAAGTACGTCGCCGCCGCCTACATCGTCTTGTTCCTGGTCGTGCTGATCTACGTCGCGATCATGGGCATCCGCCTGAGCCACCTCGAGCGCGACCTCGGTGAGCTGCTGAGCCTCACCGCGTCCTCCCCGGAGGAGGAGCACCCGGCCGAGCCGGCGCCCGACACGGGCGTGGGCGCCGCGGAGCAGCAGAGCGACGCGCAACGGGAGTCCGCACCGGCATGAGCGAGCTGCTGGCGCTGGGCATATCCCACAAGACCGCGCCGGTGGCGCTGCGCGAACGCCTGGCGTTCAGCGAGCGCGAGGCGGGTGAGTTCGCACGCCTGGCCACGGCCACCGAGGAGGTGCGCGAGGCGGTTGTGATCTCCACCTGCAACCGTACGGAGGTCTACCTCGTAGTCGGCGGGGCGGGCGGGGATCTGGTCCAGGCGGAGGCAGACGTCCTCGGCTTACTGGCCCGGCGCGCCGAGATCCGCCCCACCGAGCTGGCCGACGTGATCTACTCACCGCGTAACTGCGACGCCGCGCGTCATCTCTACCGCGTCACCGCAAGCCTCGAGTCGATGATCCTCGGTGAGGCTGACATTCAGGGGCAGGTGCGCCGCGCCCACGAGGTGGCGATGCGCGCGAACGCCACAGGGCCGCTCACAAACAGGCTGTTCGCAGCTGCGCTCACCACCGGCAAGCGCGTGCGCTCGGAGACCGATATCGGCTCGAGCCACGTGAGCGTTTCCTCCGTCGCCGTCGATCTCGCGCTGAGCGTGCTCGGCGGCCTGCAGGACCGCAACGTCGTGATCCTCGGGGCGGGCGAGGCCTCAGAGCTCACGGCGCGCGCGCTCTCCGAGCAGGGCGCGGGCACGATCTTCGTCGCCAACCGCCACGCCGACCGCGCGATCAGCCTCGCACAGCGCTTCGGCGGCTCGGTCGTCGGCCTGGACAAACTGCCCGAGCAGCTACTGCACGCCGACATCGTGCTGTCCTCGACCTCCTCGCCCCACCCGATCCTCGGACGCGACGAGCTGGAGCTCGTGATGGGAGAGCGCGAAGCACAAGGCGCCGGGCCCCTGCTGATCATCGACATCGCCGTGCCGCGCGACGTCGACCCGGCGTGCGGTGAGCTCCCGGGCGTGAACCTCTACGACATCGACGACCTCCAGGCGGTGAGCGCCCGCAACCTGAGCCTGCGCGCGGAGGAGACCCCACACGCCCTGGAGATCGTGGAGGAAGAGATCCAGCGCTTCGCCCGCTGGCTGGGACAGCTGGACGCGCTGCCCACGATCAGCGCGCTGCGCTCGCACGGCGATGAGATCGTGCAGCAGGTGCTGGCCGAGAACGCCGGCCGCTGGGAGTCCGCGTCCGAGCGCGACCTCGCACGCGTCGATGCGATCGCCCGCGCGGTCATGAGCCGCCTGCTGCACGAGCCGACGATCCGCCTACGTAGCTTCGGCGAGGACCGCGGCCATGCGAGCCTGGAGCTCGTGCGAGAGCTGTTTGGCCTGCGCGAGGACGGCGAGGGCGGGCTCTCGTCCGACGAGCAGCCGGCGGAGCTCGCGGAGGTGCACGACCTGCGCCCGCGCCGGCGAAATTGATAACCCGCCCACCCCGCCCACCCCGCCCGCCCCGCGCGTCGCGCTGATGCGCATCGGGACGCGGCGCAGCGCGCTCGCGTTGGCACAGGCAGGGCTGGTCGCCGAGCTCTTTGCGGCTGCCGGACACGGCGACTGCGAGATCGTGCCGATCAGCACCGGCGGAGACCGGGCAAGCGCGGCCGGTCTCGACGCGGCCGCCGACGGGAGCGACAAGTCGCGCTGGGTCACCGAGCTCGAGGATGCGCTCGCCGACGGGCGCATCGACCTGGCGGTGCACTCCGCCAAGGACGTCCCCGGCGAGCTCGCCGAGGGGCTCGCGCTGCACGGAGCGCCCGCACGGGCTCCCGCCGAGGACGTGCTCTGCGGGGCCGACAGCCTCGAGGAACTCGAGAGCGGCGCGCGCGTGGGCACGAGCAGCATCCGTCGCGTCGCACAGCTGCGAGCCGTGCGTGAGGACCTCGACGTGGTGGCAATCCGCGGCAACGTGGACACGCGCCTGCGCAAGCTGACAGACCCCGAGCGGGACCTGGATGCGATCGTGCTCGCACGCGCCGGGCTCGTGCGGCTGGGGCTCGAGGCGCGGGCAGGGGGCGTGCTCGACCTCGCGCGCTTCGTGCCCGCTCCCGGCCAGGGGGTCCTGGCGCTGGAGGGACGCATTGACGATGAGCCGACGCGGACGGCAGTCGAGGCGATCACCGACAAGGACGCTTTCGCATGTCTGCTCGCCGAGCGCGCCGTGGCGCGCGAGCTCGAGGCGAGCTGCCACACACCGCTCGGCGCATACGCCGTGGCGGCGGGCTGCGGCTGTCTGAACCTGCGCGCGTGGGTGGGGCTTCCAGACGGCTCCGCCTGGGTTGGCGACGAACTGCTCGGTGGCTTCTACGACCCCGACGCGCTCGGGCGTCGGGTGGCCGAGCGGCTGAGCGCCGCCGGCGCCGGCGATCTGCTTCGGCGGGCCGAGGAGATGGCGGCGACGTGACCGGCCGCGTCTACCTCGTCGGCGCGGGGCCCGGTGACCCGGGGCTGCTGACGGCCCGCGCGCTCGAGCTGGTCGCGAAGGCCGATGTGATCTTGTACGACCGCCTGATCCCGAGTGCGGCGCTCGACGGTGCCCGCACTGACGCCGAGCTGCTCTTTGTCGGCAAGGAGGGCGGCGGACCGTCGGTGCGGCAGGATCAGACCGAAGCGCTGATGGTCGAGCGCGCGCAGGCTGGGAAGGCGGTCGTGCGGCTGAAGGGCGGCG
>DATBZG010000255.1:0-7425 GCA_036513335.1 Solirubrobacteraceae bacterium | reverse complement strand
CACCACACCACCTCAGGCGACTGACCCGCGAAACGAGCCGAGTCTCGTCGGCGACTCAGGTGCGTCGCCTAATTAGTTGGCGGCACTATTTTGATAGGCAGCGACGTGCCACTGCCCGTCTTCCCTGGCCAGAACCCAGGTGGCTCGAACCATGCGCTCGGTGGGAAGTTCGGCTTCGCCGGCCATCAGCACGCCGCCCTCGGTTACCACGATCGCCGCATCAGACCCGATCAATCTGATGCTCTGTGGCTCGTCAAGCACTCTTGACCCCTTGAGCGGTCCTGCAAATCCCGCTGCCATCGTGGTCCGGATGTCCTCCTTGTTCTTCTTGTGCACGCCTGGTTGAACGACAGTTGCATCGTCGGTGTAGAGCGCGGCAAAGGCGTCGGCGTCGTTGTCCGCCCAGGCGTCATAGACCGCTTCTATGACGTTGTAAACGTCGTCGGCGGAGTTGGCGGTAGTCATGGTGTGGCCCTTCTTGTTGATGTGGGTAGTTGGCTGCTTGCGGAGCAAGCCACATGAGTGGTCTCCACTTTCGGGGTCGTTATCCCCGACTTTGGTTGCGGCAGGGGTACCTACCGCCCTCAGAGGCCAAATTCATCGCCGGGACCGATTACTTCTGGCACGCTGCCAAGTAGATATGCATATGGAGGACCAGCCGTGACCGCAACCAGCCAGGGCTTCGAGCGCCGAGCCGACCCGTTCCGCCGTGAGCTGCTCGCCCACTGCTATCGGATGGTCGGATCGGCCACGGAGGCTGAGGATTTGGTGCAGGAGACAATGCTGCGGGCTTGGCGCTCCTACGATCGGTTTGACGATCAGCTGGCGTCATTTCGCACGTGGCTCTACAGGATCGCTACCAACGTATGCCTGACCACCCTCGAAGGCGCGCGCCGGCGCCCACTGCCGTCAGGACTGGGCGCCCCTGGTGTTGACCCGGAGCAGCCGTTGACCCCGGCGTTCGACGTTCCATGGCTTCAGCCGATACCCGACAGCTTGCTCAGCGCGACTGCCTCCAGCGACCCGGCGACAATGGTCGCCACTCACGGCAGCGTGCGCTTGGCGTTCGTGGCGGCGATGCAATACCTACCTGCACGTCAGCGCGCCGTTCTGATCCTGCGCGATGTACTCGAGTTCTCCGCGCTCGAGGCCGCTGACATCCTGGCTACGACCCCGGCGGCGGTTAACAGTGCGCTGCAGCGTGCTCGAGCAAGACTGGAGCACCTCTCGGCCAGCGAGGAGCAGATCGAAGAACCGTCCAGCCCTGCGGCCCGTGAGCTCGTCGACAGGTATATCGCCGCGTTCGAGAGCGCCGACGTTCCCGCTATCGCCCGACTGCTCGCCCAAGACGCGGTGCTGGAGATGCCACCGGTCCCGCTTTGGTTCGTCGGGGCCGAGCACTACAGCCAGTTCATCGCCCGCGTCTTTCGGCTACTGGGCCCTCACTGGCGCATGATCCCCACGACTGCCAATGGCCAAGCTGCAGTCGGGGCATACGCCCGCGGCTCGGACGGCGTCTACCACGCCCATACGCTGCAGGTGTTCAGCGTCAGTAAGTCGGAGATCCACCGCAACGTGGTCTTCTGGCTCCCCGACCTTTTTCAGTTGTTCGACCTACCCCTCACTCTGTAGCTGGGCGGGCCTCGGAAAGAGCGCAACGACCCCGCATTCGCGAGTCCGGCCGGGCTCAGCGGGCAGCGTCGGCCCAGTCGCGCAATCGGTCTGAGAACTGCGGCGTGGCAGCGCTCACCTCGACGACCACGTCGGCCGGGACGTTCGCCCTCTGGGCGGCCGCCAATATCGCGTCGGGCGACGGCGCCTCGTAGAGGCAGTAGGTGCGTCGCCGGTCGGCGCTCAGAAACGAGAACAGCCAGCGGACTCCCTCGTCGCTGTTGACCTCCTCGATCAGCTCGACGTCGGCGTCCGTGAGGTCAAGCTGATCGGCGAAGCTGCGCTCGATCATGTACAGGGCCATCGGCTGATCGTAGCGAGGATTACCGCTCACCGAGAGGCGAGCCCTTGCCGATGGGCGTAGGAAGCAGCCTCGGTGCGGTTGGCGCAATTGGTCTTGCGCAGGATGTTTCGGATGTGGTTGGCCGCGGTGTGCTCGCTGATCATCAGCTCCCGCCCGATCTCGCGGTTGCTGAGCCCTCTGGCGACCAGCTTCAGGATCTGCGCCTCGCGTGGGGAGAGCCCGCCCGGTAGACCGCCCGAGGTGGGCACGTCGAGCAGGCGGATCTTGCCTAGCAGTCCTTCCATACCGATGCGTTCGGCCAGGCCGGCGGCCTCTCCGAGCAGTGCATGCGCGTGGTCGCGGGGCCCGCGTCCTCGTCCGAGCAGAAAGCGCCCGTACTCGTACGCCGTGTGAGCGACCCAGGTCGAGGCCCCCATGCGCCTGTTCTGCTCCAGGGCCTGCTCGAAGTGCACTTCGGCTCGTCCCGGCTCCCCCAGTATCGCGGCGAGCATACCCAGGTAGCGATCAGCGGCTCCGTAGCAGGCGACCAGGTGACCGATCATCACGTTGGTCCCCGTGAGCGGCTCCATCTCGGGGTAGACGATCGCCGCCATCACCTCGTCGTTCACCGCGGCACAGGCGTCAGTCAGGTAGGTCAGCGTGGCCAGCCACAGCGATGCCTGGTAGCCGTCGATGCCCTCAGCGGCGAGCCTCGATAGCTCGCGCTTGGCCTCGCGCTCCATGCCCAGCTCGGCGAGCACCACGGCGAGCCCCGGACGCCATGGGCCCTCACGCTCGGCTCCGCCCGCGAGGATTCTGATTACGGGCGCGAGCTCCGCCAGGCGACCCTGCTCGCGGCGAACACCGAACATCTGGATGCCGTGAGTTCCGGACGCATCGCGACCGGTCAGTAGCCGCGCCCAATCGTGCGAGCGCCCCGCCATCGCCTCGGCCTCCGCGAGCTTCCCGTCGCAGAGAGCGATCGCGGACCCGTAATGCTCGGCCACGTGGTGAATGAACGGCTGCGCTGTGTGCTCGGCCGTCTCGCGCAGGACGACCACCTCCGTCCGAGCGGAATCGAGGTCGGAGAGAGCCACGAAGGTCGGCACGCGCCACGCCATTGCGTCCGCTTGCATCTCGGCGTCCCCCAGCTCTTGCCCCAGGTCTCTCGCCTCGGTGAGCATCGAGAGGATCTCCTCCAGCGGGGTCGTGCCGCGCGCCCAGTAGGAGCCAACCAACACCTTGGCGAGCCCCGCGCGATCCTCGCATCGCCTTGCCAGCGCGATGGCGTTGTCGCGCACGAGCGCGCCCCGCTCGCGCTCCCCCGCGAAGTTGAGCGCCCGCGAAAGTCCCGCCAGCAGGCCAATTCGCAGCTCGTCGCTGCTGTCGTCAACCGCCGTAAGCGCCTCCTCCAGGAGCTCAATCGCATCGCGTCGTATAACCCCGGGGCGCCAGCACGCGTCCTCGTAGCCGATCGCTGCGCGGGCGAGCAGCTCCCCGCTATCCAACGCGCGAGCGATCTCCGCCGCCGACGCGAAGGCATCCAGCGCATCGGTCGCCTTGCCCGCACGATGGCTGGCTGCGCCGAGCTCGAGCAGCGCGCCGGCCCGCTCAGGCTCGCCCAGAATCCCGATCTCGATTGCAGTCTGCAGCCGCATCGCGGCGTCGTCGAAGGCAAGCGCGGCGCTCGCCGCCCGGGCCGCGCGCAGGTTGTAGTCGATCGCCCGCTCAGCCCCGCCGAACGGGGCGGCAGCGCCGAAGTGATGGGCGAGGTCAGCGAGTGCACGGTCGGAGTCCGCAGCGGCGCTCTCGAGCGCTTCCCCGACGCGGAGATGCAGTTCGGCTCGCCGGAGCCGCGAGAGTCGGTCATAAAGCGCCCGTCGGACGATCTCGTGGGTGAAGCGGCATGCCAGTCGCTTGGTGTGGATCTCCTCGATCATTCCGCTGCCTACTGCCTCCTCGAGCGCGGCGAGAAGCTCGGCCTCGGCGATGCCAGCGGCGCGGCGGACCGGCTCCAGCTCGAACTCCGGCCCAGCAGCTGCCGCGAGCTCGAGCAGCTCGATCGTTCTCGGGCCCAGGCGAGATAGCCGCTGGCTGACCACCTCACGGACGCTTTCAGGCGTGCCGAACTCGGAAAGTGGCCGAGTCACCCTTACCTGCCCTTCAGCGACCTCGACAATCCCCGTCTCTACCGCCGCGCGCCAGAGCTCGCAGACGAGGAAGACGTTGCCGGCAGTGAGGTCGTGGATCGTCGTTGCAAGCTCGTGTAGCCCGGGATCGTCCGGGTCGGGGTCGCTGCCAGCGGCACGGCTGACTAGGTCGGAAACCTCTGCCCCCGAGAGCCCCTCCAGGCGCATTCGCACGACGTCATCGGAGCGCCGTAGGTCGGCAAGCGTCTCCGAGAGCTCCGCGGGCATGTCGGCCTCGCTGTCGCGGAAGGTCGCGAGGATCAGCAGCCGCGCGCTCCAGGCGGAGCGCGCCAGGTGTCGCAGGAGCAGAAGCGTCGTCGCGTCCGCCCAATGCCAGTCCTCGAGCACGAGCAGTATCGGTCTTGTGCGGCTGACGTTCGCGAGCAGGTCAGCAATCGCCGTATGGAGACGATGGCGCTCGGTATCGGCGTCGGCCTCCGCCGGTTGCGCGAGCCCGCCGACCTGGACGGATAGGTCGGGCAGCAGCCGCGTCAACTCTCCACCGCCGGCGCCGAGCGCGGCACGCAGTTGCGCCTCGTCGGTGACCCGCACCAGGCGTTCAAGCGCCTCCACGAAAGGCCCGTACGGCGTCCGCACCACCGCGTCACACGCGCCGTAGAGAACGAGCACCCCTTCGACGGCAACCTGACCCGCGAACTCACGCGCCAGGCGGCTCTTCCCGGCACCCGGCTCGCCCGCGAGCAGCGCCACACGGCGCCTCTCCCCTCCGGCTCGCGGCATCAGAGTTCGTAGCTTCTCCAGCTCTGCCGCGCGGCCCACGAACGGGGACATCGAGGTCGACCGCAGCGGGTCTGGAAGGTTCAGGATCTCTGCCTCCATAAAAGGACGATAGTCAGTCTTGATCATGCCTACCCCGGGGTCGATCTAGTCCGAGCACACGAATTGGATCAGCTCAGGTCATGACAGCCGCATTCGAGCGCCATAGGCTCGGCCGTGACAACTTGAGAGACCACCGAACAGGGGGAACGCATGAGCACCAACGCCGCCTTGACGCACACCGCCCGGAGTGAGATGCAAGGATTCCGGGGCCGGCTCACAGCCGCCGCGGACCCTGGCTACGACGAGGCCCGCAAGGTCTACAACGCGATGATCGACCGACACCCTGCGTTGATCGCGAGCTGCACCGACTCCGGCGACGTCGCGAAGGTCGTCTCGTTCGCAGTTGACCACGACCTCTTGCTGGCCGTGCGCGGCGGCGCCCACAACGGCGGCGGGTTGGGAACGTGCGAGGACGGGGTGGTTCTCGACCTCTCGGGCCTGAAGGGAATCGCGGTGGATCCCGGCGCTCGCACGGCGAGGGTCGGCGGTGGCTGCACCTGGGGCGAAGTGGATGCCGCGACCAACGAGTACGGCCTGGCAACACCGAGCGGGATCATCTCGACCACAGGTGTCGGCGGTCTCACGTTGGGTGGCGGCCTCGGGCATCTAACCCGCAAGTGCGGACTCACGATCGACAACCTGCTCGAGGCGGAGGTCGTGCTCGCGAGCGGCGAGACGGTCCGTGCGGCCGCAGACGAGCACCCAGACCTCTACTGGGCGATCCGGGGTGGTGGCGGCAACTTCGGCGTCGTCACTTCTTTCCTCTTCCGGCTGCACGAGGTCTCGACTGTCGTCGGCGGCCCGACCTTCTGGCCGGTCGAGCAGGGCGCCGAGGTGCTGGCCGCCTACCGAGACTTCCTCCCGAACGCCCCGCGCGAGCTCAACGGCTTCTTCGCCTTCGCATCGGTTCCGCCGGCGCCGCCCTTCCCCGAGGAGCTCCATCTCCGCAAGGTCTGCGGGGTCGTCTGGTGCTTTGTGGGCGCCCCCGAGGACGCCGCCGAGGCGATGGCCCCGCTGCTCGACGCCGTGCCGGAGCCCCTGCTGCACGCGGTTCAGCCGATGCCCTTCCCCGCTCTCCAGGGCGCCTTCGACCCCGTTTATCCAGCCGGAGACCAGTGGTATTGGCGCGCTGACTTCGTCAAGGAGATCCCTGACGCTGCGGTTGAGGCGCATGCCAAGTTCGGCGCTGAGATGCCGACGTGGCAGTCGACGATGCACCTCTACCCGATCGACGGCGCTGCCCACGACGTCGGCCCATCAGACACTCCTTGGAGCTACCGCGATGCGCTCTGGGGCTCGGTCTTCGCCGGCGTCGATCACGACCCCGCCAATGCCGAGGTGATCCGGCGCTGGTGCGTCGACTACTTCGAGGCGCTTCACCCATATTCCGCAGGTGGCGCTTACGTGAACATGATGATGGACGAGGGCGAGGAGCGGGTGCGGGCGAGCTACGGCCACAATTACGACCGGCTCGCTCAAATCAAGGGGATCTATGACCCGGAGAACCGCTTCCGGGTGAACCAGAACATCCGTCCCGCGAGCGCGCCGGCGGCGTCTTCGCCCGGCGCGATCCGCTGAGGCTCGATACGGACTGATCACCGTGCCCCTCTACATCGACCGCCACGATCTCGCGGACGCGACGGCTGCCGACATCGCAGTCGCCCACATGCGCGATCTCGAGGTTCAGGATGGATTCGGCGTGCGCTTCGTGACCTACTGGTTCGACGAGGACGCGGGGAGCGGCTTTTGCCTGGTGGAGGGCCCGGACGAGCAGGCCGTTGAGGCAGCCCATCGGGCAGCCCACGGCCTGCTCCCGTCGAACGTCATCGAGGTTGACCAGGCTTGACCAGGCGGTTGTGCGCGGCTTCTTCGGTCGTCTCAACACCCATCCTCCTGGCGAGCCGTACATCGAAAGCGCGTTCCGCGCGATTCTCTTCACCGACATGGTCGACTCCACTCGTCTTACCCAGCAATTCGGAGACCGTGCGGCGATGAGGTTTCTACGGGTGCACGACTCAGTCGTGCGCGCGGTGCTGGCGCGTTTCGGCGGCAGCGAGGTCAAGCACACCGGTGACGGGATCATGGCTGCGTTCACCTCGGCCTTCCAGGCGGTCTCCGCGGCGATGCAAATCCAGAGGGCGCTGCAGGAGCACGAGGAACCGGAGCAGGGGCACCTGCATGTGCGCGTTGGGGTGGCCGCCGGGGAGCCCGTCACCGAGCAGAACGATCTCTTTGGTGCGGCTGTGCAGCAGGCCGCGCGATTGTGCGCGCGGGCTGAGCCGGATTGCATCGTGGTCTCCTCCGGGGTGCAGGACCTCTGTCGCGGCAAGGGCATCCGGTTTTCCGACGGCGGCCCCATCGCCGTGAAGGGCTTCGACGAGCCAATCGGGCACTTCGAGGTCGAGTGGCGCGATTGAGCGTCGGGACTTCGCTAAGCCCGCA
>DATBZG010000254.1:0-5435 GCA_036513335.1 Solirubrobacteraceae bacterium | reverse complement strand
TGTTCTCCTTGTTTGAGTAGATGGTTCGCGATCTCAACCACCGGCGCGAGCTCGCTGCAGTCTGGCGCTCGTCGCTCTCCACCCTCCTGACGCTGCTGCTTGCGGCTGCGCTGGCGCTGTTCCTGGCGACACCTGCTGGGGCAGCGAGGACAGCCGCGGCGAAGGCGCACAGGCGCCTGCCCTACCCGGCCGGCGCCACACGCGCCTCGCGACGAGTGACCCAGCTGGCGCACGCGCATGGGGCGAGCTCGAGCGGCGGCGCCGCGGCGCCGGGCTCGTCGAGCACCACCACGAGCACGAACACGACGAGCTCGAGCAAGTCGAAGCCGAAGAAGCCCAAGAAACCAGTCCTCCACGGCAACGCGCTGCGGGCGGTGCTCGCGTTCGACGCGATGCAGAAGTACTACTACATACCCGGCTCGGATCTGTATGCAGGCGAACCGTTCTCCTATCTGTGGCCGTTCTCGCAGGCGCTGGCGGCGACCGTCACCGTCGCCTACATCCCGAACTCGGGTGCGTCGCTGGCGGGGGTCTCGCTTGCGAAGGAACTGCAGGCGCGCCTGGCCGGGCTGAACTCCTACCTGGATACGAACAACTCCGGGGCACCGGAAGGCCTCTACACGAGCACGCTCGCGGCGTTCGACGGTACCGCCGCGCCGCCGGTGGGCCCGGGCGGCACCAAGTACTACGACGACAACGACTGGGTGGCGATCGAGCTGGTGCGGATGTACCAGCTGACGCATGCGGCAGCGCTGCTGGGTAGCGCGGAGGGGATCATGGCCTTCGAGATGGCGGGCTGGGAGGAACGCCCGGGCCTTGCCTGCGAGGGCGGTATCCCGTTCTCCAACGCCGACACCAACGGCGAACGCAATGCGACCACGACCGCGCCGGCGGCGGAGCTGGGAACGCTGTTGTACAAACTGACGAGCAACGTCGCCTACCTGCAGTTCGCGGAAAAAGCCTACGAATGGGTGCGGAGTTGCCTGCAGCGGCCGGTGAACCTGTACGCCGATCACATCGGCAACAGAGGCGTGGTGGAACCGCGGCTGTGGAGCTACAACCAGGGCTCGATGATCGGCGCGGGCACGCTGCTCTACCAGGCGACCGGCAACTCCGCCTACCTCTACCAGGCGCGCCAGAGCGCGAAGGCGGCGCTCGAATACTTCACCCCGGAAAAGCTCGGCTCGGAAAGCCCGTTCTTCGTTTCGGTGTACTTTCGCAACCTGCTGTACCTGGACTCGGTCACACACGACCCGCCGGGCCCGGCGATCGCGCAGGCGTACGTGAACTACGCCTCCGAACACCTGCGCGGCGCGCACGACATCTTCGTGGCCGGCTCGCCGGCCTCCGCACAGCTGCTCTACCAGGCGGCGATCGTGCAGATCTACGCGCTGCTTGCCACGCCGGCGAGCACCTACTTCTAAGCCCGCGGCCGGGGGTCGCTGGGCAAGCGCCCTGGAAGAAGTAGGCTCTTGTTAGATGACCGAGCCCACCAACATGACCACAGCGGACGGCCTGCAGGAGCTGGAAGCCGAGCTGGCGGTGCTGGAGGGCGACGGTCGCAGGGAGATCGCCGAGCGGATCAAGACGGCGCGCGAATGGGGCGACCTCAAGGAGAACAGTGAGTACCACGACGCGAAGAATGAGCAGGCGCATCTCGAGACAAAGATCGCGCGGTTGCGCGAGAAGATCTCAGGGGCGGTCGTCGTTGCAGACACGCCGGACCAGTCCGCCGGCGTGGTGAGCTTCGGCTCCACCGTGGTCGTGCGCGACCAGGACGGCGGCGAGCAGACGTGGCGGATCGTGAGCTCGCATGACGCGGCCCCACGCGAGGGTCGCCTGTCGGCTGAATCGCCGGTGGCGGTTGCGCTGCTGGGGCGGGCGCCGGGCGAGCAGGTGGCCGTGTCGCTGCCCAAAGGCAAGCGCACGCTGACTGTCGTAAGCGTCTCCTGAGCCGCTAGGGACGCAGCTGCGCAGTCAAGCGCTTCGGCGAGCGCCGGTAAAGGCGCGCGCCGTCGCGCAGCGCCCGCTTGCGCAGGGCCTTGCGGCGCTTGGCGATCGCCTTCAGCAGCGCCTTGCGCGTCTTTCGCCCCGTGTGCCAGGTGTCCTGGCGGGCGGCTTGGCGTCCGGTGTGCAGCCGCTGCGCGAGCACCGCAAGATCGTGGTCCTCGCCGAGTAGTTCGCCGAGTGCGTCCGCGCGCTTTGCCAGTTCGCGCAGTCGCTCGTCTGAGCGCCGGCGCTTGCGCGAGTCTCGTCGCCTGAGCATTTCCGCTGCGTAGCGGAGATCCTTGACGCGCTTGCGCCACTCGTGCATGGCGCGCACCTGATCGCCCTTGCCGCGCAGCACGCGTTGTTGGCGCTCTTTGCCCTGGCGGTAGAGCTTCTTCAGGTCGCGCTCGACGAGCTGAATGCCGCGACGGTCGGGAAGGCTCCAGGCGGCGATGCGCTCGCGCAGGACGAGGAGCTCCGCGATCGCCATGGAGCGCCCGGTGGGTGCTCCGAGGGCCAGTTGCTCCAGGTGGCGCTTTTCGCCGACCAGTCGTACGCGCAGCTGACGTACCCCGGCGCGTCGGCCGAGCGCGCGTGGATGGCGGGCGATGAGGCCGTCGAGCGTGGCGAGCATGACCTCCGCGTCGCGGGCGCCGGCCATGCGCTGGGCGAGCTCTCGCAGGGCGTCGCCGTCACGCGCGTACTCCTCCCTGCCGAGTTGGTGCTCGAGCAGGCGCAGCAGCGCGCGCAGGCGCTTGATCGCCTTGCGCGTCTCGTGCACGACGTGGGCGTTGGAGGCTTGGCTGTCGGGTGCGAGCAGCTCGAGCGCGATGTCCACCTGCCCGACGGCCATGCGCGGCAACGCCTCGGCGAGCGGCTCGCCCGGCGCGAGCCCGAGCTTGCGATCGCGCCGACGCGAGCGGATCACACGCCGCTCGCGCTCGGCCCTGGCAATCGCCACGCCGAGCCCAACGGCCATCGTCGCGGCGACGGTTGCGGCGAGCGGCGCGAGAATGGAGCGATGCCCAGCCTTCCACACGCCCCGTGGTGGACGGTGCGCCCGGCGTCCAACCGCAAGCCGGCTACGTATCGCTGTCCTATTTGTGGTCATTCGCTGCCTGCTCTGAGCGAGCATATGCTGATTGCCCCCGAAGGCGATACGCGCAGGCGCCGCCACGCGCACACGCAGTGCGTGCTGCAGGCGCGCTCGCGTGGACAGCTGCTCCTCAGAGATGAGTGGCTGCGCACGCAGCCCCGCCCGCCGGCGCTGTGGCGACGGCTATTCGCGCGGCTCAGCCGGAGACGTGCACGTGCTCGGGCTCGACGCGGATGATGATGCGCTGTTCGCCGGGCTGGCGCAGCGGGTACTCCTCGACGCCCATGTACTTCTTCGCCATCGCGTCGATGTGCTCGTCGGCGCCGTCGGTGACCGGTGCGGCGGCGCGGCCGCGGATCTCGAGGTACTGGTAGGGGTTCTCCATGTTCTGCACGGTCAGCGTCACGCGCGGGTCACGCGCGAGGTTGCGCGGCCACGCGCGACCCTCAGCCGTGTTCAGCACGGGCTGGCCGTCCTGGATGTCAACCCACACGGGCACGCCGTGGATCGTGCCGTCGGCGCGCAGCGTGGCGACGTGGCAGAAGTTCTTGCCCTTCAGTAGCTCCTCAGCGGTCCCTTCGATCGTTGCGCTCATCTGATCAAGCCCCTTTCCTCTCTCTGCTCTGTGGTCGTGTCGATCTCACGATAGTGCCGTTCAAGCCCTTGGCGCACGGCGTCGATAAATGACGAGATGCGGATGTGGAGCACCGCGCCTGAGGATGCCGGCGCCGCAACGGGAAGTCGGGAGAGCGTCGGCCTGCTGCTGAAGATCCTGGCCGAGCGCGCGCCGGACGTGCTCGAGGACTACAACAGGGTTGCCCATCTCGCCACCGCGGCCGCGGAAGCATTGGGCCTGCCCGCGTCGGAGGTCGAGCGGGTGGAGCTTGCGGCGCGCCTTCACGACGTCGGCAAGCTCGCGATCCCGGACACGATCCTCACGAAGGCCGGCCCACTCGACGACGAGGAGTGGGCGGTCATGCGCACGCACTCGGAAGTGGGGCAGCGGATACTCGCCTCCGCGCCATCGCTCGCGCACGCCGCCAAACTGGTGCGCTCTCAGCACGAGCGCTACGACGGCCGGGGCTATCCCGACCGGCTGGTCGGGGAGGAGATCCTCATCGGTGCGCGCATCATCGCCGTGTCCGCTGCCTTCGTCGCGATGATGCGACACCGCCCGTTCAGCGACGCGATCACCGTCGCCGAGGCGCTCTCGGAGCTCGAGCGGTGTGCGGGAACGCAGTTCGACCCGCAGGTCGTCGAGTTGTTCTGCCAGCTTGTGCGTCGCGCGCGGCCTTAGCGGCGGCCGCGGCGAGGGTAAGATCGCCCGATGTCGAGCGGCGAGACCACGGCACCGTCGCTTCCAGGCTTCGCAGAGCGCCTGTCGTATGGACGTCCTTGACGTCATCTGGCACGGGCTGCGCGACTCACTGTTGATGGCCTGGGAGGTGTGGTGGGCGCTCGTCTTCGGTTTCGCGATCTCAGCGATCGTCCAGGCATGGGTTCCGCGCGAGCGGATCGAGAACCTAATGAGCGGCTCGGACGCCCGCTCGATCGGCTGGGCGACCGGCCTCGGCGCCGCGTCCTCGTCGTGCTCCTACGCTGCGGTCGCGATCGCCAAGTCGCTGTTCGAGAACGGCGCCTCCGCGGCGAGTGCACTGGCATTCCAGCTGGCCTCGACGAACATCGTGTGGGAGCTCGGGCTGGTTCTTTGGGTGCTGATCGGCTGGCAGTTCACCGTCGCCGAGTACCTGGGCGGGATCGTGATGATCGTTCTCATGACTGTGTCGTTGCGGCTGTTCGTCAGCCGCAGGGTCGAGGAGCAGGCGCGCGAGCACGCCGGCGAGGCTGACGCCGGCCATCAGCACCACACGACCCGCGCGCAGCTGTCGTGGCGTGAGCGGCTCACCTCGATGCGGGCGTGGTCAGACGTGGCGGAGAACTTCCGCGGCGACTGGCAGATGCTGTGGAAGGAGATCGCGACGGGCTTCCTGCTGGCCGGGTTCATCGCCCAGTTCGGCAATGGGTTCTTCGAGCACCTGTTCATCCGCCACGCGCCCGCGCCGCTGCCGACGCTCGAGAACGCGATCGTCGGACCGATCATCGCTGTGCTCAGCTTCGTCTGCTCGGTCGGAAACGTCCCTCTCGCCGCCGTCCTGTGGTCCGGTGGGATCTCATTTGGCGGCGTGCTCGCGTTCCTGTTCGCCGACTTGATCGTGCTCCCGATCCTCGCGATCTACCGGAAGTACTATGGCGCCCGCTTCACCGTGCGGATTACGGCGCTGATGTTCACCACGATGGTGCTTTCGGCGCTGATCGTCGACGGCGTCTTCAGCGCGCTCGGGCTGATCCC
>DATBZG010000253.1:0-12495 GCA_036513335.1 Solirubrobacteraceae bacterium | reverse complement strand
CGGCCACCAGCCCGCGGTACAGGTGGGAAGGCAGGCGGGAAGCGAGGCCGAGCGTGACGATGGTGAAGAACAAGCCCATCGACAGCACGGTGGCCGAGTTCTGGAATGTGTTGAGCATGCCTGCGCCCGCGCCGCGCTGATCAGCCGGCAGGCTGTTCATGACCGCTGCCTGGTTCGGTGAGAAGAACAGGCCCATGCCCACTGCGAACAGGAAGATCAGCAGCGCGAACCATACGTAGCTGAAGTTGATGGGCAGAAGTTCGAGCAGCAGGAAGCTGGCCATGGACACGACCAGGCCGCCGGTCGCGAGTGAGCGTGCTCCGGTCTTGTCTGACAGCCAGCCGGCCAGCGGGCCGACGATGAGGAAACCGGCCGTCAGCGGGATCATGGCGATGCCCGCCCAAAGCGGCGTCTCGGCGAAGCTCTTGCCGTGCTGTGGCAGCCAGATGCCCTGCAGCCAGATGATCAGCATGAACATCAGCCCACCGCGCGAGACCGCCGAGAGGAACGTCGAGAGCGTGCCGAACGTGAACGCGCGGATGCGAAACAGCGACAGGCGGAACATCGGCTCGGCGACGCGACTCTCGATCAACGCGAACGCCGCCAGCGAGGCCAGGCCTGCCCCGAGCAGCCCGAGCACCCGGGGGCTGCCCCAGCCGGTCGCGGAGCTTCCGTATGGGCGGATCCCGTAGGTGACCGAGACCATGATCAGGATCAGCCCCAGTGCGAACGCGACGTTGCCCCACCAGTCGACCTTGCCGGGTTTGGGGGTGCTGCGCTCCTCGAGCTTCAGATATGCCCACACCGTGCCGAACAGCCCCACCGGCACCGAGATCAGGAACACCAGTCGCCAGTCGATCGGCGCCAGGAGGCCTCCCAGCACGAGACCGACGAACATGCCGCTGACGCCCACGATGTTGTTGATACCGAGCGCCATGCCGCGCTGTGTGGCCGGAAAGGCGTCGGTGATGATCGCCGCGGAGTTGGCCAGCAGAAACGCTGCGCCGATCCCCTGCACGATTCGGAAGCCGATCAGGTACATGGCGCCCGCCTTCCCGTCGAGCCAGTCCACGGTCAGCAGCAGCGAGGCGATCGTGTAGATGACGAAGCCGAGGTTGTACATCTTCACGCGCCCGTACATGTCCCCCAGCCGGCCCAGGCTCACGATCAGCACGCTCGTAACCACCAGGAAACCGAGGATCATCCACAGCAGGTAGAAGCTGTTCGCCGGCACCAGCGGGTCGAGGTGAATGCCGCGGAAGATGTCCGGCATCGCGATCAGCGTGATGGAGCCGTCCAGGGTCGCCAGCAGGACACCCAGCGTCACGTTCGACAGTGCGATCCACTTGTAGCGTCCGGAGGTGTCGGGATTGGACCCCGACTGCACGCGCGCGCTCGCCCTCACAAGTGTCGGTCTGCTCATGCCAAGCGCCACTCCTACGATTATACAGGGAAACTGTGTAGTTTTCCTTCTGAACCGCGTATATAGTCTGCGGGCCGTGGCTTCGGCCCTCGACACATCACGCCTCGCCAGCGAGCTGCGCATGGTGCTCGGTCACCTCATGCGCAGGCTCCGCGCCGAGCACCGCTTCTCGCTCTCCCAGGGCGCCGTGCTCGGGCGCATCGACCGCGAGGGCACGATGTCGATCGGTGATCTTGCGGTCGCCGAGCGTGTACGACCTCAGTCTATGACGCAGACGGTCAGCGATCTGGAGGCCGACGGCCTGATCGCTCGCGGCGCAGACCCGAGCGACCGCCGACGGATCCTCGTCGAGCTCACCGATCAGGGCCGCCAGACGCTCGAAGACGATCGCCGCCAGCGCGAGGGATGGCTCGCGCGCGCAATCTCCGAGGACCTCACCGCGCAGGAGCGCACTGTGCTCGAGCAGGCCGTCACGCTGCTGCGCCGCCTCGCCGAGGACTGAGCCCCGCCCGCCCGCTCTTGCCGGCGGCCGCTTAGGGCTCGGTGTGGACGACCACGTCAGCGAGGCCGGCGATGTGCTGGCGCAGATCCTCCTCCAGCTCGCCGGCGAGGCGGTGCGCATCGGTCAGCGACTCCTCGGCGTCGACGGTGAGCGTCAGGAACAGGACGAGGCCCGTGTCTGTCGAGAGCAACCTCACCCGCTCCGGGTCGCTACCTGTGTGGGCGCGCACGAGCCGCTCGATCGAGCTCATCGTCTCGGGGTCCGGACGCTCGTCCCGGCGCCCCGCCGACAGTGGGCGCTCGAGCGGCTCCAGGTGCGTTTGCACATCGGTCACGCCCGGCCGCGCGCGGATCGCCTGCTCGACGCGCTCGGCGGTCTCGTGCGCGGTGCGCAGATCGAGGTCTGCCGGGAACTTCAGGTGCAGCGAGACGCTCCTCGATCCCTGCTGCTCGAAGATCGTGATGTCGTGCGCCTCCTTCACCAGTGGCTCTGACAATGCGATCGCGAGGATCCGGTCACGCAGGTCGAGCCCCCAGTTGCGTGGCTCCACGTGAACGACCACGTCGCTGCCGGGAAGTGCCTGCTCCAGCGCGCTCTCCACGAGGTCGGCCGCGCGATGGCCCTCCACGACCGCCTGTCCCGCCGGCACGCTCACGACCACATCGGCGAAGTAGCGGCCCGCGGACTCCCGCAGGCGCAGGCGATCCAGCTCGACGTCCTGCCCCAGCTCGGCGATCGCACGTTCGGCGGCCTCGCGCGTCTGGGCGGGCACGTGGTCCATCAGCGCGTTGGTGTTGGTGGCGATCAGCCGCGTGGCAGCCGCGAAGATGATCACCGCAACCACCAGCGCCGCCAGCGAGTCGCCCGAGTGCACACCGGCACGCACGGCCAGCAGGCCTGCCAGCACCGCCAGCGAGCCGGCGATGTCGCCGGCGAAGTGCAGCGCGTTCGCGCGCAACGCCGCGCTCTCGTAGCGGTGCGCGCCCGCCAGCGCGACGACCATGCGGCTCACTTCGAGCACGAGCGCCACGCCGATGACTGCGTACTCGTACCAGTGGATCACGGGCGCGCCGCTGCCGTTGCTGAGGCGCGTGACCGCCTCGACGCTCACGAGCACACCGCCTCCCACGAGCAGCGCCGCCTCGCCGAGCGCGCCCAGGTTCTCCGCGCGGCGGTGGCCGTAGGGATGATCGAAGTCGGCCGGTCGGCCACCGAGCCCCACCGCGAAGTACGTCAGCACGGCGGCGATCACGTCGCCGCTGGACTCGATGCCGCTAGAGACGAGGCCGAGGCTGCCGGTCGCGAGCCCTACGCCAAGCTTCAACGCGAGGAGCACCCCCGCGATCGCGATCGAGACCAACGTCGTTGCCCGCTGCGTGAGCTTGGGCTCGCTCTCACCCCCGTGCACCATCGCCAGAGACTATGGCTCCGCTCGCGGAGTCCGCTGCCCGGGCGCCTCACGCGTCGACTCGGCATCGGCGGGGTCCGTGCAACCGTGCTGGGCGCGTCGTATGGTGAGCACTCGATGGCGCACTCCCACGCCTCGCACTCCCATGTCAGCGGCTCCGGCGCCGACGGACGGCGACTGGCGGGCGCGCTCGGCCTGATCGTCGCGTTCATGGCGGTGGAGATCACCGTGGGGGTGATCGCGCACTCGCTCGCGCTGCTCTCCGACGCGGGGCACATGCTCACCGACGCCGGCGCGATCGGCTTCTCGCTGCTCGCATTGAGGCTTGCCGCGCGTCCGCCCGAGGGCTCGATGACGTTCGGCTTTCGCCGCGCTGAGATCCTCTCCGCGCAGGCCAACGGCGTGACGTTGCTGATCTTCGCCGCCTTCATCACCTACGAGGCCGTGCGCCGCCTGTTCGTCGCGCCGCACGTGCACGCGCTCGCGATCCTGATCGTCGCCCTCGCGGGCGTGCTCGTGAACCTCGCCGCCGTGTGGCTGCTTGCGGGCGCCGAGCGCAGGAGCCTCAACGTCGAGGGCAGCTTTCAGCACGTGCTCACAGACGCCTACGGTTTCATTGGCACCGCGCTCGCCGCGGGCGTGATCCTGATCACCGGGTTCCAGCGCGCCGACCCGATCGTCTCACTGTTGATCGCCGCGTTGATGGTGCGCTCTGGATACTCGCTCGTGAAAGCCTCGGGGCGGATCTTCCTCGAGGCTGCGCCCGAGGGCCTGGATCCGCGCGCGATCGGCGAGGCGCTCGTCGCGCAGGCCGGCGTGGTCGAGGTTCACGACCTGCACGTGTGGGAAATCAGCAGCGGCTTTCCAGCTCTCTCCGCACACGTGCTCGTCGACGCCGAGCGCGACTGCCACGACGCGCGGCGGGAGATGGCCTCGATGCTCGGCGAGCGCTTCGGGATCGCACACACGACGCTGCAGGTGGATCACGTCTCCAGCCGCCTGCTGGCGATCGAGACCGGCCCGTCTTTGTCCGCAGAGCGCTGAGTCGCTCGGGTCGATGACGCGTGGCGCTTCGGCGCCGCGTCGTCCTCGGCGCTCCATATCGTCAGGCGATGTTGCGGATCCTCGTCGGCGTCCTGGGTGCAGCGCTGGTGGCGCTGATGCTCGCCGAGATCTTCTTCTCCTTCCTGCTGCCGCGGCGGGTCAAGCGCGATCCGGCGATCGTGCGCTCGGTGTTCAACTACGCCTGGCTGCCGTGGCGGCGGCTGGCGCGCTCGATGCCCACGCAGACCGCCGACACGATGCTCGGCATCTACGGGCCGTTCGGCCTGCTGTTGAACCTCGTGCTGTGGGTGGCCGCGCTGATGCTCGGGTACGCCTGCCTGCAATGGGCCAACGGCTCGCACCTCGGTCCGATGCACGCGGCTGTGAGTTTCGGCGATGACGTGTACTTCAGCGCGGCGACGATGACTACCGACGGGCCCTCGGCGCTGAGCGCTCAGACGACCTTTGCGCGGGTCATCCAGGTGATCGACTCGGGTACGGGCCTCGCGGTGCTCGCGATCGTGGTCGGCTACCTGCCCTCTCTGTACCAGGCGTTCTCGCGCCGCGAGGCGACCGTCTCGCAGCTCGACGCGCGGGCCGGCTCGCCGCCGAGCGCCGGGCGTCTCGTGATCCGCTCGACCCAGCGCGACGGCTGGCCGGCCATGAATCGCTACTTGGGCAGCTGGGAGACGTGGGTGGCAGAGCTGATGGAGACCCACCTGGCCTACCCCGTGCTCGCCTACTTCCGCTCCCAACACGTCAACCAGAACTGGCTGTCCGCGATGTGCACCGTGCTCGACACGTGCGCCTTCACGATCGCAGCGGCCCCCGCCGGGTCCGTGGACTCCGCGCGCTTCACCTACGCGATCGCGCGCCACGCAGTCGTCGACCTCAGCTACAGCTTCCGCGTGGATCCGCTGCCGCCCGCTGAGGACCGCCTCCCACGGGGCGATCTGGAAGAACTGCTGCGCCAGCTCGGCCAGGTGGGGGTTCAGGCCGCCACCGATCTGGAGACGATGAAAACGCGCCTGGAGAGGATGCGCGGCTCCTACGAGCCCTACATCAACGCACTCGGCGCGCGCCTGGAGCTTCCGCTGCCGCCGTGGCTTGCGCCGGAGTCACCCACCGACAACTGGCGCACCACCGAGTGGCATTAGCGCGTCAGCCGGCTTGCGCCCTGGGGCGCACGAGGATCTCGTTCACTGCCACGTTCTCGGGCTGGCCGATTGCGTAGAGGATCGCCTCGGCTATGTCCTCGGAGACAAGCGGGGTTACCCCGACGAAGCGCTTGGCCATCTGCTCGAGGACCTCCTCGCGGTTGTGGCCGGGGAGCTCGGTGGCGACGGCGCCGGGCTCGATCAGGGTCACGCGCACGCCGATCGCCACCCCCTCCTGACGCAGCGACTCCGAGAAGGCGCCCACGCCGAACTTCGTCAGGTTGTAGACGCCAGATCCCGCGCGCGCGACACGCCCGGCAACGGAGCTGACGTTGACGATGTGCCCACTGCCCTGCTCCCGCATCAGCGGCAGCGCCGCGTGCGTGCAGTAGAGGACGCCTAGGACGTTGGCGTGGATCATCCGCCGCCACTCCTCCGTGGGCGCGTTCTCGATCGGCCCGAGCAGCATCACGCCGGCGTTGTTGACGAGCACGTCGAGCCGACCGAGCTCGGAGTGCGTGCGCTCGACGAACGCGCGCGCTTGCTCCTCGTCGCCGACGTCGGTCGTCAGGGAGATCGCCGTACCCCCTTCGTCGGAGATGCGCTGAGCCAGCGTTTCGATGCGCTCAGAGCGACGCGCCGCGAGCGCGACCGCCGCACCGGCCTGCGCACAGGCGATCGCAGTGGCCTCTCCGATGCCCGAGGATGCTCCCGTGACGGCCACCACCTGGCCGGAAAGGTCTATGCTCATATGCCGAGCTTATCCGGCCGGGCTCAAATTGAGCTGCCCTGCTGCCGATATACGTCGGTGGGTCGACGGATCTGCTTTCTCGCTCCTTTTCGCCCGCCAGCGGGTTTTAGGTGGCGCCAATGCGGGCACTTTACTTTCTGATGTGCAGGGAAGGTAAGGCCGCACTGGGCGTCGAACGACCTAGTAGGCGGCCGGATTGAGTAGGAATGGTTGACAACGCAACTATCGTCGCCTATAATTCCGACTCCAAGCATCGGATTAGAAGGACGCACATGACTGACTCCCCCACAGATACCACTCTCACGCTAGAGCCCGAGGTCGAGACTGACGAGGTCGTCGCGGACGCCGAGCCCGTAAGCGTCGCCGCGGAGCGGCTCGACAGCCCAATCGAGAAGCTCGACGTCAGCACCCCGGACACGTTCATTCCCGAGGCTGTCGACCAACTCCTCGCCCACTCTCGCCGCTACCCGCTGCTCACGCCGGCCGAAGAGATCGACCTGGCAAAGCGGATCGAGCGCGGTGACCTTCAGGCGAAGGAACTGCTCGTCAACTCGAACCTGCGGCTCGTCGCATCCAACGCCCGGCGCTACCAGAACCAGGGCCTTCCCCTTGGCGACCTCGTCCAGGAGGGCATGCTCGGCCTGATCCGGGCGAGCGAGAAGTTCGACTGGCGCAAGGGCTTCCGCTTCTCCACCTACGCCACGTTGTGGATCCGTCAGGCGATTCAGCGCGGTCTGGAGAACTCTGGCCGCACGATCCGCCTGCCCGTCCACGTCGCACAGCGCTCCCGCAAGGTCGGGCGCGTCGAGCGCGAGCTGTCGGTCCGCCTGGGCCGCGAGCCAACGCTCGAGGAGCTGGCGACGGAGACCGGACTGCCGATCGACCAGGTCGAAGAGGTACGCCACCAGCGTGCCGCGCTCGTCAGCCTCGATCAGCAGATCGGCGAGGACGGAGATACGGCCCTTGGTGACCTGCTCCCCTCCGACGCGGAGGTTCCCGAGGAGACCGCCTGGGAGAACGAGCGCGAGCGGATCGTGCACCGCGCGATCGAGCAGCTGCCCGAAACTGAGCGCAAGGTGTTGACCCTGCGCTTCGGTACGGGCCGCGAGGACCCGCAGACGCTGACCGCGATCGGAAAGCGACTCGGATTCTCCGCGGAGCGCGCCTCCCAGCTCGAGCAGCGTGCACTGAAGAAGCTCGCAGAGTCGCCGGAGCTGGCTGCTCTGCGCGAGGCTGCATAGCCCCACCAAAGACCCCCTGATCGCAAAGCCCCGGGTTTGGATTTCAAGCCCGGGGCTTTTTGCGTTCGTAATAAAATGTGTCGCGTGACGGGTGGGTCACAGAAGTCGCTTTGGGAGACGGTTGTGCAGCTGACGATCACCGTCGGCGAACGCGCCCTGGCGCCGCTAGAGCGCTTCATCGGCAGGCGCTCACTCGTGGGTGACGCGACGTTCTTCCCGCTGGAGCGCTTTCCCTGGGTCGAGCACATCGAGCAGGGCGCGGACGTGATTCGGAAAGAGGTCGAGCGGCTGCTCGAGGACCGCGACGCGCTACCCAACTTCCAGGACATCTCAAAAGACCAGATCGAGATCACCACGGACGATCGCTGGAAGACGTTCTTCCTCTACGGCTACGGCTTCACCGCCAAGCTCGGCGTCGAGATGTGCCCCCAGACCGCCGCGCTGATGCGGGAGATCCCCGGCATGACGACGGCGATGATCTCGATCCTCTCCCCCGGAAAGCACATCCTCGATCACCGTGGCCCCTACAAGGGCGTGCTGCGCTATCACCTCGGCCTGATCGTGCCCGAGGACGCCGAGGCCTGCCGCATCCGCGTCGGCGATGACATCCGTCACTGGGAAGAGGGCAAGAGCATGATCTTCGACGACACCTTCAACCACGAGGTCTGGAACGACACCGAGGAGACGCGCGTGGTGCTGTTCGTGGATGTCATGCGCCCTCTGCCCTTCCCCGAGTCGCTGATCAACTGGCTGATCGTGAAGCTGATCGGGCTCTCGCCGTTCGTGCTCGACGCCAAGCGCAACCAGGAGGCCTGGGAACGCGGGTTCCTGGAGCGACGCTCCTCAGATGCTCGACACGTTCAGGCCGGTGCCCTGTAGGAGGGTGTTGGCCTTCGCGTTCAGGATCGTGAACTCCCCGGTGACGATCAGGATGCCCAGCAGGATCATCACGGCGCCGCCGACAGCGATGATCACGGGGAAGTGGCGCTTGATGACGGTGAGCGCGTTGGTCATGCGCTCGAATGCCAGTGCGATCAGCAGGAACGGGATCGCCAGCCCCGCGGAGTAGAACGCCAGCAGCAGCGCCGCGTGTGCGGCGGAGCTGGAGATCGCGGCCTGGGTCAGGATCGCGCCGAGCGTGATGCTGGTGCACGGCGTCCACGCGATCGCAAACGCCGCGCCCGCGACGAGCGGTCCCCCGCGACCGGCGAGACGCAGCAGCGACTCCGAATGCCACTCGCGATTGAACAGGTTGATGAACGGGGTCGAAAGGAAGGCGAGCCCCATGAGGATGATCAATACGCCGCCGATCTGCTGGAGCGCGTGTTTGTGCGTGTTGAGCGTCGAGCCGATGACCGTGGCGCTCAGGCCCAGCAGGATGAAGATCGTGGAGAAGCTCGCGATGAACAGCAGGCTGGGGACGAGCACGCGGCGCGCCCCCACCCCGTCCTTCAGATCGGCAGGCGTGACCCCGATCACCGTGGACAGGTAGCCGGGCACGAGCGGCAGCACGCAGGGCGAGAGGAACGAGACGAGCCCTGCCGCGAGCGCGATCGGGATGCCAACCCCGGTGGCGGTGTCTGACGAGGCGAGGATCGAGGGCAGGAGATGGATCATGGCTGGTGCTAGTAGACAGGATTGCGCATCGCGCCGCGGAGCTCCGCGACCTCGCGCTCCAGGCGTGCGACCCGCTCGCGCAGCAACTCCAGCTCTTGCGACTCGTGCGCCTGGACGTGTCCCTGCGAAGCGGTGGGCGCGAGTCTGGGCGCCGAGGCTGAGGTGGGCATGACGCCGGGCACAAGCGAGGCCGCGGCCTGAGCTTCGTCCTCGTTCTGCAGGAGCTGTACGTAGCGCTCCTCCTTGTGCCCGGGGCGTCGCTCGAGCCTTGCCACCAGCTCGCGCTCGATCAGGGTCTCGAGCGCGGCGTGGACGCCCGCGAGATCGCCGAAGGTGTGCATGCGCTCGGTGCGCTGCTTGAGCTCCCCGGGCGTCTGTGCGCCGCGCAGCATCAGCACGCACATGATCGCCTGCTCGCCGTCGTCCATCGGCAACGCTTCCGCCAGCAGGTGGCGGTACTTGGCGGCGCGAGAGGCCCCCGCCAGGCGCACCATCCCGCGGCGCTCGAGGCGATGCAGGGCGTCGCGGATGATCGCCTCGTCGTAGTCGACGACCGGGTCGCGGTTGGTCGACTGGTTGCACGCGAGCCGCAGCGCGTTCAGAGAGAGCGGATAAGCGTCCGGTGTCGTGCGCTGCTTCTCCAGTAGGCAACCCAGCACGCGGATCTCGGTGGCGGACAGATTCACGGTCGTTAACCCTACGACGGCGACGGTAAAGTCAGCGCAGTGAGTGCCCAACCCTTCAGCCCTGGGCACGGCGGCGGCGGAAGTCGGCGCTCGCGCGGGGGCGAGCTCCGTCCGGAGGACATCCCGGACAAACACGTTCCCCTACGTCGCGTGGGGCGGCTTTTCATTCCCTACCGGGTGCGGCTGGGGCTGCTCCTGGGGTTGATCGTCCTCGGCTCGATCCTCAGCGTGGCCTCGCCGTTCCTGCTGCGCGAAGCGATCAACAAGGGCATCCTCAAGCACGAACTGACGCTGCTGTCGTGGCTCGTGGGCGGCATGATCGCGCTGGCGATCATCAACGGCGTGATCGGCGTCGCGCAGACGTGGATCTCAAATCAGGTAGGCCAGCGCGTCATGCACGACCTGCGCGCGGCCGTGTTCGCGCACCTGCAGCGTATGTCGCTGGCGTTCTTCACGCGCACCCGCTCGGGCGAGGTGCAGGCGCGGATCGCCTACGACATCGGCGGCATCGACGACGTCGTCACGAGCACCGCCACCTCGACGGTGTCGACGGTCGCGACCGTCCTTGCCACGATCGTGGCGATGTTCGCACTGAGCTGGCAGCTGACGGTGTTCTCGTTGATCCTCCTGCCCTTCTTCGTGTGGCTGACGCGTCGGGTGGGCAATGAGCGCAGGCGTATCCAGTCGGTGCGCCAGGGTCGTCTGGCGGACATGTCCACGCTCGTGGAGGAGTCGTTGTCGGTGTCGGGGATCCTGCTCGGTAAGACGATGGGCCGTTCGCACGAGCTCGTCGAACGCTTCTCCGGTGAGTCCAGCGAGCTCGCCAACCTGGAGGTTCGTGCACGCATGGCTGGGCGCTGGCGCATGGCCTCCGTGCAAATGGCCTTCGCGATCATGCCCGCCGCGGTCTACTGGTTCGCCGGTTACAGCATCGCCCACCACCACGACCTGATCTCGATCGGCACGGTGGTCGCGTTCACGACGCTGCAGACGCGGCTGCTGTTCCCGATGCAGCAGCTGCTGTCGGTTGGGCTGGAAGTGCAGACGTCGCTGGCGCTGTTCGGGCGCATCTTCGAGTACCTGGACCTGCCGGTGGACATCGTCGAGCGCCCCGACGCACGCACCCTGAGCGAAGCCCGCGGCGACGTGGAGCTGCACGACGTGTGGTTTCGCTACGAACCAGACGCCCCCTGGACGCTTCAGGAGATCAGCGCCGAGGTGCCGGCGGGGACGCGCACGGCGCTCGTCGGCGAGACGGGCTCGGGCAAGACGACGCTCGCCTACCTTGTCGCGCGCCTGTATGAGCCCGAGCGGGGAAGCGTGAGCATCGACGGCGTGGACGTGCGTGACATGACGCTCGACTCGCTCGCGGCGACGGTCGGGCTGGTCTCGCAGGAGACCTACCTGTTCCACGCCTCGATCCGCGAGAACCTGCGCTTTGCGTGCCCGCAGGCAAGCGATGAGGAGATCGAAGATGCGGCGCGCGCAGCGCAGATCCACGAGCTGATCGCGTCACTGCCTGAGGGCTATGACACGCCCGTTGGCGAGCGCGGATATCGATTCTCGGGAGGTGAGAAGCAGAGGATCGCGATCGCGCGCACGGTGCTGCGCAACCCGCCCGTGCTGGTCCTAGATGAGGCCACCTCGGCGCTCGACACGGAGACCGAGCGCGCCGTGCAGCAGGCGCTGGACGAGCTCTCGCGTGGACGCACTACGATCGCGATCGCCCATCGTCTCTCCACGATCCGAGACGCCGATCAGATCCTCGTGCTCGATCACGGGCAGATCGTGGAACGCGGAACGCATGAGGAGCTGCTGCAGATGGGCGGGCGCTACGTGGCCCTGCTCAGCGGCGCCACGGTCGCCGAGGAGCCGGCTTCCACCGCGTAGCTCCGGTAGGGGTCTGTCAGGCCACCGCGTCGATGTTCAGCCGCACGTAGTCGACCACGACCGGCTCGCCGAGCTTTGCGAGCACGTCGTCCATGAACGGCTCGCGCAGCTCCGGCGGCAACTGCTGTACGTGCGGGCCGAGCACGATCGTGGAAAGGAACTCGCGCGGATGCTCTGGTTCGCGCGGCGCGGGGCTCAGCCAGCACTCAGCCGTTGTGAAGCCAGTCGCGAGCAGGAGATCCCGTGTCTGCTCTGCGCCCGCGTAGTTCCACGGCGGCTGCCAGTCGATGAAGTGCTGGGCGTAGGGTTCCCGCGCGATGACCTCGTTGGCGCTTGCCCGCAGCACGGTGATGTTGCCCTCTCCGCCGCACTGTGCCACGAGCCGACCGCCTGGCTTCAGCGCGGCGCGCAGGCGCGCGAACAGCCGCTCGTGATCGGAGATCCAGTGGAACGTGGCCGTAGAGAGGATCGCGTCGGCGGACTCGTCAAGCCGTAGCTCGAGTAGGTCACCGACGCGCAAATCCACGTCCGGCCCGAGGCGCTCGCGGGCAGCGCCGATCATCGACGGCGACTCGTCAATCGCGATCACGCGCCCGCGCGGCAGTCGCTCGATCAGCACTTGGGTGATCCGCCCGGAGCCGCAGCCGGCGTCCAGCACGAGCTCATCGCCGCTCAACTCCAGGCGGTCGAGCACCGCGAGCCCAAGCGCCTCCATCGTCGCGGAGACGCGGTCATAGCTGTTCCCGTCCCACTCGCGCACCGGCATCAGTTGCTCA
>DATBZG010000252.1:0-3659 GCA_036513335.1 Solirubrobacteraceae bacterium | reverse complement strand
AGCGAGATGCAGACGCTGTCGCGGAGCTTCCCGCAGGTGCGCTTCGCGGCGGTGTCGATCAAAGGGGAACGTAGCCAGCTGCGCCGGCTGGTGCGCTCGCGCCGGCTCACATTGCCGGTCGGCATCGACGAAGAAGGGACGCTCGCGTCGCTCTACAAGGTGTTCAGCTGCCCCCAGGTGGACTTCGCCTACCCCGGCGGGGTCCAGCAGAGCAAGGCGCTGTTGCAGGCGCCCTCGCTCGCCGGCCTGCGCGCACGGGTGAGCGAGCTGCTGTCGGCCTCGCGGGCGCGGGGATGGCGGGGGTCGAGCGCTTGAGCGAGCATGGTGAGGCCGCACTCGGCTGGTGCGCTCGCGAGGTCGAGGACGAGCTGCCAGGACTGCGCCTGCTGGTCGGCGCCGCGCGGCACACCCGTCCGCAGCCGCTCACCGCGGGCTCTCCCCCGGATATCCGCAGGCGCCTGAGCGAGCTCTCCAACCGCTTTCGCGGCGCCCGGGCGGTGAGCATCCGCCGGGAGCCTGTGCCCGCCGCCTACCGGGTCTTCTTCCGCCACATCGGCCTCGAGCCCGACGCCGTGCGCACCCCGATCGAGGCGGCGGTGCTGGAGCGGATGCTGCGTGGCGGCTTCATCACGCGGGGTCTGCTGGAGGACGTGCTGCTGATCGCGCTGGTGGACACTGGCGTGCCCGTGTTCGCGCTCGACGCCGACCGCGTCCAAGGACAGCTCGGCATCCGCGCGAGCCGCCAGGGCGAGAGGCTGGGGCGAGAGGCGGACGCGCCGACGCTGCCGGCGGGGCGGCTCGTGGTCGCCGACGCCTCAGCCGCGCTGGCGGTTCTGTTCGGGGAGCTCGCCCCGGGCTGTGAGCCGCGCGCCGACACGGGGCGGCTGACGTTGTTCGCGGTTCAGGTGGACGGCGTCCCGGACCTGTTCGCCGAGGAGGCCCTGTGGACCTGTCGGGCGGCGCTGGAGCGTCGCTAGCGCCGCTCGGCGACCCCTACCATCCGCCCACGACGCGCTGGTAGAATTCTGTCCTCTGACGCGGAGGAGGTGAGCGTGACGCACTACGAGCAGTCGGTCATCGATCGCGAGGATCCAGCCCTCGACCCGAGGGTCAGCCGCGGTGCTGACCTCGACGGCGCGTGCGCGGTGGCAGAGTCCGCTGCCGCAGACCCGCGGGACAGCGAGCGCGCCGCGAGGATGTCCCTGCGCGCCCAGATCGCTCGACTCGAGCACGAGCACTCCGCGCTCCTGGCCTCGCGCTTTCCCCACATCTGCGCTCCGTCGCCCGCCGCCGCGCGGCCGGTCGCCGACGGGCCATCGCTACTGGACCTCGGGGGGCTCGAGCGCTCGCGTGACGAGCTCGCCGCGAGGCTTCAGGACCTCCGGGCACAGGTCTCGGCGCGCACCGAGCACGAGCGCCGCGCGCGCGAGCAGTTGCGGCGTATGAGGCTCGAACCTGGAAGCTACAAGTTCGCTCGCGTGCGCGTCCGTGATCTCGGTCAAGGCGTCTGCGGGGTTTGGGAGGTTCGCCCGCGGCTCGGTCTGATCGGCATGCTCGCCGGGTGGTGGCAGCTCAAGCTCTCGTCAGGCTGTCCGTTACCCATGGGGTCGTGCCCCAGGCACGGCCCCGCACCACCGACGTCAGCATGGCGGCGAGCGTGTTGCGCTGGCGCTCGGTCATCGAGCCGACGGTCTTCTTCTCGGACATGGGCACCTGGGCGAGGAACTTGCGGCAGCGGGTTTGGCCCCAGCGTCGCTGGCTCATCAACAGGTCGGCAACGGCCATGCTCTCTGCCTCCCAGGGGCATTCAAGGATCACCTCGGACACCTCCAGCTCGCCGATCGCCACGCGGCGCTTGAGCTCCGCGCGGGCGAGGCGAACCTGGTTCGCGCGTTCGAGGGCGCGCATGTACTGCGGACCGACGGGGGCAGGGGCAGCGGTCGCTGTCGCGTTCATAAGGCACTCTCCCGGTCATCGACGCGAGCCTCGCGCGGCGATCACGTGCTCGATTTTTTAACGGATACGGTTGGCGCTCCTCAGGCCGCGCGAGGTCAACCGGGATCAGCTACGGCTGTCCCGCCACATCGCCCCCTCTCCCTACGGCTCGTGTCGGGCGAACCTCGAACTCGGTCTGCAAGCGCAGCTCGCAAGCTATGACAGGACAGGGTCCGCGGTCAACATCACGACCGGCGCTTCGTACGCTAGAAGCGACCTTTTTCGATCTTGGCGGGACTTGTGAAGAACTGGACAAGTCCCCCGGCCGCCGTCGCCGTCGGCGCGGCGCGACGAGCGCTGCTCACCGAGGCTCGGCGGCAGGCAGCGGGCCGTGCTCTGACTCGAACTCGACCTTGACCTTCGCGAAAACCTCCAGGGCCCGATCGAGCGTGGCCGTGTCGTGCGTGGCCATCACGCTCGTGCGCAGCAGCGCACCGCCCGGCGGCACCGCCGGGTGCAGCGCGCAGTTCGTGAACACGCCGCCGTCATAGAGCGCGCGCCAGAGAAGCGCTGCCTTCCAGTCATCGCCGACCAGCACGGGGACGATCGGCGTGACGAGCGTTTGTAGCGGTGCGTCCGCCGCCGGGCTCGTGCGCACCGGCGCGCCGCTGAGGGTGCGGTAGCCGAGCGCGTCCAGTCCGTCCTTGAGGTAGCGGGCGCGCTCGAGCACCGCGCCCAGCAGCGCAGGGCCCTCATCCGAGCGCAGGACCCGCAGCGCGGCCAGAGCGGCTCCCAGGGCCGCGGGCACCCCCGAGGCGGTGAACAGAAAAGAGCGTGAGGAGATCCGCAGGTACTCGATCACCTCCGCCGGGCCCACGACGAAGCCGCCGCAGGACGCCAGCGACTTCGAGAACGTGCCCATGCGCAAATCGACGCGATCCTCAACGCCGAGCAGCTCCGAGGCGCCCGCGCCGCGCGCACCCAACACACCGGCACCGTGAGCCTCGTCGACCATTAGGCGCGCACCGTGGCGCGTGCACAGCTCGGTGATCTCGACCAGCGGTGCGACGTCGCCCTCCATCGAGAAGACGCCGTCCACGACCACCAGCGTGCCGCCGCCGTCGCTCTCGGCGCGCTCCAGTGCGCGCTCGAGCTTCTCGATGCGCCCGTGGCGGAACGGACGCATCTTCGCCTTGGAGATCAGCGCGCCGTCGAGGATCGAGGCGTGGTCGGCGGAGTCGACGATCACCGTGTCACTCGGGCCGAGCAGCGTGCCCAGCGTGCCCACGTTCGCCTGGTGGCCGGTCGTGAACACGATCGCGTCCTCGGTCTCCATCCATTCCGCCAGCTCACGCTCGAGCTCGAGGTGCAGAGGGGTCGTGCCGTTGAGCAGGCGGGAGCCCGTCAGGCCTGTGCCGTAACGGTGCAGCGCGTCCTCGGCGCCTTTCATCACGCGCTCGTCGCCCGTCAGCCCCAGGTAGTTGTTGGACGCGAGCATGATCCGCGGCGCGCCCTCCATCTCCACCACCGGCATTGCCGGCGACTCGACCGTTCTGAAGTAAGGCATCAGATCGGCTTCGCGTGCCGCGCGCAGCAACTCCTCGCGCTCGTGGCCGCGGACCTTTGCGAAGACGTCTATGGAGGTTGGCATATAGGGTTCTCGCGGCAATGGCAGTCGAGATCAGGCCCGTGCGCGGCGGACGCGAGCTGAGCACGTTCATCAA
>DATBZG010000251.1:0-5750 GCA_036513335.1 Solirubrobacteraceae bacterium | reverse complement strand
CGCAGCGATCGCGCTGCAGCGAGTGGGGCTGACGCGCGTCGCCGCGTCGCTCGTCGCCTCCAAGCCCGGCCTGATCGCGGCCGGGGTTGCGCTGATGTGCGCCGCCATGTTCGCGCGCTCCATCTCCTGGCACTCCATCCTTGCCGCCGCGCCCACCTGGCGGCGGGCCAAACGCCGCGACGCCATGCAGGGCACGTTCATCGGCGTGCTCATGTCAGCCACGCTGCCCGCCCGTCTCGGCGAGCCATCGCGCGCGCTGATCGTCGCCCGGCGGCTCGGGCGCGCCCGAGAGAGCCTGCCGGTGGTGCTTGGCACGATCGTCTCCCAGACGCTGCTCAACCTGCTCGCGCTCACGATCCTCGGCGGCGTTGCCCTCTCCAGCGTCGCCGTGCTCGACGGGCACGACCGCGCGCTGCTACTGATCGCGCTCGCGCCGCTGGCCGCGCTGCTCGCCGTCGCGCTCGCGCCCATACTCGTCCCGCCCGCTGCGCTGTCGCGCTCGAGGCGTCTGCGCGTGTTGCTGGCAGCCGTGCGTCGCTCGCTGCTGCGGCTGCGCGACGGGCTGCGCGTCTTTCGTCAGCCGCGCCGCGCCGCGATTGCCACCGTCGCGCAGCTCGGCGCGTGGGCGATGCAGTGGATCGCCTGTTGGCTGCTCCTCGTCGCGCTCGGCCTCGACTCCCACGCGGGGCTCGGCGCTGCCGCCGGCGTTCTGTTCGCCGTCAACGTCACCGCCGTGATCCCCGCCACCCCCGCCAACGTTGGCGTCTTCCAGGCCGCCTGCGTTGCCGTGCTCGCCGGCGTCTACCACGTCCACACGGCCGACGCCGTCGCCTACGGCATCGTCCTGCAGGCCGTCGAGCTGGCCACAGCGCTGATCATGGGGCTGCCCGCGCTCGTCAACGAGGGGCTCTCCTGGCGTGAGGTGCGACTGCGCGCCATGCACACCACGCCCGTCAAGCTGGGGCCGCTACCCGCGGCGCCCGCCCGCGGTCGCGCCGCCGCGGTCGTCATAAGCGACTCCTGAGCCGGCATACAGAAGTCCAATGACGCCGCCGCAGGTACCAGCCGTGCCCGCGTCGTATGACTCGTCCGTGAGCGATGCCTGGGTCTACATCCTGCGCTGCTGCGACGGGTCCCTGTACACCGGCTGGACCAACGACGTCCAGCGGCGGCTCGCGCGCCACGGCGAAGGCATCGCCAGCCGCTACACCGCCAGTCGGCTGCCCGTCGAGCTGGCGCTCGCGCTGCCAATGCCCGACCGCACCGCCGCCAGGCGCGAGGAGGCCAGGATCAAAGCGCTCGACCGCCCGGCCAAGCTCGAGCTGATCGCCGCCCACCGGCGGACGCCCGTTTAGGGCATGATGGTAGACATGGCCTCTCGACCGCCCGCGCGCAGCGTCAAGATCTCCGACGACGAGCGCGGAGGCTGGTCCTCCGATCGCCCGCGCCGCGACGGCGCGCCGCCGCGGCCCGCGAACGTCACCGTGCACTGTCGCGTGCTCTCGCCCACCGACCGCCTGCGTTATTCGCCCGGCAGCCTCGTCGTCGTCGCCTGCGCGTCCCCCGTCGAGCGCAATCTCTTCGTCACCCGGCTGATCGAGGACCGCGCCAGCCTGCTCTCGCTCGAGAAGGTCCGCACGCTGCTCGCCGGCCGCGTCGCCGAGCCCGAGCTCGACGAGCGCGCCCAGGAGCTCCTGCTCGCGGCCGTCGCCAAGCGCCTGGAGAACAGGGAGACCGTCGTGATCGCCGCCGAGCGGCTGGACGCCGGCGAGCGCGAGCCGTTCGTGCGCATGGCCGCCGCGCTCAAACGTCCGCGCCATCTGATTCTCATCGAGACCGCGCGTGAGCAGGTCCCCGAGGAGGACCTCGCCACCCTCAACGAGCTGCGTCGCGCCCTCGACGCCGGCGAGCTCGGCAACGAGGGCTTCCAGACGGCGCTGCGACTCGGCGGCGGCTCCGCCGATGAGGTCAAGCGGATCCTCTTCCGCCCGCCTCCCCGCGAAGACGACTGACCCAGGAGGACATTCGGTCTACTGGGATTGCAAGCGTTTAGCTTAATGTCCCGACAGCCGATATTCCCGCGTGCACAACTCACTGCTCGGCGGGCTCGTGTTCACGCTGGTTGGCGGCTCCAGCGTGATCGCACTGATCTTCGGTGCGCGCCGGAACTCACGCCACAGCCGCAGGCCGCTCTATCTGCTGGCCGTGGGCCAGGCGCTGTTCGTCGCCAGCGACGTGCTCGCTTACAACTACGAACGGCTCTTCGGGTCAACGATGCCGTTCCCGTCGATCGCCGACCCGTTCCACCTCGCGTTCTACCCGTTCCTCGTCGCCGGCATGCTGCTGCTGATCCACGAACGCGGCGAGCACCGTGACCGCAGCAGGCTGATCGACGCGCTGATCGTCACGCTCGCGCTTGCCACGCTTCTGTGGGTCTACCTGATCGCGCCCTACGCCCACGATCACACGCTGGCGCTGCTCGGACGGATCACCGCGATCGCATACCCCTCGATGGACATCCTCGTGCTCGCCGTCGTCGCCCGCCTCGCCGCCGGCAGCCACCGGCGCGAGCCCGCATTCGTGCTGCTGCTCTCCGGCGCCGTCGTGATGCTGCTCACCGACGCCGCCTACGGGTGGAAACTGCTCGACGGCGGCCACACCACCGGCGGCATCCTCGACGCCGGCTGGGGCCTCTACTACGTGCTTCTCGGCGCCGCCGCCCTGCACCCGTCCATGCGTCAGCTCTCAACGCCCGGTCCCGACACCGCGGCGCGCCTCACGCGCGCGCGCCTTGCGCTGCTCGCCTGTGCCAGCCTCACCGCGCCGCTCTTGATCGTCCTGCGCGAGGCGATGGGCGAGCAGCTCGACATCTACGTGCTCGTCGGATCCTCCGCCGCCATGTTCGCCCTCGTGCTCGCGCGCATGGCCGGCATCTTCCGTCACAACGAGGAGCTCGCCCGACAGATGGTCGCGCTGACCGAGGAACGAGCCCAGGCCGAGATCGAGCACCAGGCCTTCCACGACCCGCTCACCGGCCTGGCTAACCGGGCGCTGTTTCGCGACCGCGTCGCGCACGCGCTCGCCGGCCAGCGGCGCGATCGCCTGCCCGTCGCCGTGCTGTTCATGGACATCATCGACTTCAAGAACGTCAACGACGGCCTCGGCCACGTCGTCGGCGACACCGTGCTGCGTGAGCTTGCGCGGCGGCTGGAGGACTGCATGCGCCCGGTCGACACCGCCGCGCGCATCGGCGGCGACGAGTTCGCGATCCTCATCCACGACACCGAGAGCGAGCTGCATGCCGTCGAGATCGCCCAGCGCGTGATGGACGCGCTGCAGGCGCCGATTCCGCTGGACGGCATGAGCGTGACCGTCGCCACAAGCGTCGGGATCGCCTTCAGCGACCATCCCGCGCTCGCCGACGCGGACGCGGACGGCGAGGCTGATGAGCTGATGAGCAACGCCGACGCGGCCATGTACATGGCCAAGGAGAGCGGCCTCGGGGGATACCAGGTCTTCCAGCCCGAGATGCACGCCAAGGCACTCGAGCGCCTCGCGCTGAAGGCCGACCTGCAACGCGCGCTCGACTATGGCGAGTTCACCTTGCGCTACCAGCCGATCATGGACCTCGCCCGCGGCGACATGGCCGGCATGGAGGCGCTCGTGCGCTGGGAGCACCCCGACCGCGGCACGATCGCGCCGCTGGAGTTCGTGCCGCTGCTCGAGGACACCGGCATGATCGTGCCCGTCGGGCGACACATCCTCATGGAGGCCTGCGCCTGGGCAGCACACATGCAGAGCAACTGTCCTCGCCAGCCGCCCTTGTCGATGGCCGTCAACGTCTCCGCCTGCCAGCTGCAGCGCCCCGAGTTCATCGAGGAGGTCCGCGTCGCGCTGGAGGAGACCGGCATCGTGCCCGCCAGCCTCACATTGGAGCTCACCGAGAGCGTGATGATGCAGGACATGGAGCTCAGCCTCCTGCGGCTGAAGGCGCTGCGCGCGATGGGCGTAAAACTCGCCATCGATGACTTCGGTACCGGCTACTCCTCGCTCAACTACATCCGACAGCTGCCCGTCGACGTGCTCAAGATCGACCGCTCGTTCCTCGCCGACCCCAATCCCGAGGTCGCCGAGCTGACCGAGGCGATCGTCGGGCTCGCGCGCATCTTCAAACTCAAGGTCGTCGCCGAGGGCGTCGAGCATCCCGGGCACCTGGAGCGTTTGCGCGTGAGCAACTGCGACTTCGGGCAGGGCTTTCACTTCGCCCAGCCGCTGCACGGCCAGGAGATCCTCGCCATGGTCCAGGCGCAGCCGTCCATGCGCGCGCTGGCGTTCGGGCCACACGACTCGCTCGATTCCCAGGCCGCCGTTTAGCGTCGCGGCCAATCTGTCGATCATCTAACTGTGCCCCCGTTCCCCGTTGCTAGCGTGCCCTCGGTGATCGCTTCCATGCTCGCCGTGCCGCGACGTGTGCTCAGCGTCGGCGCGCTGCTCGCCGTCTGCTGCTCCACGTGGGTCGCGCTGGGCTCCACACCGCCCGTCGCCGCCGCCGTATCGGCCCAGGAAGCCGAAGCGCTCAGGCGCGACGACCGCGGTGTCTATGTGGCCTTCTGTCCATCGGGCGAAGAAGTGGCCAGCACGGCATCGGTCGCCCGCGTGCGGGCGCGCGTGTCCGAGGCCAGCCACGCCGGCTGGCCCCGCGACGAATGCCTGAAGATGGACAAGGGGTCCTACGGGCCGAGCCACACGCTCGTCGGCCTCAAGAACGTCCACAACTGGCTGCTCGGCGGCTACGGCAACGACACCGTCTACGGCGGCGAAGCCGGCGATGTGATCTGGGGCGACTACCAGCCATCAGGCCAGTCCGAAAGCGAGCGCGACTACCTGCACGCCGGTAACGGCAACGACTGGATCTACTCCAGCCACGGCTTCAACGAAATCTGGACCGGCGCCGGCAACGACCACTTGTTGCTCGTCTACGGCCATGGCGTCATCCACTGCAACGGCTCCGGTCTGAAGACGTTCGTCATGCGCTACCTCCCCGAAAACCGGCCCTGGACGCTGATCGGCTGCACGCACAAAGCGCTCGTGCGCTACCGGGCCTGAGCGGGGCGTGCGCGGATGGGCGTACTTGGGATCGACCACGTGCAGTTGGCTGCGCCCGCCGGCTGTGAGGAGGACGCGCGGCGGTTCTTCGGAGAGCTGTTGGGCCTTGACGAGGTGGAGAAGCCCGAGGTACTGCGCGCGCGGGGAGGGATTTGGTTCAGCCTCGGTGGCCAGCAGCTTCACATCGGCGTGCAGGAGGGGTTCGTGCCTGCGCGCAAGGCTCACCCGGCGATTCTCGTGGAGGCTGCGGCGCTGGATGAGATCGCGGGGCGGCTCGACGCCGCCGGCAACTGAGAGATCTCGGTCCGGTGCTTCGTCTACTTTGCGGGCATGGCAGCAGTCTCTCCACGTCAGTACGGACGCGTCTTCGATGAGGTGGCGGTCCAGTACGACCGCAGCCGGCCCGGGTACCCACAGGAGCTTGTCGAGGAGGCGTGCGCCATCGCGGGCCTGGAACCCGGAGACCTCGTGCTCGAGATCGGGTGCGGCAGTGGGCAGCTGACGCGCGATCTTCTCGCGGCCGGCCTGGAGGTGGTCGCCGTGGAGCCCGGTGCGCAGTTGCTTTCGCTTGCCGCAGGGCACCTGGACGGTGCCGGCGAGGTGACGTTCGTGAACTCGCGATTCGAGGACGCGGAGCTTCCCAG
>DATBZG010000250.1:0-11902 GCA_036513335.1 Solirubrobacteraceae bacterium | reverse complement strand
GTCGCGCGCGACGCCGGCCGCCGACGTCTCCGCCGCGCCACGGCAACGCGCACAGCAAGCAGCGACGCCCCAGGCACCCGCACGCTGGTCGGCGCCGGCCAACCTGAGCGGCTGCCCGGCTACGCCCGGGGCACGCGTGGTGTTCCCGAGCGACATGCCAACGCGCTCGACCGGCCCGGGGGCGATTGTGTGGGCCGACTCTCCGGCCTGCCCCGGTGGCGAAGGAGCGCGTATCGCTGCGATCGGCGCCGGCGACCGACCCGGCGTGGCGACGGTTATGAAGACGGCGAACGGACACCCAATCGTGCTGCGCGGCCCGCTGGTGGCCGATGGCGCGCCACACGGGCAGATCGCGATCGCCGGAGCCGCGGCCGGCGCTCCGCACGGGCTGCCCGCGAGCGGACTGCTGATCCAGGGCGCGGCGGGCGGCCCGTTCTCGGCGCTCTCGCCCCTCGGCGGCACAGTGGCGCCAAGGGCGCTGACGGACGCCTACCTGGGAGATCTGGCACTCGTTTCACCGCCTGCCGGCAGGCGGGGCAGCGACAGCTTGAACGTTCATGTGGAGCGCTTCTTCAGCGACCACTTCGCGCGCAACGTAAGCGTGCGCGCGGCTGGACATGGGCCCGTGGAAGCGCTCACGCTCGCGATGGACTTTCGCAGCGAAGCGCTCGCCGTATGGGTTCAGCGCGGAGCGCTCTACGCGCGCCTCGTGCCCAACAGGGGTGCGCCGCGCCCGATCCAGCGGCTGGCGTCCGTCGTTCCCCATGTGCACCTCAGCGCTCTGCTCAGCGATGACCGCCACGGGATCATCGCTTGGGCACAAGAGAACGCCGGCGTGACGAGCGTGTACATCGATCGCTCGAGGCTCGGGGTGCGCTTCGGCGCGCCGCAATTGCTCGAACGCTTCAGCGACCCCGACGGGCTGGGCTCGCCGGCCGCCTCGCCCAGCCTCGTGCGGCTGAGCTCTGAGAGCGTGCTGCTCGCGTGGGCGGGCGCGGCCGAAGGGCATTGGGTCGTGCGCGCAGCGCCTGTGGACCTCGAGGGCGTGCTCACGCTCGCGACGGTCGCAGCACCCGGCGCCGACGCGCTGCTCGCTGGTCTGGCCCCCGGCCCGGACGACGACGCGCTGTTGCTGTGGAGCGAGCCGGCACCGAGCGAGGGCGGAGCACCCGACATGGCGCGCCAGGCTGTGTTCGCCGCGCGCGGAACCGAGGCGATCTCCGGCCGAGTAGTTTTCGACGAACCGGAGACGATTTCCCCACCGGGGCCGGTCCTGGACCCGACCGTCGCGGTGGACCCGGATGACGACGCGGCACTCGCCGTCTGGCAGGGCGAAGCCGGCGCAATCGAGTATTCGGTACGCAGCCCGGGCGCCGCTCCGTGAGCGACCACTTCGACCGGGCGCACCGCGTCCGTCGGTCCTTTAGGAAAGGATGCTCAGCGGATGGATAGGGACTACGAGCATCAGACCCACCAGGCGGAGGACCGCCACTGGTGGTATCGAGGCCGGCGCACGGTTCTGGACGGCGTGATCGCAGGGCTCGGCCTGCCCGCCGAGCCGCGCATCCTCGACGCGGGCTGCGGCAGCGGGCGCTTCATGGTCGAGCTCGCCAAGCTCGGCGCTGTGACCGGGGTAGAGCTCTCGGACACGAGCGTCAGCCTCGCCCGCGAGCGTCAGTTGGGCGAGGTCGTAGCAGGCTCGGTGCTCGAGATGCCCTTCCCCGAGAACAGCTTCGACTTGGCCGTGAGCCTCGACGTGATCGAGCACCTCGACGACGATCTCGCCGCGCTGCGCGAGCTGCGCCGCGCGGTCGCCCCGGGCGGCGCCCTGCTCGTGACCGTCCCCGCCTATCAGTGGCTGTGGAGCGGCCACGACGAGATCAACCACCACCACCGCCGCTACACCCGCCGCTCGCTCCAGCGCGTCGCCGAGCAGGCCGGCTGGCAGCAGGTGCGCACGACCTACTTCAACTCGCTGCTGCTGCCCGTCGCGATCCTGCTGCGCGTGCTCGACCGCTTCAGCACGAAGACCACCGAGTCGAGCCTCGACCTGTGGATCCCTCCAGAACCGCTGAACTGGCTGCTCGAGCGCCCGCTCGCGCTCGAGGCGGCGCTGATCGCCCGCGGTGGACGGATCCCGGCAGGGCTGTCATTGCTCGCCGTCTTCCGTTAGGAAGCCGCTACGCGGGCGGCGCGTCGGCGGCGACCGGCGCGTGCACGCGGAAGGTCCATGCGCGGTTGATGAAGAACGTGCTGACGGTGACGACCGCGGTGGCGCAGACCTGGGCGATCAGCTTGTCGAGGTGAGCGTCGTGCACGAACAGATAGAGCAGGCCCTCGTCGACGCCCAGCCCGCACGTCTGCACGACGCCCCAGCGCACCGGCGTGAGCGCATCGCCGACGTGATCGCGGAAGGTCCAGCGCCGGTTGAGCAGGAAGCCGTTGATCGCGCCGACGATGAAGCCGATGCCCGAGGCGGCCAGATACCACACGCCGAACACCTTCAACAACACCGTGTAGACGACGAGCGTCAGCAGCGTGTTGGACACGCCGACGATGCCAAACTTCACGAATTGGACGAGCATCGGCGCGCTCAGGCCGCGCCAGCCCCGCTGCGGGCCGGCTTGCAATTCGCGCGTGTCTGTTTGCTCGGAGGGCTCCATGGGGCAGAATCAACGATAAATTGAGCGCGGACTTAACACGCTCCCCGAAGATGAATGCTAGGCAGCTGCCTCCCCGTCTCGCTGAGAGCACAGAGAAGACATGTCGGATACACCACTTCGCACTCCAACCCTACTCAGCGTCGTGGCGCCCGTGTATGACGAGGAGGAGCTTGTCGAGCAGTTCGTGGAGCGCGCGATCGCGGCCGTCGCCGACTACGAGTTCGAGCTGGTGCTGGTCAACGACGGCAGCTCCGACCGCACCCCTGAGCTGCTGGACGCGATCGCCGCCACCGATCCGCGCGTGCGCGTGGTTCACCTCTCGCGTAACTTCGGTCACCAGGCAGCGCTGACCGCGGGCCTCGAGCACGCTGTGGGTGACGTCGTGGCGATGATCGACGCCGACCTGCAGGATCCGCCCGAGCTGATCCCCGACATGCTCGCCCAGTGGAGCCAGGGCGCGGACGTGGTGTATGCCGTGCGCAAGCAGCGCGAAGGCGAGACCGCGTTCAAGCTCGCGACGGCCTCGTGGTTCTACAAGCTCTTCGACAAGCTCGCCCAGGTCGACCTCGAGCCGAACTCCGGCGACTTCCGGCTGCTCGACCGCCGCGCGCTCGACGCGCTGCTTTCGATGACCGAGCGCTCGCGCTTCCTGCGCGGGATGACCGTGTGGGTTGGGTTCACCCAGACCGCCGTCTCCTACCAGCGCGACGCGCGCAACGCGGGCGAGACGAAGTACACGCTGCGCAAGATGCTGCGCTTCTCGCTCGATGCGATCGCCTCCTTCTCGCACCTGCCGCTGCAGCTGGCCACCTACGCCGGCCTGCTGTCGGCGAGCGTCGCCTTCATCGCGATCCCCGTCGTGATCGTCCTGAGGTTCTCCGGCTCCTATCTGCCCGGCTTCGGCTCGATCACGATCGCGATCCTGCTGCTCGGCGGCATCCAGCTAATCGCGCTGGGCGTGATCGGCGAGTACGTGGGCAGGATCTATGACGAGGTCAAGCACCGCCCGCTGTACATCGTGCGCGAGGAGCGCAATCGCCCCACCGCGACCTCGGGGCGCATAGTGGCGCCCTCTGGCGCCCGCGCGGGGCTGGCGGCGCGCACGCCCGAGCAAGTCCTGTAGCCGACTGTTACCAGCCCGTGACGCAACCGCGCCAACCTGCGCGGCCGCGGGCGGGACGTGTTTTCATGCGCCGATGCGCTGTTGGGCCTGGCCCCCCTCCGCCAGAACGGAACTGCCACCGGCCGCGCTGATGGCGGCCCTCGTTCTTTCGTTCGCACTCACATGTTCGTGGCTGCTCGCCGGCGCGAGCGCTGCGGCGCATGCGGAAGCGGTTCGCTGCCCCGGGTCGGGCGGCGCCCCATGCCCATATGCGAGCGTGCAGATGATCGGCCAGCGCGCGGAAGGGGTCCTGCGCTTCCCCGAGGCGGTAGCGGTCGACACGCAGGGCAACGTCTACGTGGCCGACCAGCTGAGCTACGTGGTGCAGGAGTTCACCGCGAGCGGCACGTTCGAGACGCAGTGGGGCTCCTACGGCGGCGGGCAGGGGCAGTTCGGGCCGATCGGCGGCCTCGCGACGGACGCCGCCGGGAACGTCTACGTGGTCGACTCCAGCCACGACCGCATCGAGAAGTTCTCGCCCTCGGGGGCGTTCATCACCGCCTGGGGGCGCAAGGGCACCGGGCTCGGCGAGTTCGAATTCGGCTCATCGGAGAACTACACGCAGCCTCCCGGTGGGGGGATCGCGGTCTCCGGCGAGCACGTGTACGTGGCGGACTCCGGCAACAACCGCATCGAGCGCTTCAACCTGGAAGGCGGCGAAGCGCTCGCCTGGGGCACCTACGGCAGCGGCCCCGGCCAGTTCTCCTACCCCCGCGGCGTGGCCGCCGACGAAAGCGAGGTGGTCGTCTCAGACGACGACAACCACCGCGTGGAGAAATTCAACACGGAAGGCGCCTTCGAAGCGCAAGCCGGCACGGAGGGCGACGGCCCGAGCGAGTTCGCGTTTCCCTACGGCGTCGCTCTGGACGCGGCCGGCGACGTGTACGTAGCCGACGACAGCAATGACCGCATCGTCAAGCTCAGCCCCCAGCTGCAGTTCGCGGGCGTGTGGGGTGGCTTCGGCACCAAACCCGGCCAGCTTGCGTTTCCACGCGCGGTGGCGAGCGACCCGGCGGGCGACACCTATGTTGCCGACACCGCCAATGACCGGATCGAGGTGTTCACCCCGGAAGGCGACTATCTGCGTACGATCGGCATATCCGCCCACGGCCCGGGGGTGTTGACAGCGCCTCGCGGCCTGGCGATCGACCCCACCGGGCAGCTACTGGTGGCGGATACCGACGGCAACCGCATCGAGCAGTTCGCCCCGGACAACGATGCCTACACACGGCAGTGGGCGCTCGCCGGTGGGCACGCCGCCAGCTTCTACTACCCGCAGGGAATCGGCGTCGACCCGCGCGGCACGGTGTACGTGGCCGATGTGGGCAACGAACGGCTCGTGCGGTTGTGGGGCGACGGCACGTACCTGGGCGAAATCGGGGGGCCGGCGGAGCTCGGCGGCGCGCAGCTCTCCGGCGCGGGGTCGGTGGCGGTCTCAAGTGAATCCGATCTGATCTACGTCGCGGACACGAACCACAACCGCGTGCTCGTATACGGCCCGGAAGGCGCGCTGCAGGCCAAGTGGGGCGCAGGCGAAGGCGACGGCTCGGCGGGAAATGGTCCGGGCGACTTCGACCGGCCATCCGCGCTCGCGATCGCTCCAGGCGGTGACATCTACGTGGCTGACACCGGCAACGACCGCGTGCTCGAGCTCTCGCCCACGGGCAGCGTGCTGAACATGTGGGGCTCCAAGGGCGCAGCCGATGGGCGGTTCAAGGCGCCCGTCGGCGTGGCGGTGGACGCGGCGGGCGACGTGTACGTGCTCGACAGCGAAAACAACCGCATCCAGGAGTTCGACTCGAACGGAGGATTCGTGGCGAAGTGGGGCGTTCGCGGCGACGGCGCGGGCGAATTCTCCGAGCCGGCCGCGATCGCGGTCGACTGCGCCGGCGACGTCTACGTGGCCGACACCGACAACAACCGCGTCGAGCGCTTCGACATGGCCGCGCCGGCCGGCAGCGGATGCCTGGCGCCGGGCTCGTGGCCGCCGCCGCTGAACGTGGCGCCGGTGCTGCGCGTGAGCGTGCCGCGGGTCGCGGGGGTCCTCGCCCGTGGGGGCCTTGCCCTGGCTGTCAGCTGTCAGCGCGGCTGTCAGATCCTCGCCACGGCGACGCTCGCTCCGATCGGGCGCCACCCGCGAGCGGTCGCGCTGCTCTCAGACGCGCGTGGCTTGCCGCCGAAGCTCACCGGCCACGTGCGGCTGCTGGTGGACCGGGCTGCACTGCGGCGTCTGCGCAAGGAGCTCGGCGCGGACAGAGCGATGCGAGCGCGCGTGAAGATCGTCGCCGCGGGACCGACTGGGCTGCGCACGACGGTCACGCGCAGCTTCCTCGTCAGCCGCTGAGTCGCGTGCCCGGGAGGGCGCGGCGCCACGCGGACCCCGAAGCGTCGATAATGAGCACATGAGCGCCAGCGAGCCAGAGCACTCGAGCGACCCGGCGACGATCGACCAGCGCCGGGAGCGGATCAGGATCGAGACCGAGCGCCACCGCATCGAGGGGGTGCTCACGCTCGCGCGCGATGGCTACCGCAGCCGTGTCTCCGACGTGCTGAACGCCTCGGAGCGCGACTTCATCACGCTCACCGACGTGACCGTGGCGCCGCTGGAGGGCGGCGCGGTGGAGTTGCACGACTACCTCAGCCTCGCCCGCCGGCACATCGTCTTCGCGGTCGCCGCGGAGGAAGCCTCCTAGCGACGTCCGCTCCGGTCAGTCCTCGCGGACGTAGCCGATACGCGACACCTGCACGTAGATCTCGCTGGTGTCGGCCGCCGTCAGGATCACCCACCCGGGGGGTGCGACGATCGCGCCGTTGCTGCGGCGCAGCCCGTCTCTGGCGTTGACGATGCGACTGAGCGCCTCCTCCACGTCCTCCGCGACCTCAATCTCTATCTCCCCCAGCAGGATGCGCGCCATGGTGGCTCCTTAGCTCGTGCGCGTATCCGCGCCTTTCCCGACCGTTCCACTGAACAACCTTACGCTACCCGCCGGGGGCGCGGAGCTCAGGGAGTGAACTCGCCGGCGCTGTAGACGGTGCCGACGGGCGCCTGCGTATTCGTGACGGCGATCGGACCGGCCGCAGCTCCGACCGGCACCGTGACCTTTATTTTCTTGGCCGACACGGACCTGAGGAGAGCCGTGTGCCCGTCGAAGCTGACGGTCGAGCGTTTGTTGAACCCGACGCCCTTGATCGTCACCGTCTTGCCGGGCTTTGCGCTCGCTGGCTTGAACGACGTGACCGACAGCGTGGGCGTGAACTTGGCGGCGCTCGTCTCGGTCTCTCCAGCGCCCTTCACCGAGATCGCCGCCGTGACCGCGCCGTCGGGGACGATCGCTTCGATCTGCGTGCTGGAGAGCACGGTGAACCTCGCCACGAGGCTCCCGAACTCGACTTCGCTGACGTCTGTGAGATCCGAGCCGCCGATCGTGACCGAGCTGCCGGTAATCCCCGATGGCGGAGTGAAGCCGGTCAGCGTGAGCACATTCGAGCCGATGCTTGCCGTCTGCGCCGAGGCCGCCGGCGCGCCGGCTCCGGCGCCGTTGCCGGCCGTTTCCTGAACGCGAATCGTCGCGCTGAGATCGGCCGCGGTGAGCGTGTAGGTCGAGCCGGTCGCACCGGCGATCGGGGCGCAGCCCGAGCCGGCCGAGTTGCAACGCTCCCACTGCAGACTCACGGACGTCGTTCCGCCGCTCCACGAGCCCGCACCCTCTTTCAGCGTGTGCCCGACTTCGGTGACGCCGGAGATGCTCGGCGGGGAGACGCTCGTTGGAGCGCCGGGGATCGAGAAGGCTTCAAGGCCCACCGGGCTGCCAACGCCTGTGGGCCCATCGAAGCCAACGGCCGCGCGACATGCGGTATCCGCACCGGCGCAGTTCCCGTTGCTTCCGGAGACCACGTCGTAGAGCGCTCCAGCTTCGCCGGCGTGGGAGTAAACGGTCGCCGCCGGGTAGGCCGCCCCGTGCGAGCCGCCGGCCAGGGCGAACTCGGCGGCGATGATCGGGGAGGCGACGGAGGTCCCGCCCCACACCCCCCACCCGGTGGGGTCCCCGTTGCCTTCGGGCGTGCTGTCGTAGACGTCCACGCCCGCTTCCGGATCGGAGACCGCAGCCACGTCCGCGACCGAGCGCTCATGCGCGCAGTCGGTCGCGGAGAAATTGGCCACGTCGCTCTGCCAAAGGGGCGCGCCGAAGATGCCACTGCAGCCGCTACCGCCTTCCGCCCAGACGGTGCTGCTCCACGATCCGCCGGCTTCGGCGAGGTCCGTCCCGCCGACCGCGATCACGTCCGGTGAATCGGCTGGGAAGTTGGCTGTACCCGGTTCGCCGAGGCAGGCTTCGTCGAGGTAGCCGCAGTCACCGGAGCTTGCCGTGATGGCGAGCCCCGGATGGTCGTAGAAGTCTTCGTTGTATTCGGCGAACACGCTCGCGAGCGCAGGTTCCTCGGGACCGGCGTAGGAGTTGCTGATCTCCGTCGCGCCAGCGTTCGCGGCCGCATCGACGGCCGCTCCGAGGTTGACGAATTCTTCGTTGTCCGCCTCGACCAGCAGGACGCGGCAGCTCTGACAGACGGCGTGCGCCATCTGCACGTCGATCGATATCTCTCCCGCCCATTCGCCTTCCTTGCGGGGAAGCGGGCTCGAGCGGCCTTCCTGGTCGATCTTGCGAAAGCAGCCGTTTGTGCTCGTGCACGGCGGCAGGCCGAAGGTTTCGTCATAGACGGCCAGGTCGGCTTCCGCGGTCGGGTCGTCGTAGGCGTCGACCACGGCGACCGTCTGCAGATATGACGACGTGGTTTCGGTTGGCAGCGAGTAGGCCGCGTGCAGGCTCTGCGCGGTCAGATAGCCGGGGAACGGATGCTTGTAGGTCACCGCCGGGCTCGCGCCTGAAGCCGCTTCGCCCGCCTGCGCGGCGGCGTCGCCACGAAGATCTGCGGCCGTCAGCGACGCCGGGACGAGCCTCATTCCCAGACACTGCGCGTTGACCGGGCGGGGCGTTCCACAGAGGCGCTGCACGCGAAACGCCGTTGCGGCGAGCGAGCTCGAGCTGAGGGCCAATGCCAGCGCCAGAGCCAGGCCGCACGACAGCAGCACTGCTCTCAGCGCACGCTCATTCCCCGTTCGCTCCGCCTCCCCACGGCGGACCCTCTCCTCCATGATGCGCTTGATCTTAGCGCCTGCGCGAGCAGATAGAGACAAGCGATACATTCGCCGTCAAACCCCGGGACGCCGCCGGGGCGGGCGGAGAGCTACGCGCCGGTGGAGGGTGCCTCGCCGGCGTCGTCGACCTGCTCGCCCTCCGGCTTCAGCGAGTGCACGAGCTCGTCCGCCTTCGCACCTGCCTTCTGGATGCGCTCGGTGTACTTGCCGCCTGTGCGCTGGTCCGCCGCCGCCGCGGCCTTGCCGACCGCGTCGTGTATCTGGTCGCTGTGTTCGGCGACCGTGTCCTGAGCCTTGGTCTTGATCTCCTTGAACCTGTCGGTAAGTCCCACAGCGACCCCTTTCATCGGCGCAGCGTGTTGTCGCGTCAATGCTACTCGTCCGCTTGCCACGTCCCGGAGCGACGAGGTCATGCGCCGATCCCATCGCGTGATTCTGCCCGTGCGCAACTAGCCAGAAGTTGACGTGTTGTAAATCTTGACAAGGGGTAGGCCTGATAAATGCGTCCCAGCAGCACCGGGACCGCAAACGGCTCATTCAACGAAATAGAGGAGGAAGAACCTGATGCGTAGAGCATCCACCTGTCTGGTGGCCCTGGGCCTCGCCCTGCTTGCGCTGCCGGCGGTGGCATCGGCATTGCCGACAGTCACCTTCAAAGCGGAGGCCGTGGCGATCAAGGGTTTCCCCCACACCGGCAACATCCTCGGCGCCGGCGCAGCCGTGCAGGCCGAATACAAAATCTCGGGCACCGAATACGACAACTCACCGCCACCGCTGATCGGCATCAACTTCTACCTGCCCAGCGGCACGAAGCTGCACACGACCGGCTTCCCCACGTGCTCGAAGACGACGCTCGAACAGTTCGGTCCCGTCAAGTGCTCCAAGGGCTCAGCGGCCGGCCCGGTCGGTACCGCGGAAGGCTTCGTGACGTTCGGCGGCGAACGCGTCGTAGAGAGCCTTGAAATCTCGTCCTTCTACGCGCCCGGTGGTGGTATCGAGTTCTTCAGCGACGGCCACACCCCCGTGTCGCTGGAAATCCTGTCAAACGGTCACTACACCGACCTCGGTGGCGGTGGCGGCTATGGACCGAAGCTGATCACCGAAATACCGCTCGTCGCGAGCGTACCCGGCGCGCCTTATGCGTCGGTCACGTCGATCAAGGTCAAGGCAGGCTCGGCGTACAAGTCGCACGGCAAAACGATCTATTACGGACGTGTCCCCAAGAAGTGCCCCAAAGGCGGCTTCCCGATCAAGACGGAAGTTATCTTCGCCGAAAACGGGGAACTGTCGAAACCGGAGACGGTGGACGCGACGTACAAGTCGCCGTGTCCCAGGAAGTAGCAGGTAGAGCAATCCCCGAGCATCGAGAGGGGCCCTGTCGGGCAACAGCCGACAGGGCCCCCTCGCGTTCCCGTGCAGCCAGCGGACGTGCGTGCGGTTTCGCGGTACGGTGAATCGGGTAGCTCGCTTGGGCGCCGGCCACAAAGACAACTTGACGGGAGCTGGTTTCGATACAGGCGTTCGTGTGCCCGGTGTGCAGCCGGCTGGTGACGTTCGAGAGTACCGAGTGCCTGCACTGCGGTAGCGAGCTCGGCTATGACCCCGCCAGCCGCGAGATGCGCGTGCGTGGATCTGAGGACTCGCACTCGTGCGCCAACGCGCAGCTGGTGGCGTGCAACTGGCTCGTCCGCAGTCCAGACGAGCTCTGTGCGAGCTGCGTGCTGACGCGCACGCGGCCAAACGACGGCGACGCGGCCGGGATCGGTGGCCTCGCGGCGGCTGAGGCAGCCAAGCGGCGGCTGCTGTTCGAGCTCGCCGACATCGGCCTGCCGATCGTGGGCTGGAAGGAAGCTCCGGACGGCCTCGCGTTCGACCTGCTCTCCAGCGAGCAGACGGCCGTCACCACCGGTCACGCCGACGGTGTGATCACGCTCGACCTCGATGAGACTGACCCGGCGCACCGCGAGCGCATGCGCGTGCGCCTGGGTGAGCCCTACCGGACGGTGCTGGGCCACCTGCGCCACGAGATCGGGCACTACTACCAGCCGATCCTCGTGGCCGAGGGCACGCCTGCAGAGAGCCGCTGCCGCGAGCTCTTCGGCGATGAGCGCGAGAGCTACCAGGAGGCGATGGACCGCTACTACGAGACGGGACCATCCCCCGGATGGGAGCAGCTCTACGTGAGCGCCTACGCCACCATGCACCCATGGGAGGACTGGGCGGAGACCTTTGCCCACTACCTGCATGTGCGAGACACGCTGCAGACCGCGGCCGCCTATGGCGTTCGCATCGACGGGCCTGCGGTGCACACGGAGGACTCCGCGCCGCTGCACTCCACCCCCTCGGACGCGGGCTCGAATGTCCGCGAGATGCTCGAGGCGTGGATTCCACTCACGTATGCGCTGAACGCGATCAGCCGCAGCATGGGCGCGCTCGACCTCTACCCGTTCATCCTCAGCCCCGAGATCGAGTCCAAGCTCGAGTTCATCGACGGGCTCGTGCGGAGTCGCGCGTGGCAGGACGCCGGCGTAACGCATGCAGCCGCGAGCGTTCGCCTGACGCCTACAGTGTGATGGTGAGCCAAGGCACGATCGTCAAATGTCCGCACTGCGACACGAAGAACCGCGTGACCGCCACCGCCGCGGGTGTCCCACGCTGCAGCGTCTGCCACACGCTGTTGCCGTGGATCATCGACGCGACCCCTGAGTCCTTCCAGCAGGAGACGATCGCCTCGGTGCCCGTGCTGGTGGACTTCTGGGCACCATGGTGCGGGCCGTGCCGCATGGTCTCTCCGCTCGTCGAGCGCCTCGGCAACGAGAACGCCGGCCGGCTGAAGGTTGTGAAGCTGAACGTGGACGAGGCGCCCGCGATCTCCGCCCGCTTTCAGGTGCAGGGGATTCCGCTGCTGGTGTTGATCGAGGG
>DATBZG010000249.1:0-10788 GCA_036513335.1 Solirubrobacteraceae bacterium | reverse complement strand
TGGCGGTAGATGATCGGTCCCCGCGACTCCAGGCGGATCGCGAAGGCCGCGACGACGAGGATCGGCGAGGCGAACGCGAGGGCGGTCGCTGAGACCACGATGTCGATGGCGCGGCGGAGCACGGCGGGATTGTGGCAGTGGGCGGACAGAACCGGTCAGCGCGTTCCCTCTGCCACCTCCCAGGCCGCGTCGGTCCCGTGCCGCATCCAGTCCCAGAACCCAGCGGCGAGTGAGCCTGTGGTCAGCACGTAGTAGCGCGCGATGAGGAGGGGCCGCACCTGCAGGACACCGGCGAGCGCAGCGGCGAGCACCAGCGCCAGCTGCAGCGCAAGAGTGACCACATACACCGGTCCACCGCCGAGCGCGACGAGGGCAATGTTGGCCGCCAAGGCGATCAGGTGCAGCCAGACGCTGGAGTACCGCAGGATGCGGTGGGAGAAGATCATCAGCGCGTACCCCGGCGGGTAGCCTCGGGGGGAGAGCATGCCGCCGCGCAGCACGATCGGCCAGGTGTGGCTCATCATGCGCCGCTTGCGTTGGAACTCGCCGAGGATCGAGGGCACCATCTTCTCGCCGGCGCGCGCGCTGGGCACGTACACGGCGCGCTGCCCGCGCTTGACGATGTTGAAGGGGAAAGAGAGGTCGTGGCCCATGACTGGGTCGACGACGATGTAGGAGTCCCGGCGGGTGGCGTAGATCGCGCCGTTGCCGGCGGTGATGGAGGACAGGCGCGACTCGAGCGCGCGCACGGCGAGCTCGTAGCGCCAATAGGAGCCCTCCTGGTTCTCGCCGCCGGCGGCCGCCTGCACGAAGCGCACCTGACCGCAGGCATAGCCGACGTGCGGGTCCGCGAACGCGCTCACGAGCCGGCGCGCGGCGTCTGGCTCCCACAGCGAGTTGGCATCGGAGAATGCGACGATCTCGCCGCGCGAGCGCTCCACGGCGGTGTCCTGCGCGCGAATCTTGCCGCCGCGCGCCAGCTCGAGCACGAGGTCGGCGCCCGCCTGCCTTGCCCGCTCGGCGGTCCCGTCCTCACACCCGTCGCAGGCCACGATCACCTCGAACAGCTCGCGCGGATAGTCGAGCGCGAGCGCGTTTTGCACCTTTGCGGCGATCACCGGCTCCTCGTCGTGCGCGGCGACGATCAGCGACAGGCTGGGGAGGGGTTGGGATGGGTTGATGGGTTCGCGCGGCTTCGATTGGGGCCGTGCGAACACGCGCGCGAGCGCCGCAAGCGCAACGGCGTAGCCGAGCTGCGTCCACACGATCGCAGCGCAGCACAGCCAGAAGACGATCTCCAGGGCGGATCTCACGGGCGCGGATCCTCGCCGCGGAGCTCCTCGTAGAGCGCGAGTGTGCGCTTGGCGATCTCATCCCACGAGTAAGGCCCATCGACGACCACGCGGGCACGCTCGGCCAGCGCGGAGCGTGCGCCAGGATCGCCGAGCAGCTCGTCCAGCGCCTCGTGCAGCGCACGCGCGTCACCGGCGGGGACCGTGCGCGCGGCGCCGGTGGCGGCCACCTCGGGGAAGCCGCCCACGTCGCTGAGCAGCAGCGGCTTGCCGAACGCGAGCGCCGTGAACAGCACGCCCGACTGGTCGATCTCGCGGTAGGGGAGCACCACGAGGTCCGCGCGGTTGAAGAACGCGGGCAGCTCCGCGTCGGTGACGAAACGCGGGATGAAGCGCACGCCCCCGGGCGCCATCTCACGCAGGACGGAGATGTCCATGCGCGGCATCCCCACGAGCCAAAGCTCGGCGCCCTCGATCCCGCGCCACGCCTCCAGCAACAGGTCGATGCCCTTGTAGGGGCGCATCAGCCCGAAGCACAGGACCACGGGCGCGTTCGTATCGGGCAGGTACTCCACGGGTGCTGCGGGGGCGGCGGCGAGATGCTGGAAGGCGCCGTGGGGGATCACATGCACGCGGCGCGCCTCGACGCCGAGCTCCTCGATCAGGCGCGTGCGGCCGTGCTCGGAGTGCACCACGACGGCGTCGAAGCGCTCGTACAACCGCCGCTGCGCGCTGCGCTGGCCGGGGCGCGCCTCGCGGGGGAGGATGTCGTGGGCGGTGAGCACCAGCGGGCGGCGGGCACCGCCGGGTGCGTGCCGATCGGGAAGCAGCCACCCGTCGACGTGTTGCACGGCAAGCCATTGGAAGTGCACGACGTCCGCATCGTTGGCGGCGCGACGGTAGCGCAGCATGTCGGGGACGTGCTCGGCAAGCTTGACCGCGCGTCGGGCGCGGGCGTCGGGGATGCGTGCGGCGCGCCGGTAGAAGAGCTCGCGGCGCTCGTAGCCGTCGGCCGGCGCGACGGGGCCGTGGGCGAAGCGGCTCGTGTACAGCTGGACCTGCGCCCCCGCCGCCGCCAGCGCGTGGCAGAGGGCATGGTCATAGGGCGGCGTGAAGGCCGAGGGGTCGACGACGTGGACGCGCATGGGCTTGGTAACGGCTGGCGCAACGGTAGCGCGGGCTTCCGCGCGCTTCTGTTCAGGGCGCGTCAGAGATCACGAGGCGCAGCGACCCGTCGAAGCTGGCCTGGTCGCGCAGGTGACCGTGCTCGGCGTCCCACGCGCCGGAGTCGAGCGCTGCTCGAAGACGTTCGACGATCCGCTCCTCGACGCCAGGCTGCAGCAGCGCCCACAGCGACTGCGCGCTGCGCACCGCCGGGTCCAGTAGCGCCTCCGGTCTGCGCCAGAACGCCTCAAAGAAGCCGTCGGCGCAGTCTGCGGGCGTTGCGATCCGCTCGATCCGAGTGTCGCCGCCGAGCGCTGCGGCGACCTCCTCGACGGGGCGAAAGCGCGGGCGCTCGAGCGCAATCCCCTCGCGCAGGTAGTCGAGCTGCCAGGTCGGCAGCGCGTCGAGCTCGAACGTGAAGACGACGACCGGGCCACGAGCCACGCGACGCAGCTCCGCCAGGCCCACGTCGGGTCGCGGCCAATGGTGGATCGTGACGCACGCCATCGCCGCATCGACGGCGTCGTCGCCGAGTGGCAGCGCTTCCGCGGCGGCCGCGATCGCGGGTGCTGCGTCGTGCGGGCGCTGTGCGCGCATCGTGGCGCTCGGCTCCACCGCCAGCACCCAACGATCGTCTGGCTCGTAGGAGCCGGCGCCCGCGCCGACGTTCAGTACCGTGCGCGCGTCGCCCAGCGCCGCGTGGATCCTGGCTGCGATGCGCGGGTCCGGGCGGCGGTGCTGGGCATAGGTGCGGCCGTGGAGCTCGTAGTCGACGCGAGCGGACACATCCCGAGCGTACACCCATGCGTCGGCGCCTCGCGGGCGGCGAGCGCCGATAGGGTCACGCTCGATGGATGCGATCGAGCTGAGCTACTGCGTGGTCAACACCGCCCAGCGGGAGCTGCTGTTGCGCGGGCTGGACGCGATCGCCCGCGAGCGCGAGGACCTTCCGTTCGCGAGCGAAGTGCTCGTCCTCGACAACGCATCAGGCGACGGCTCAGCGGAGGCTGCGAGCGCGCATCCGGCGGTGGACGAGGTGATCGCACTCGATCACCGTCGCGGCAAGGCCCTGAACGACTCGGAGCTGTTGCGCCGCGCTCGCGGCCGCTACGCGCTGCTGCTAAACGAGGACTCCGAGCTGCGCCCGGACGCGACGCTCGCGCTGTGGCTGGCGCTGCAGGAGCGCCCCCGCGCCGCCTGTGCAGGCGCCCAACTCGTGCGTCCGGACGGCACAGCGCAGCCGTGCGCGTGGCGCTTTCCCACGGTCGCCACCGCGCTGGCGAGCGCGCTGATGCTGCACCGCTCCTATGTCGTGCAGAGCGGCGGCTCGCAAACGCGCGAGGTGGACTGGTGCCAGTCCTCGGCGCTGCTCGTGCGGCGCGAGGCGGCCGCTGAGGTGAACTACCTCGACCCCGAGTTTTTCGTGTACTCCGACGAGGTCGACTTCGCGCGGCGTCTGCGCGACGCGGGCTGGCTCAGCGTTTACGTGCCCGCGGCGGTGGCCGTCCACCACGAGCAGCTCTCCACCGGCGCGTTGCCGGAGCGTAGGATCGTGGAACTCTCTCGCGGACGCGACCTGTACATGCGCAAGCACCACTCGCCCGCACAGGCGCTCGCAGTGCGTTGGCTGACCGCATGGAGCTACGCCCTGCGCGCGCTGGCGGCGCTGGCGCTGCCCGGCCACGACCCGCGGCGCTACTGGCGCCACGTGACCGCCACGTTGATGCCGTGGCGTGGCGAGGGGTTGCGCGAGGCGGCCGACTCCTACAACCGGAGGCTCGACGGCTGAGCGTCAGTCACAGCCGAGCTCGGAGAGCACAGCGTCGACGACGGAGGGGTCCAGCTGGGTCTTGGCCACCCGGCTGAGCTCCGCGCACGCCTCGCTCGTGGAGCGGGCGGGGCGATAGGGACGGTCGGTGATGATCGCGTCGTAGGTGTCGCAGGCGGCGATGATCCGTGCCGCGAGCGGGATCTTCTTGCCAGCCAGGCCGTCGGGGTAGCCGCCGCCGTCCCAGCGCTCGTGGCTGGCGCGCACGGCGGGGGCGAGGTGAGCGAAAGCGTCGATGCGCCCCACGAGCTCCCCGCCGATCGCGGCGTGGCTGCGCATCGTCACCCACTCCTCATCGGTCAGCGGGCCGGGCTTCAGCAGGATCTCGCTGGGGATCGCGACCTTGCCGAGGTCGTGCAGCATCGCCGCGTAGCGCACGTCGCGAGCCTGGGCGCTGGAGAGCTGCATGCGCAGCGCCACGCGCTCGGCCAGCAGCGCCACGTCTTCGCCGTGGCAGGCGGTGTAGTCGTCCTTCGCCTCGACCGTGCTCGTCAAGGCGGCCAGGGCGGTGGTGAACGCCCCCTCGAGATCGCTCACTAGCCTGGCGCGGTGAACGGCGACGCCGAAGCTGGCGGCGATCGCCTCGATCAGGACGACGTCCGGCTCGCCGAGCGCACCGGCGTCGGTCGCCTCGATGTTCAGCACACCCCAGACGGTGCTCTCCACGAAGATCGGCACGGCCAGCTCGGAGCCGGGGTCGGTCTGCGGGTCCCGGACGATGTAGTCGGGATCCTCTGCCGTGTCCGGGACGAGCGCAGTGGCGCCTGAGCGCGCGACGCGTCCGTTGACGCCCTCCGCAGCGGACTGCTCGGTGAGCAGGAACTCCGTCATCACCTCAGCCAGCGGCCCGCGGCCGGCGATCAGCCGCAGCACGCCATCGTCGTCCAGGCGCTGGATCGCGGCGAGGTAAAAGGCGAACGTCTCGTGCAGCTCGTCCACGACCAGCTGGGCCATCTCCTCGACGTCGCTCTTCTGGACGAGCGTCGCTGTGAGCCTTGCGGCCAGCCGCAGCTGCTCACGCAGGTAGGCGAGCTCGCCGACAGCGGCGAGGCTGTGGACGCGGGCATCCGCGCGGTGGCGATTGAGTGCCTCGGCGCGGCGCTGGCGCTCCTTGGCCCCGGCGCGGGAAGGTGTCTTGACAGTCAGTTCCGGCACGACAGGGCAGACATCGGCCGCAAATTGCGCGTTCTTGAGCCAATAATCATCAGCCTAGACATCTCCTGGACACAACCCGTCGGTGCTCATCCTCCGTTCGGGTTAGGCAGCGGCCTACCAGGCCAAAGCCAGGCCAGCAGCGCCCGCCACCGTCAGACGTCCTTGAGCGGGTCCTCCGCGTATGCCTCGACTTCGCCGTGGCCGGCGCGGAAGCTCCGCACGCGGCGGTGGGCGTCGAGAACGAGTGCCCTCGCCTGTGTGCGCTCGTGGGGGTGAAAGAAGCGGGTGAGCACCAATGCGACAGGCACGAAGGCGAGCCACAGGACGCGCAGCGCGAGGCCGACGAGGCCGTAGGTCGGCAGCAGCAACTCGCCGGACACAGCCACCCCGGCGAGGATCGCCGCGAGCTTGGTCAGCCGCTGCCACTCGAACCCGACCTTGAAGAGGCTGCGCGTGAGCAGGTACATGACGATCAGCATCGCCGCATAGGCGCCGCACAGTGCGATGCCAGCTCCCGCGATCCCCAGGCCGGCGCCGCTGTGCGGCACGAGCAACAGCAGCAGCGCGATGTTCACCGCGAGTCCGGCCGCGCCCGCGGGGAAGTTGCGCGAGGTCACGCGCGCACGGCCTGAGATCGCGACGAAGACGAGGTACAGCCCGTAAAGCGCCCACCCGAGCGCCAGCCAAGGCAGCGCGCGGTAGGCGCCGAAGTATTCGTGCGCGGCCAGCAGTCGCACCATCCAGCGGCCGAGCAGCGCGACGGCGCATACGACCACACCAGTGGCCAGCGCGTAATAGGTGGTGACGAGCGAGTACAGCCGCGCGGCCTCCTCGTCGCTCTCGATCGAGTACGCCAGCGGCGGCCACGCGTACTGGAAGCCGCGCACGGCGACGAACACGACCGTGGCCAGTTTGATCGCGATCGCGTACTGCCCCGCGGCGCTCTGGGAGAAGATGCGGAACAGGTAAAAGCGATCCGCCACCTGCAGCGCGTAGACGCTCGCGTCGGCGGGCACGGTGGGCAGCCCGAAGCGCAGCATCGCGCGCAGGTCGGAGACCCTCACCTTCAGCGAGACGCGTCGGCGCAGCACCCACCACAGGCCGAGCACGACGACGGCCGACGCGGCGAAGTTGCCCAGCAACAGGCCGCGTGCGCCCTGGTTGGCGAACACGACCAAGAACACGGTGAACGCGACCGTCATCGCCACGTTCGCCCCCGACGCGTACACGTACGCGCGCTTGCGTTCGTCCACCCGCAGCTGCGCGTAGACCATCTCCAGGTTGGTGAACGCCCACAGCCCGAGCACCGCGCAGTCGAACAGCAGCGGGTCGTCGAATTTCAACACCAGGCGCGAGAGCGGCCCGGCGAAGGCGAGCGCGAGCAGCGAGGCGAGCGTCGTCGTCCACGCCACCGCAGCGGTCGCCGTGCGCGCGATGCGCTCGCGCCGCTGCGCGTCCTCGTCGTCGAAGTAGAAGCGGATGAACGCTTCGCCGATCCCGGCACGGGCAAGGATGCTGAACAGGATCACCGCCGTCAGCAGCGTTTCCGCGGCGCCGTAGGCTTTGGTGTCGAGGTGGCGCGTATACAGCGGCACCGTCAAGAGCGCGAGGCCCTTGGCGAGGATGTCGCCGAACTGGTACGCCGCGCCGGTCGTGACCAGGCGCTTGAGGTAGCCGAGCACGGCTCAGAAGCTACTGGCCGGCGCGCCCGCCCCGAGCACGGTCTCGCGCGGGGACGGGTCCCCGGCACGCGCGGGCTCAGTGCGTGCGAGCGCGATGCCGATCGCCAGCAGCAGCCAGGTGGTGGGGTCTTCGAGGAAGTCCGCGTACGTCCACGTGTGCAGCACGAGCGCCGTGAAGCACGCCGCGATCGCGATCCGTGGCGGGGAGCGCCCGGCGCCGCGGAACAGGACGAGGAACGCTGCCGCCAGCAGCGCCACGTACAGCGCCAGCCCAAGGATCCCCTGCTCCGCGGCGATCGTCACGGGGATTGTGTGCGATGCGGACACGGCGTTCTCGGCGTCGGATTTGCTGTTGCGCTTGTACTCGGTTTCGAACGAGCCCGACCCGTAGCCCTCGAGCGGGCGTTTGGCGAACAGTTCCAGGCCCCCTGAGACGAGGTTGCCACGGCCGTTGGTGGCGTTGTTGGCGGAGCCGCCCGAGCCCTTCAGACCGAGATGCAGGCTCGCGGGGGAGAGCGCCACGATCAGGCCCGCCACGACGAGCACCGTGACCGACGCGTACACCACGCGGCGCACCCCCCAGCACCACGCGCCCAGAACCGCGAGTCCGAGCACGAGCGCAGCGATGCTCGACTGCGAGAAGCTCGTCACGAGGCCCGCTAGCAGCCAGACGAGCACCGCCCCGCCGGCGATCATCTCGCGCCGGCGCGCGCCACCGGCGGCGGCGACTCCGCGTGTCAAGACGACGGCCATCAGCGCGATCATCACCAGCGCAAGGAAGCGGCCGTAGATGCTGGGGTCGAAGAACACCGAGTTGACGCGGAAGTAGTTGTCGTAGTCGTTGGCCGCCACGATCTTCGGGTTCAGGAACAGCGACTTGCGGTAGTACTCCACGAAGCCCACGCCCGCGAACAGCACCGCCAGCGCGACCGCCACGCCGAGGCAGCGCGCCAGCAGCTCCTGTGTCCAGCGCACGTCGCGCAGGAGCCAGAACAGCAGCGCGAAGGGGACGTAGAAGAAGGCCAGGTTCTCGGCGCCCTTGCCGCGGTCGCCGGAGTAGAGCGTCTGCAGCGCGTAAAGGAGGATCGCCCCGAGCAGCAGCGCTTCGACGCCGCGCGGCGAGGCCCACGAGGAGGGGCTGCGCAGCGAGAGCGCCTCCCGCTCGCGCGCGGGCGCCGGCTCCTCGCGAGCGGGGCCCTTGCGAAGCAGCCGCGGCAGCAGGTAGGTGAGCGTCCCGGCGGCGATCACGAGGTACAGCGGGATCAGCAGGTTCACTGTCCTGCCGCCGGTGGAGATCGGCAGCCTGAAGGGCAGCGCGAACACGGCCGCCAGCGGCAAGACCTCGCGGTGGCGTCTCATCGCCGCGACGAGCGCAGCGACCAGGAGCAGCGCAACGACTGCTCCGACGACGAGCGTGCCGGTGCTGGGCAGGCGCGTGGCGAGCACCGTCGATGCGACACCGCTCACGGTCCCACCAGCGTGATGTCCAGCGGCGAGAGCACAGTTTTGTGGTGCTGGAGCGCGACGCGCACGCGATATTCCCCGGCTGGGGCGATCGCGCCATCGATGAGGGGTGTGTAGAAGGCGAGCCCGTGCGGGGTGAGCGTGCGTTGCAGGCGCCGCGCGCTACCGCGCCGGCCGTTCCAGCGCAACGAGAACGTGTGGTAGCGCGCCACCGGGTAGTCGTGCACGAGCGTCGCCACGGTGTTGCCGGCGGAGTTGATGATCGTGACGGTCGCGTCTTCAGCGTGCTCGAGCTTGAACGAGATCTCCGCCTGTTTCTCGCGTCCCGACGGGTAGGGCGAGAAGTACGGCGTGAGCTTGAATTCCTGCACGACGGTCGGCGTGTGCTTGAGCCGCTGGGTGATCAGGAACGCGGCGAAGCAGGCGAGGACGATTACCGCGAAGACGATCCTCGCGAGCGGATCGCTGCCCGGCGCGGTCGTCTGGGCGCCGCCGCGCGCGCCATCGGCCCCGGCGGCGGCGTCGCTCAATCCTCGCCGCCCAGCGCGAACCGCTCGACGGTGTCCGAGCGCAGACCGAGGCGCAGGGTCTCCAGGGAGAGCACGTCCGCGGGCGCGATGTTGCCGAGATTGCACTCGGTGCCGAAGCGGTTGAGCAGCCACACCTGCTGGCGCTGAAGCGGCGCATCGAAGATCAGGCGTTCGGGGTCGATCGCGTGCGCGATCTCGTCGATCAGGCCCGTGCGCACTTCGCCGTTGGCACGGTAGATCCCGGCAGTGCCGGACTCGCGCGCCTCGGCGATCACCTTCCAGGCGCCTGCCTTCAGGTCGCTTTCGATCTGCTCCACCCAGATGTACGGGGCCATGATGAAGTCGGCGTCCTTGCTGCCGACCTCTGCGAGCACGACGAACTCGCGTGAGAGCCGTTCGATCAGCTCGCGCTTGACGTCTGGCTCGAGCGTGATCGTTCCGTCAGAGATCTCGAGGTGGCGCAGGCCGAGCTCGCGCAGCCACGCGACGAGCCCGTCGACACGGCCCTGGCGAATCGCGACCTCCGTGAGCGTGCCGCCGAGCACCACCGGAATGCCACGTTCGGCATACAGCTCGAGCTTGGGTGCAAGGTTCGCCGTCACGACCGCCGTGCCCCAGCCCAACTTGACGATGTCGACACTGTCGCCGGCGACCTCCAGCATCCCCGCGGCCTCGGCGACCGACAGGCCCCTGTCGATCACGTGCGTGATGCCTTGCTCGCGCGGCTTGCTCGAGCGATCCGGGATGTCGAGAAAGCCGGCTATGGGCTCTGCGTGGCTTTGTCGGCGCCCACGATCAGGACCACGTTCGCGGAGCTCACGAGGGCGGACACAGCCGATTCGATCGGCTGTACCTGTGTCACTTCCGCGGAGTGCGCGACGGCTTCGGCTTCAGCCTTGTGTCCGCTCACGTACTCGACGACGCTGACCTGACCGGAGCCCGGGGGTTTGCCGCCAAGCGCCGTCGCCTGCGAGTAGCCGCTCTGCTGCAGTTGGATCGCGGTTCGGTGCGCGAGCCCTTCGGATTCGGTCGCGTTGAGCACCGCGAGGGTCGTTTCCGCCGGGCTCACCGCCGGAGCTTCGTGCTTCGCAGCCGCTTTGTGCGTCGTCGTTGTCGTGGTCGCGCTGTGACTGGTGGTGACGGTGCTCGCGGAGGTCCTTGCTTTCTTGCCTGAGGACCCACCCAGGACCGTGAGCGCGACGACCGCGACGACCGCCGCGATCACCACGAGGCCAACGACGATGAACAGTGTTTTCCTGCGCGGCGGGGGCTCCGCGACGTAGTTGGAGCGGCGCGCCTCGGCGAGGATCGGCGCGCGCGCGTCCGCCCTACGCGCGGCGGCAGCGGGAGCCGGCGCGGGTGGACGGCGGGCGGCTGCCTCTTGCGTTTGACCGTCGGGGGGTGCGGGCGCCGCGGGACGGGGCGGCGCGGGAGCGCGGGGGACCGCCGCTGGAGTGGCGCCTGCCGCGGCCGCAGCGGCAGCTGTGGCTGGAGCGGGAGGACGCGGGTCGGCGACCTCGGCAGCGACGCCCGGGGCCGCAGGGCGGCTCTGCGCCGCCGCGCCCGCGGCCGAGGCGGGAGCGCCGACGGGAACGGGAGGTTGCGGCGCGGCGCCTGGGGCCGCAGGCGAGACCGGGCTGGCCGGAGCGCCCACGACAGGCGCGGGCGCGGGA
>DATBZG010000248.1:0-34073 GCA_036513335.1 Solirubrobacteraceae bacterium | reverse complement strand
AGCGTCTCGAGTAGGCCTGCCAGACCCTCCAGGGCGAAGTACTCGGTCTGGACCGGCACGATCACCCTGTCGGCAGCCACCAACGCGCAGACGGTGAGCGGACCGAGCGATGGCGGGCAGTCGAGCAGGATGTAGCGATAGCTCTCTCTCACCGGCTCCAAGCACGCCCGCAACTGCTGCTCGTAGCGCTCCATTCGGGGTAGCTCGATGTTCGCGCCTGCCAGGTTCGGGCCCGCCGGTAGCGCCGTCAGACCGGGGACAGGCGTGTCGCAGAGCGCCTCCGCGACGGTCGCCTCCCCGGTGAGGACCTCATAGAGGCCCGGTATCTGCGTACGCGGAATTCCAAGTCCCACCGAGGCGTTCGCCTGAGGATCGACATCCACGATCAGCGTCGGGTAGCCGGCCTCGGCAATGCAGGCAGCCACGTTGACGGCGGTCGTGGTCTTACCCACGCCCCCCTTCTGATTGACGATCGCGTAGACGGTTCCCATGCGCGGCACGCACGCTAGCGCCGATCGCGCCTCGCATGGCTGCTCCTCCGCTCCAAGCCGAGACTTCGGGGTCCGTCACTCACCCAGCGGGCGCTTGCGGGCGATCCCTGGTCGGCGCGGGAAGCGCGGCGGAGTCGCAGCGGTCTTCACGAACACGTGGATGTGGCGATCGGTCGCGCCCTCGAACGGAGCCACCGAGCACACGCCCTCGCGGGTGAGGCCAAGGGTCAGCGCCGCGCGATCCGCGGCCGCCTCCACAGTGCGATCACGTTTGCCGCGCCAATCGACGAGAGCCCCGCCGATACGCAATAGCGGCGCTGCATACTCCAGGACGACGGCCTGGGAAGCAAGCGCTCTGGCCACCACCAGGTCCTGACTCGACGCACCCTCCGCCCACTCCTCGGCACGTGAGCAGACGACGCGCGCGTTATCGACCTGCCCACCTGCACAGAGTCGCCGCAGGAAGTCACATCGGCGACCCTGGCTCTCCACCAGGGTCACGTCGGCCTCGGGAAGCGCGATCGCGATCGCGAGGCCCGGAAAGCCCGCGCCGCTGCCGAGATCCGCAATCTGGCGAGCACGGCGCACGACCTCCAAATCCAAGGCGACGAGCGAATCGGCCACATGGGCCTGCATCGCGTGCTCCTGCGTGCGGATCGCAGTGGGCGCGTGCTCATCCGCCTCCAAGAGGCTCAGCACGGCGCGCATCTGGCGCTGCTGATGCTGGGTCAGGTCGACCATTTCACGTGAAACATCACGCGATGGCTGCGGGTCAATCCGCGAGCGGACTGACCACGAGGTAGCGCTCGGGCTCGTTGCCTTCGCTGTGCGTCTCGACCCCACCCCGATCGCGTAGATACTCGTGAACGATCCGGCGCTCGAACGGGGGCAGTGGGTCGAGCTCGACCGGCTTGCCGGACGCGATCGCGCGGTCCGCTGCCTCCTCGGCCTCTGCTCGCAGCGACTCGGCGCGACGCTCGCGATATCCGTTCGCATCGATCACAACTCGCACAGACGACGGCCCGTCGGGGAAGACGATCCGCTGCGCCAGGTGCTGCACGGCATCGATCGTCTGGCCGTGGCGGCCAATGAAGAGACCAACATCCTCGCCCTCGAGCCTCCCGGTGAGGACCCCTCCGCGCTCGTCGACCACGATCTCTGCCTCGAGCCCAAGGCCGTCGACTACCTCCTCGAGCAGCTCCTCGAGCGCCTCGACGGGATCGAGCTCGCCGTCTTCCTGCTCGATGTCGCGGGGCTCGCTCATCTCCTACGCCCGGACCTTTTCTTCTTCTTGCGCGGTGGGCGAGGTGGAGGCGCATCACGAGTGATCGTGCTCGGTACTCGACTGCTCCCTGCGCTCCCTCCGCCCGCCACCTCGGCGCTGGCAGGGGGGCTCGTGGCACCGGACGCTGTCTGCGCAAGCGCCTCCCGCCACGGGCGTTTGGGCTTGCCGTTCTCGGATTTCGCCGGGCGATCGACTTTGGGCGGTGGGGGTAGACGGCGGCGGATGAGGAACTGCTGTCCGATCGTCCAGAGGTTCGTGGTGATCCAGTAGACCAGCAGACCGGCCGGGTAGCGATAAAGGATCACGACGAAGATCAGCGGCAGTAGCAGCATCATCCGCCGCTGTGTGGGATCCGCGGTCGCGGTGGCGATCAACGTCGAGCCCACCTGCGAGCCGACGTAGAGCAGGATCAGCACGACGAGCACGACGCCGGTGGCCTTGCTCGTGATGTCGGGCAGGAACAGGAACTTCCCGGAATGCGGTGCGACCGTGTTGCAGGTCGTGTTTTCAACGAACTTCGACGGGAGCTTGGCGACCGTCGTGATGTGGGACGCCGCTTTGTAGGTGCTCGCCAGGTGCAGCTTTACGTTCTCGGCGTTCTGGTTGTAATAGGAGACGAGCTGCGTGCCGCAGATGTGCTTCTTGAGGTCCGTCCGCAGCATGTAGAAGAGGGAGATGAAAACCGGCAGCTGCAGGATCAGCGGCAGGCAGGATGCCAGGGGGTTGATCCCTCTCTCTTTGTAGAAGTTCATCATCTCCTGCTGCTGGCGCTGCTTGTCGTCCTTGTACTTCTCTTTGAGCGCGCTCAGCTCAGGAGCAAGCCGCTGCATCTCCTGCATCGACTTCAGCTGCCTGTAGGTCAGGGGCACCAGAATCGCGCGAATCAGCACCGTCAGGCCGACGATCGAAAGGCCCCAGCTCCCGCCCACGATGTGGCCGTGGATGAACACCATGATCGCTTCGAACAAGCTAATCAGAGGCGAGAAAGCGCTCTGGATCACATTGGCGAGGATTGGCATGCTCTAGTTTCTCGGCTTCGTGCTGGTCGGCAGGTACGTGGCGGCGCGTCCCGCGGCTCGCGGCAGTGCTCCAGGCAACTGGCCCGGCGCCTGCTCAGCCGCCATGATCGGGACTCCCATCCGCCCCGACCCTGAAAACTCGCTGGGCCTCGACTGGATCGTACCCACCATGGCTCCACGGGTTGCACCTCAACAGGCGCCAGCCGCCGAGCACCAGTCCGCGGAGTATGCCGTACTCGCGGATAGCTTCGACCGCGTAGCGCGAACACGACGGGTAGTACCGGCAACGTTGCGGGATCGCGGGCGAGATCACACGCTGGTAGATGACGATCGGAGAGACGGCCACGCCTCTACCGAGACGCGCCAGACGACGCGTCCAAGGCGCCGACGTCGGGGCGGCGGCGGAGTGACTCACGACTCCGGTCCCCGCGCGGCCGCGGTGGAAAGCCCTGCGCGGGAAATCAGATCCATCAGCGCGGCGTCTACGCCGGCCAAGCCCTCACGCTCCGCCAGCTCCGCTGCCGCCGGACGGGCAACGACGACCATGTCCTGGTCGCTCTTCAACCCGCCCTCGGCCTGCGCAAACGCCTCACGCAGCAGGCGCTTGACACGATTGCGCTGGACCGCACCTCCAACCTTGCGCGAGACAGAGAGGCCCAGACGCGGACGTTGGGCGGAGGCGTTTGGGAAGGTGTAGAGCACCAGATGACGGTTGGCCACCGAACGACCATGGCGGTACACACGCTCAAACTCGGCACTCCGGGACAGGCGCCCACGCGGCGGCGTGCGCCGTCTCATCGATGCGACCAGGGGATCGCGGTCCGGGCCGACACGACCTTCAGGCCGAGAGGCGCTTGCGTCCCTTGTCGCGCCGGCGCTTCAGTGTCAGCCGTCCCGCGCGCGAGGCCATACGTGAGCGAAAGCCGTGGGCACGAGCCCGCTTGCGCTTCTTTGGCTGGTAAGTCCGCTTCATAGCGGCATGCAGTATAGGACCGCTGAGCGTAAGGCGAATTTTTCCGCCAAATGCGGGCAGCCTGCGAAGCCTCCACCGGGCGTTGGCTATAGTCGCCCAACCGGGCCCCCGGGCCCTCCTTCGAATAGTTGTGAGCACTGTCCCGGAGAGGAGCGGACTGACGCTGCCGTGAGCAATGAGCTCGAGCAAATATGGTCACGAGTGCAGGCAAAGCTTGCACTCGTAGTAGACGAACCCACCTACCGCATCTGGCTCGAGCCTCTGAGTGCCCTCGAGTACGACGGCAGCCTGCTCGTCGTGCAAGCGCCAACCAACACGCGCCGCTGGATCGACGAGCGATTCGGCAGGATCATCCAGGCGAGCGTCGAGTTCGTGCTCGGGAGCGGGTCTCGCATCGAGCTCGTCACCACCGCTCCAACCGAGAGCTCTAACGACGCGATTGCCTCGAGCAGCGGTCGCCCGCAGCGACGCGCTCGCGCCGCCACCCCGCGCCAACCCGCGCAGAACCTGGTCTTCTCGGCCCAGTCCGGCCCCCTCGGTAACCCAAAGCTCACGTTCGAGCAGTTCGTGATCGGCGACTGCAACCGACTTGCCCACGCTGCGGCGTTGGCGGTCGCGGAGATGCCGGGCCAGGCATACAACCCGCTCTTCCTCTGCGGACCGCCAGGCGTCGGCAAGACACACCTGCTCAGCTCGATCGCGAACTTCCTCACCGCCTACAACCCCGGCCTCACGGTGCGCTGCACAACGGGTGAGACGTTCACAAACGAGTTCATCGCCGCCCTGCACGCCGGCGAGACCGAGACCTTCAAGCTGCGTTTCCGCGACGTCGACGTCCTGCTGATCGACGACGTCCAGTTCCTCGAGCGGAAGACAAAGACAGAGGAGGAGTTCTTCCACACCTTCAACGCCCTGCACGACGGCGGTCGCCAGATCGTGCTCAGCTCCGACCGTCCACCGCGCGACCTCCAAGCCCTCGAGGACCGCCTGCGCGAGCGCTTCGAGGCAGGGCTCGTCGCAGACGTCAAACCACCGGAGCTCACAACCAGGCTGGCGATCCTCCGCAAGCGCGTCCATCACGACCACATCGAGCTCGCGGACGAGCGCCCGATCCTAGAGCTTGCCGAGCGCGTCCAGTCCAACATCAGGGCCCTCGAGGGAGCTCTCATCCGTGTCGTCGCCTTCGCTTCGCTGACCGGCAGGGAGCTGACTTTGGATCTCACCCGCGAAGTCCTCGACAGCCTCTACCCCCGCGGAGCCTCGCCGGGCTCGACCGAACGCACCGTCTCCGAGATCCAAGACGCCACGTGCCAACATTTCGGCCTCACCTCCGACGAGCTCATCTCCCCTTCGCGCACCGCACGGATCGCGTGGCCGCGCCAGGTGGCCATGTACCTCGCTCGAGAGCTGACCGAGGAATCGCTGCCGGCGATCGCGCGCCAGTTCGGCGGCAGGGACCACACCACCGTGCTGCACGCATGGCGGCGCACATCAGCTCGAATCGACTCCGACGCCAGCTCACGGGAGGCTGTGGAACGCCTGTGTCAAGAGCTCGGTTCCACACAGGTATGACGTTCATCACACGCCCGACCGGCAAGCCTGAGAGACTCCCCAGCCAGCAATCCACAGACCCCCACAGCAACACACATCCAAACAGCTACTACCCAAGCCAAGTCCACAATCCCACAGGCCCTACTAACTCTTATCCCCATCAGAGAATCAGTCGATGAAGCTTTCCCTTTCTGCCGCTGAGCTGTTGACCCAGCTCCAGACGACGACACGCGTCGCTTCCGCTCGGAGCGCCGTTCAAGCGCTCTCCGGAGTGATGATCTCCGCAGCCGAGGGCTCGAAGCCCGAGTTGCTCGCAACCGACATGGAGATCGGACTACGTGTGCCGCTCGCTGCCGAGGTCGCGAGACCCGGCTCAGCCGTTCTTCCTGCGCGCCTGCTACTCGACGTCGCCCGTTCGCTCCCGTCCCAGGATCTGACGATGGAGCTACGCAACGCCGAGCAGGACGTGGAGATCATCTGCGGCCCTACCACCTTCCACCTGCGCACACTGCGTGCCGAGGACTTTCCGACTCTGCCCTCGCCTGCCGCAGAGACCCGTGTGGAGCTGCCCGCCGCCGCCTTCGTCCAGACGGTCAACCGCGTAGCTCGATCGGCATCTCGCGATGAGACACGCCCGGTCCTCACAGGCATCCTCATGTCCGCCTCCGGCCAGGAGCTTCGGATGGTTGCTACCGACTCCTACAGGTTGAGCGTCAAGGAGACCGCCCTCGAGTCCCCGTTGCAGGGAAGCCTCGAGGCGAACATCCCGGCGCGGGCGCTGCAGGAGCTCGTCCGCATCGCGCAGCAGGCACCGAGCGACTTGATCGCCGTCAGCGTTGGACAGAACCAGGCGATCTTCGAGCTCGGCGACGTCGTGCTGTCATCGCGTCTGATCGACGGACAGTTCCCCAACTACCGCCAGCTGCTGCCGGAGTCCGTCGAGCATGAGCTGCGCGTCGCGAGCGCGGAGTTGACCGACGTGGTGCGCCGTATCAGCCTCCTAGCTCAGAAGAACGCGCCGCTGCGCCTGAGCTTCAGCGAGGGGACGCTCACGGTGTCGGCGCAGACCCCGGACGTCGGCGAGGCCAGTGAGGCGATTCCGGTTCCCTTCCACGGCGAGGCGTTTGAGATCGGCTTCAACCCGGAGTTCCTCCGCGACGGGCTCGAGAGCATCGAGTCCGACGAGCTCGTCCTGAAGCTGATCAGCCCGCTGCGTCCGGGCCTGATCGAATCTCCCGACTCCGGCGATTTCGTATACCTGATCATGCCCATTAGGCTGAACGTCTGAGGTGGCGTCATGCGTGTGGCCAGCGTGGAGCTGCGCGACTTCCGCACGTACACACGCGCGACAGCGGGGTTTGGCGAAGGCCTAACCGTCGTGCATGGCCCCAACGGGGCCGGCAAGTCGAACCTGCTCGAGGCGCTCTACTACGGCTGCACGGGGCGATCACCGCGCACACGGAACGAGCGCGAGCTGGTGCGCTTCGGCGCGCAAGCGGCACGCGTCTCGGTGCGACTGCTCGATGGCGCCGCCGAGCACGAGCTCAGTGTGGGGTTTGGCGCGGGTGCCGACAGCAAGCAACTCATCAAGCGCATGACCGCCGACGGCGCCCCGGTCGAGCGCTTGCTCGACGTGGAGATCAGACCTTTGCTGAGTGTCTTCCTACCGGACCGCTTGGAGCTCTTGAAAGGGACACCCGCGCTACGACGAGCGCATCTGGATCAGTTCGTAGCGGGCATGTGGCCGGCCCGCGCGGCCACGCGCAACGAGTACTCGCGCGCCCTCGCACAACGCAACGCGCTGATCGCGAGCATCCGCGCTGGCCGCGCCTCCCAGGCCACGCTCGCCGCTTGGGACCGCGAGCTGGCGGTAAAGGCGCTCGAGCTGCGATCGCATCGCGAGACGGCGGTGTCGCTGCTCGCGCAGCCGTTCTCGCGGCGAGCCGAGCTCCTCGGCTGCACTGGGGAGGTCACGCTCGTCTACAAGCCGCGCTCGCGGGCAGCTGACGAGGAGGAGTTCCTGGCCGAGTTGCGCGAGCGTCTGCCCGGAGACCTCGAACGCGGCTTCACAGGCCATGGGCCACACCGCGACGAGCTCGCGATCCTGCGCGACGGCCGTGAGCTGCGCGTATACGGCTCCCAGGGTCAACAGCGGATTGCGCTACTCGCCCTGCTGCTCGCCGAGCGCGCGGTGCTGGCGGATGAGCGAGGGCGTGTGCCGCTGATGCTGCTCGACGATGTCATGAGCGAGCTCGACGGCGAGCGGCGCGAGCTGCTGGCCCAGGAGCTGCGCTCTGCGGGACAGAGCGTGATCGCGACGACGGACCTCGCCCACGTTCCAGGCGCCGGCGACGCGTCGGTGACACGCCTGCGCATCTCGCCGGGCGCCATTCTTCAGGAGGCGATCGCCGCGTGAGCAGACGTGCGCCGCGTACGCTGGCGAGCGCCCTCGGCGAGCTCACTGCGGGGCTGGCGCCAGCGAGTACGCTTGCCCACGTGCAGGAGGTTTGGGAGGGCGTCACCGGCGCCGTGATCGCTTCCTCGGCGCGTCCCACGGCCGAGCACCAGGGTGTCCTCACGATCACCTGTGAGGCCGCCGTTTGGGCGCAGGAGCTCGACCTGATGGCCGGCGAGCTGATCCCTCGCCTCAACGCCGCTCTCGGCAGCGAGCATATCCGCGCCCTGCGCTGCCGCACAGGTTGAGCTTTTCCCTGCATTTTGCAGGTATTTGGCCGCCGCTTACGACCCGGCACGGAGGGCTCTTGTGCTATCCTTGTGTGCACATCCAAACCGCCCCAACCGTGGACCTTGCGCCCCGGAATCCGGGGCGTTCTCACGTCATCGGAGGGTCAGTTGGCGGCAGGCAGTGATAGCCCCGAGAAGGGCATGGGAAAAGGCGGCGTAAACGACCCGTCAATGGGCGGCGCGTCCGCTGACTACGACGCTCAGGACATCACCGTACTGGAGGGCTTGGAGGCGGTTCGCAAGCGCCCCGGTATGTACATCGGCTCGACGGGAGTGATGGGGCTCCACCACCTCGTCTACGAGGTGGTGGACAACTCCGTTGACGAGGCGCTCGCCGGCTTCTGCACAGAGGTCGCGGTGACGATCCATCCCGACAACTCCGTCACGGTGTTCGACAACGGCCGTGGCATACCGGTCGCGGAAATGGAGAAAGAGGGCAAGCCGGCGGTGGAAGTCGTGCTGACCGTGCTGCACTCCGGCGGCAAGTTCGGCGAGGGCGGTGGCTACAAGGTCTCCGGGGGACTGCACGGCGTCGGTGTGTCGGTTGTCAACGCCCTGTCGGAACGTCTGCAGGTCGAGATCCGCCGCGACGGCTACGTCTTCTCACAGGAATATTCCCGTGGAGCGCCGCAGGGCGAGCTCGTCCGGGGTGAGCAGCTCGCGCCTGGAGCGCCCACCAGCAACTCCGTCACCTTCCTCCCCGACGCAGACATCTTCGAGTCGCTCGACTTCGACTTCAGCACCCTCGAGGAGCGCCTGCGCGAGACGGCCTTCCTGACGCGCGGGCTGAGGATCTCGATCGTGGATGAGCGCGGAGAGGGCCACTCCGCCTCGTTCCAGTACGAGGGAGGAATCGAGGACTTCGTCGCCTACCTGAACGAGAACAAGGAGACGGTCCACCGCAAGGTCGTGTTCTTCGCCGGCGAATCCGATGAGGGGGCCGCCGAGGTGGCGATGCAGTGGAACTCCTCCTACCAGGACTCGATCCACTCCTTCGCCAACAACATCAACACGCGCGAGGGCGGCTCGCACATGAGCGGCTTTCGCTCGGCGCTGACGCGCACACTCAACAAGTACGCACGCGACCACGGCCTGCTCAAGGACAAAGAGGACAACCTCACCGGCGAGGACGCGCGCGAGGGGCTCACCGCGGTGATCTCCGTCAAGCTCCGCGACCCGCAGTTCGAGGGCCAGACCAAGACCAAGCTCGGCAACCCCGGCATGGCCGGCTTCGTCGAGTCGATCGTCAACGCCGGGCTAGGCGAGTTCCTCGAGGAGAACCCCAGCGAGGCCCGCGCCGTGATTATGAAGTCCGTGCAGGCCCAACGTGCCCGCGAGGCCGCGCGCAAGGCCCGTGACCTCACGCGACGCAAGTCGGCGCTCGAGAACTCGACGCTGCCCGGGAAGCTCGCCGACTGCTCGATCAAGGATCCGTCGCTCGCCGAGCTGTTCGTGGTCGAGGGTGACTCCGCCGGCGGCTCGGCCAAGCAGGGCCGCGACCGTGAAACCCAAGCTGTGCTGCCACTGCGCGGCAAGATCCTCAACGTCGAGAAGTCGCGCATCGACAAGGTCCTCCAGAACACCGAGGTCCAGGCGCTGATCACCGCGATCGGGACGGGCGTCCGGGACGAGTTCAACATCGAGAACGCTCGGTACCACAAGATCGTGTTGATGACCGACGCCGACGTCGACGGCGCCCACATCCGCACGCTCGTCCTTACGCTCCTGTTCCGCGAGATGCAGGAGCTGATCGAAGCGGGCTATGTCTACATAGCCAAGCCGCCGCTTTACAAGCTCAAGCAGGGATCACGTGAGCGCTACATCGAGAAGGACTCCGAACTCGAGGAGATCCTGCTGGCGGACAAGTGGGAGAAGATCGACGTCTTCGACCGTCACGGCACCCAGTTCAAGCTCACGGAGGCCCGATGGCAGCGCTTCTGTCGGCTCCTCAAGCAATACGAGGGCTGGTCGCTGTCGCTGCGCGGGCACTACGGGCACGACGTCGTTCAGTTCCTGGAGGAGTCCTCCCTGCTCGCAGAGCAGGTGATGAGCGTCGAGGCGGCGATCGAGCTGCTGGCGCGTGCGAGCGCCGTGGGTGACACGCACTTGGCTGATGTTGTCGACCAGGATGCTGACGCGATCAAGGTCAAGGCCGTCGAAGCCAAGACGGGGTTCGCACGTACGCACACGATCAAGCGCGACCTATTCGATTCGCCGGAGTACCGTCAGCTGGCCCGCGTGCATGCGCAGATAATTGAGCTCGCCGGAACCCCGGCCTTCGAGGTTCGCCTAGGAGATGCGATGGAAGTCGCACCCACCTTCGAGGCGCTCCGCGAGGCTGTCATGAACGTTGCCCAGAAGGGCATCAAACTCCAACGCTTCAAGGGACTCGGCGAGATGAACGCCGAGCAGCTCGGCGAAACGACGATGTCGCCGACCACGCGCACGCTCGCACAGGTCACGCTGGAGGACGCGACGATCGCCGACCGCATCTTCTCCAAGCTGATGGGCGACCAGGTCGAGCCGCGCCGTGAATTCATCGAAGACAACGCCCGCGCGGTTGCAAACCTAGATGTGTGAGGAGGTGAGCTATGGCCAGTGCTGATGTGATCGGCGGCGGGAACATCGAACCGCGCGCACTCGAGGAGGAGATGCGCACCGCGTACCTCGACTACGCGATGTCGGTGATCGTCGGGCGCGCGCTGCCAGATGTCCGTGACGGCCTGAAGCCCGTTCACCGTCGCGTGCTCTACGCGATGAACGAGCTCGGCCTCGGGCCTACCCGTTCCTACGCCAAGTGCGCCAAGATCGTCGGCGAGGTGATGGGCAACTATCACCCGCACGGCGACTCCGCCATCTACGACACGCTCGTGCGCATGGCTCAGGAGTTCTCGATGCGCAACGAGCTCGTCGACGGACAGGGCAACTTCGGCTCCGTCGATGACGACCCGGCTGCGGCCATGAGGTACTGCGTCACGGGCGATACTCGCGTGCGAACGACCAGGGGCACCGCGCGTATTGACGAGCTTGTTGGGAACGCGCTGGAGAACTCGGACAACGAGCTGGACATCGAAGTGCTGGATCGCCTTGGTCGTCCCGTACACGCCTCGATGCTGTTCCATTCTGGTGAGCACCCGACGCTGCGCCTCGAGACGACTGAGGGCTATGAGCTGACGGGTACAGCCAACCATCCCGTGCTTTGCCTCGTCGAGCTAGCGGGGGTGCCGCTGCTTCTGTGGCGGCTCCTCGGTGAGCTGCGACCCGGCGAGCGTGTGGTAATGAATCGCCAGGCGATGGAGGTCGACGCCCTAGGCGCCTCCAACAATCGTCGAGCGCCGGCTGGTCAGCGCGACGCTGATGGCGGCCTTTCCGCATCGTCCACTGCCCTCCTCGAGCAGCTGAGTACAGACGTACCGGCGCTCCTCGAGCCCCTAGTCACCGGCGACTACTACTACGCCAAGGTCGCATCGGTCGAGCCGGCAGGTGTCCAGCCCGTCTACTCCCTGCGGGTCGACACCGACGACCACTCATTCCTCACGAACGGCTTCGTCAGTCACAACACCGAGGCCCGCCTAGCGCGCATAGCCACGGAGATGCTGCGCGACCTCGACATGGACACGGTCGACTTCGTGCAGAACTACGACGGTTCACGCCGCGAACCGCTGGTGCTCCCGGCGCGCTTCCCGAACCTGCTCGTCAACGGTTCCTCGGGCATCGCCGTCGGCATGGCGACGAACATCCCGCCGCACAACCTGCGCGAGGTGATCGACGCGACGGTCGCCTACATCGACGATCCCGAGATCGACACAGCTGGACTGATGCAGCACATCAAGGGCCCCGACTTCCCGACGGGCGGGATCATCCTCGGCCACGGAGGGATCAAAGACGCCTACGAGACCGGCCGCGGCCGCGTTCGTGTTCAGGCGCGTGCCCATATCGAGCCGCTCACGCACGGTAAGGAGGCGATCGTGGTGACCGAGCTGCCCTTCATGGTCAAGAAGGGTGGCGAAGGAAACCTGATGACCAAGATCGCTGAACTGGTCAACGACAAACGGATCCCCGAGATATCCGACCTGATCGACCAGTCCGACAAGCGCGGCATGCGTCTGGTGATCGAGCTAAAGCGCGACGCGATCCCGAAGGTCGTGCTCAACAAGCTCTACAAGCACACGCCGATGCAGACCACCTTCGGCGTGAATATGGTCGCGCTCGTCGACAACGTTCCGCGCACGCTGAACCTGCGGGCAGTGATCCACAACTACGTCGCCCACCAGCGCGAGGTGATCGTCCGCCGGACCAAGCACGAGCTCTCCGAGAAGGAGGCCCGCGCGCACATCCTCGAGGGGCTGCTGATCGCGCTCGAGCACCTCGACGAGATCATCGAACTGATCCGTGGCTCTCGCGACCGCGACGCCGCCCGTGAGCAGCTGGTCGAGCGCTTCGAGCTCAGCGCGATCCAGGCGACGGCGATCCTCGACCTGCGTCTCTCCCAGCTGACCGCCCTCGAGGCCGACGGCATCAAACAGGAGCACGCCGACGTCAGCGAGCGGATCGCCGAGCTGCGCGCGATCCTCGGCGACGAGACGCGCGTGATGGCCGTGATCAAGGAGGAGCTCTCAGAGATCCGCGAGCGCTTCGGCGACGAGCGTCGCACCGAGATCAGCCACTCCGAGGACGAGATCGACATCGAGGACCTGATCGCCGATCAGCAGATGGTGATCACGATCACCCAGACCGGCTACATCAAGTCGCTGCCACTCGCCACCTATCGCCAGCAGCAGCGCGGCGGGCGCGGCGTGACCGGGATGGACATGAAGGACGGCGACTTCATCGAGCACCTGTTCGTGACGTCCTCCCACGACTACCTGCTGTTCTTCTCAAATCGTGGCAAGGTCTACCGCTCGAAGGTGTACGAACTCCCGGAGGCGCAACGCACGGCGAAGGGGCGCGCCCTCGTCAACATCCTGCCGTTGCGCGAAGGCGAGCGGATTCAGGCGGTGGTCTCCACAAGGGACTTCACCGAGGCCCAGTACCTCGTGTTCGCCACCCGCAACGGCACCGTCAAGAAGACCGAGCTCCAGTCCTACAACACGCCGATCAAAGCCGACGGGATCATCGCCATCAACATCCGCGACGACGACGAGCTGCTCGCCGTCCGCGCCGTCGATCCCGAGGACGAGATCATCATGGTCTCCCGCGCCGGGCTCACCGTGCGCTTCGCCGAGTCCGATGCGCGCTCGATGGGACGCGACACGACCGGCGTGCGGGGGATGGACGTCGGCAAGGACGGCCGCGTGATCGCCATGGATGTGGCCCGCGACGACATGGACCTGCTCGTCGTCACCGAGAACGGGTATGGCAAGCGCACCCAGATCGCTCAGTACCGCAAAACCAACCGCGGCGCCAAGGGCGTGAAGACGATCGGGCTGACCGAGAAAAAGGGCGGCCTGGCGGGCGCGCTGGTCGTTCGCGAGCACCAGGAGCTCGTCTTCATCAGCGTCGGCGGGATGGTCCAGCGTACCTCCGCCGCTGGCATCTCCCAACAGGGCCGCTCGGCCACCGGCGTGCGCGTGATGAACCTAAAGGACGACGATGTGGTGAGCGCCGTGGCGCTCGTCGTCGACGCCGGTGACGAGGTCGCGAGCGACGTCGAGCAGGCGCCGCCACAAGGGACTGCGCCCGAGTCCTCCAACGGAGCAGTGCCCGTCGAGGGCTCCGGCGAGAGCGCCGACGCCTGACCCGTCGGGCGGGCCGGCGCAAGAAGCCGCCCAGGATTACTGCTTTCGGCTTCCACCTGTCCAGATTGAGGGCTAGGACTCAGATAGCTCAGTACCCCCGCCGAAAGGCTGAGGGTGCTAACCCCACGCAGACTCATCGCGACCCTACTTTCCGCCCTAGCTTGCATGGTCGCGGGCGCCGCCGGACCGACCGTCGCCGCCTCGTCCGCATCGAGGTCGCCGAGCGCCACTATCGCCCGCAGACACGGTGGCCGTGCCAAAGGCGCCAGGGCGAGCTGCGCGCGGGCCGCCCGCCGAGCTCGCGCAGCATCGCGTGGCTGTGGCGCAAGAACCCGCCTGCGTGGCGGCTCCAAGCCGCGCCGGACCCACTCGCGCCGCGACAGCGAACCGGCCCCCACCTCTGAAGAAGCGACCACCGCGACAGAGCCAGAAGCGCCAGTCCAGAACGCCGCGGCGGTCATCGCCACCGTCCTGGCCACCACCTGTCAGAACACCGAACTGACACCCGAATCGCAGAACATCGAACTGGTGCGCGGCGCGATCCTCTGCCTGATCAACCGCAAGCGCGCCGAAAACGGCGAGAGCCCGCTGGCGATCAGCCCCAAACTCCAGCAGGCCGCCGAAGGCCACTGCGAAGAACTGATCGCCGACGACTACTTCGCGCACGTCTCCCCCAGCGGCGAGACACCCGTCGATCGCATCCGCGACACCGGCTACATCCCGAACACCAGCGATGGCTACGTGATCGGCGAGAACCTCGCATGGGGGACCTACCAGCTATCCACGCCCGACGCGATCGTTGCGGCTTGGTTCGCCTCCCCGGGCCACCTGGCGAACATCCTCGAAACGCAGTACACAGAAACGGGCGTCGGCGTCGTTGCCGCGGTCCCCGCCTCGCTCGGCGAAGGCGCACCTGGAGCGACCTACGCTCAGGAGTTCGGCGTCATCGTCCGCTGAGCTCAGGACCGGGTGCCGTCCTGATGGCCCCGGATGTCATCTCCGTTCGCTAATCTGGCGGGACCAGAGAAAGGAGGTGGTCCAAACGTTGAGTGACAGTTTTTGCGGGACCCTGGAGGTGACCGGCCGCTAGGTCGGACAGGCTGGACCGCTTAGCGGAATCCAACCCGGGACACCCCGAGACGACCGCCGGTTCTGGTCCCTCCGGCTGCTTTTCTCGTCGCCTCGGTCATCCAGTCAGAGCAGCATGCGAAGGGCGCCTTTCGGGGCGCCCTTCGTCGTTAAGCCGCTTGAGGCAGGTATTGCAGCCATGCCGCCGGAATCGTGGGGCTGGCGACGTGGATGAAGATCTCCGCACGCGGCGTGCCGGGGGCGTGGCGTGGATGCATGCCCGCCTGGCGTGGCAGCCGGTCGCCCTTGCGCCGGTTGCACGGTGCGCAGGAGGCGACGATGTTGTCCCAGCTGGAGGTCCCGCCCTTCGAGCGCGGGATCACGTGGTCGACGGTCAGGTTGGAGCGCGAGCCGCAGTATTGGCAGGTCCAGCTGTCGCGCGCGAACACCGCCCGCCGCGTGATCTTGCGCCTGTGGGCGTCGCGTGGGACCTTGACGTAGTTGACGAGGCGGATCACGACAGGCCGCGCGAGCGTCGAGCTCTCGGAGTGCAGCGCCCAGCGCCCGCGCTCGAGCAGCTCCGCCTTCTCCTTCAGCAGCAGCACGACCGCACGCCGCACGGTGCACACGTTGATCGGCTCATACGTGGCATTGAGAACGAGCACCCGGCCGCTCATCGCCCCCGTGGGCGATGGGCTAGGTCCGTGCCGCTGGTGCTCTGAAGGCGGCACGGACCCCACCGGCTCTGGTGGGACTGTGCTCTCCATGTTCGCGCCGCAGTCTAGCGGGGGCGCTAGCGCGACGCGGCGCTGGGCGCGTCCGGCTGGGCCTTTCGCTCGCGCGAACTGCCGTCTGCAGCTGCCCTGTAGGAGCCCAGCACGTGCAACTCCTCACACATCGATCGCACGCCCGCGATCGCTTCCGCGACCGGCTGATCCTCCCGTGCGCCTGTGAGATCTGCGAAGAACATGTAGCTCCCGAGCCGCTTTCGTCGCGGTCGCGACTCGATCTTCGTGAGGTTGATCTCCCTGCGTGCGAACTCATCCAGGCAGCGCACGAGCCAGCCCGGACGGTCCGCTCCTGCGCCCCAGAAGACCAGCGACGTCTTCCACTCCGCCGGTTCGACATCGCACAGCGGCGGTGCCTCGGCGCCGTCTCCAGCCAGCCACACAAAACGCGTTTCGTTGTCGCTGCGGTCCTCGACGCCTTCGCGGATGACTGTGCCCCCGTAGATGCGGGCCGCGAGCGGCGTGCCGAGTGCCGCCTGGCCGGGGCGGCCCTCGGCCACGACCGTGCGCACTGCCTCCGCGGTTGAGGCAGCCGGAACGACCCGCGCCTGCGCGAGCTCGCCGCGCAGGAACACCGTGCATTGCCCGGGGACCTGGGGATGGGTGAGAACGGTGTCGATCTCATCCAGCCGCACAGCGCCGGCGCCGATCAGCGAATGGCTGACGCGCAGCAGCGCCTCACCCACGATCGCGACCTCGTCGGCCTCCTCCACGAGCAGGTCCAGCGTCACGTTGATCGAGCCCTCCAGGGAGTTCTCGATCGGCACGATCGCCCAGTCGACCTCCCCGGCGCGCAGCGCCATCACGGCGTCGTAGATGCTCGCCATCGCAACCGGCTCGACCGCGTCCTGGGCGGCACTCGCGAGCAGCGCCTCCTCGCTGAAGGTACCCGCCGGACCGAGATAGCCGACGCGCCCGCGCCCGCCGTCGAGATCAGGCCGGGTGTTCATGCACAGGCGCCGCTTCGCGGGGCCCGGCGAGCGCCAGTCGCACGGCCTCGGCCTCCTCGGGGGAGAGCTCCAGTTCGCCGTGCCCGCTGTGCACCTGCTTTCCATAGACGCGCGCCTGATCGCGATGGTGGATGCACGAGAGCACGATGCCCGACTGTTCGTCGTCCAGCAGGGCAATCGACATCGACTGGTGGCCGGATAGCTCGTTGTAGGCGTCGTAGCGAACCAGCGCGCGGTGCGCGATCCGTCCGCGCAGAGCCGACTCGACGTTGGCCAGACGTCCGTCCAGGCGCGTGGCGGTGTCCTCGACATAGGACCCCATCGCCTGGAAGGCCTCCTGCAGAGCGGCCGCATGGTCGATCACGTCGCGCTCCTCGTGCTCGCCGAGCACCAGCCGCTGCGCGCGGCGCAGACGGCGCAGGCTCACGCTCAGCGCGAGGCATCCGAGCAGCGCCGCCACCGCCACCGCTGCCGCTGCGATCGCGATGATCCCCTGGGTGTTCGTGATCGATGCCACCATCGCCACAACTTAGCCGCTGGCGCAGCGACCGGGACGCGGCCCCCGGGCCTATTCGCCGAAGATCGCCAGGTAGGTCGCCTTGTTGTTTTCCACATCCGTCTCCCCTGGCACAGGTTCGACGTACGCTTCAACGGTCGCCGCCGCGCCTTGCGGCACGCCCACGACGCTCACTTCGACGTTGTACTTCGTGCCCGCCTGGGTCGAGTCGATCACGTGCGAGGCCTTGTACTTCTTGCCCGCCGCCGTGACCGTCATGTCCACCTTCACGTCCGTCTCCGGGTTTTCGCCGGAGTCTTCGACGACCACCGTAAAGGTCGGGTTGGCGCCGCCGCCGATGTGGTTGAGCGTCGGTTCCGGCTGCAGTTCGTTGGCCCCCACGCTCACGCCCAACAGGGCGCTGCCGTGCGTGCCCGCCGCGAGGCCCGTGGAGGAGGTGGAGGCCGACTGGCCGCTGATCCGCGAGAGCACGGTCGAGCTTTCCAGCCAGCCGACGTTCGGAAGGAAGCGGCTGGGAGCCGTGCTCAGGCCCGTCGTGCCATTGGCTTCCAGCGTCTCCTGCACCAACGGCACGACACGCTGCGAGTAGATCACGTCTGAGGCGAGGAGGATCTCCATGTCACCGGCGATCTTCGTGCTCGTCTGTTTGGCCTTGCCGCCGAGTGCCGTGGGCAGCAGTGCTGCGACCTTCGTCAGCCCTTCCTCGCGCAGGTCCATGGTCAGCAGCAGATCCCGCTGCGCCGAGGCCATTTCGCCTGGCACGCTCAGGCTCTTGGTGCGCGTGACGATCGACTGCGCCTTCGTGAGTAGTTCGTCGACCTGCTGCTCGACATCGAGTGCCGACTTGGTGGTCGCGTTCGGCAGCGCCGTGAACAGCGGGTTGGCAACCTGTTCGACGGATTCGCGACCGAGCTGGCTGACTTCGCGGTTGTAGGTCTTCAGCCCTTCCTCCTTGCCGCTCTTGATGATGCTGCTGATGACGAGCGCGGCGATGATGATGAACACGATCAGCGCGCCCGCCAGCGTCAGGCGGCGAGCCATCAGCGTGCGCTGGTCGGGCCCCGAAGGTCCCGAGCGCGACGGACGACGCGGCCGCGGGCGTCGCGGCGCACCGGCGCTCACCGGGCGCTGACGCGCTGTCCGGGAGGACGGTCGAGGCGCCGTCTCCTCGTCATCGTCAAAGAACGACAAAACCCAACCGCTCCTTTGCAGGGACTTTAGGAAGGCCCCAGTATGACTGCCCTTCATTCCCCTTACGAGACTGCAACTTCTCGGTCAGTGCGCGTTTTCCTGCCGTTGACGGCAGGTAGGAGGGTGGCGCACGGCGAACGCGGGAGCCGGTGGAGTCGCCGCGTACCCTCGTCCAGTCAGCTCGAGCCGCCAAGGAGCCGGTGCGTCGGCGCATAACCGGACCCGGAGACGGGCCGGGTGTTGACGAGCTGGTGCTGGAGCGCTATCGCCTGCTCGAGCGCCTCGGCGCCGGCGGCTTCGGCGTCGTCTGGCGTGCCCAGGACGAGCTTCTCCGGCGCAAGGTCGCCGTCAAGCGCGTGTGGCTCGGGCCGGAGGGGGACGGCGATCGAGCGAGCCGTGAGGCACACGCCGCGGCGCGGCTGTCGCACCCTGCGATCGTCGCGTTGTATGAGGCGTGTGCGGTCGACGACGCGTTCTACCTGATCTCCGAGCTCGTCGACGGCGACACGCTCGCGACGCTGATCGCCGAGGAGTCGCTCGAGGACGAGGAGGTCCTCGAGATCTCGCTGGCCCTCGCAGGCGGGCTCTCGCACGCCCACGCACGCGGCGTGATCCACCGGGACATCAAGCCGCAGAACGTGCTCGTGCCCCACCACTCCGACGACGACGCCACGCCACAGACCCTGGTCGCCGCGGCCAAGCTCACAGACTTCGGCGGTGCGAGCCTCGTCGGCGAGGACGCGCTCACACGTACCGGGGACGTCCTGGGAACACTCGCCTACATGGCTCCCGAGCAGAGCGAGGGCCGCGAGGTGGGCGCCCCTGCGGACCTGTACTCGCTGGCGCTTGTCACCTACGAGGCGCTCAGCGGGATCAACCCGGTGCGCGGCGCCACCCCCGCTGCCACCGTGCGACGCATCGGTCGGCAGGTGACACCGCTGGAGCGCGAGCGCCGTGACCTCTCGCCGACGCTCACCAGGGCGCTCGATCGTGCGCTCGCGCCGGAGCCACGCGAGCGGGGAACGCTCGAGGAGCTGCGCTTGGTGCTGGTAGAGACGCTCGAGAACGGAATCGGACGGCCGCGCTGGCCCCGGCGCTCGCGCGTCACTGGAGGGCCGCCGCTCGCCGACCGAACGGCGGTGCAACCGCCGCCGCCCGTCCAGGAGCTCGATGCGGACGAGCACGCAGGGCCGGCATGGCGGCCGAGGCTGCCGCGCGGCGTCTGGCTGGCGGGGGCAGCGATCCTGATCGGCTGGCAGGCCTTCTCTGGGCGAACAGGCGTCGCCCTGCTGGCGTTCGCCGCGCTGGCGCCATTGGCGGTCCTCCCCGCGGACCGGGGCAGCCCTCGGATCGGCGTGCGCTGGCTCTCCTGCGCGCTGGCGCCCGTGCTCGGCCTCGCAGGTCTCGCAGGCGCTTTCCCCGCTATCGCCGGACAGGCATCGCGCTGGCGCGACCGCGCGACCGTGGCGGCGCTCGGATACTGGTGGCTCGCGCTCGCGGGTCCACTGCTCAACCGTCGTCTGTGGCTGGCGCATCCGAGCACGACCCCGCCGCGCTCGGCGTGGGAGACCTCGCTGGGCCTGACCGCCTCGCACGTGATCGGGCCCCTGCTGGCGCTCGGCGTGCTGCTTGGGGCGACGCTGTGGGCCGCGGGCGCGGTCGTCCTGCCGTGGATCGTCAGGGGTCGCAGCGCCGCCCTGGACATTGTCGCCGTCGCCGTCTGGTCGGCGGCGATCGCGGCAGCCGCACCGATGCTGGACGCGGGTCTGAGTGCGCATACCTCGTACCCAAGCCCGCGTGGCGCCGTGCTCGGTGCGATCCTCGGTGGCGTGGTCGCCGTCGCCGCTCGCGCGCTGCGCGGCCCCGTCTGAGTACGGTGCGTAGCATGCCTGACGATTGCCGGCCGATCCCCAGACGATCGGCGTCAACCCTGCCCCGATGAACCCGTTCAAGAGCGTCGAGACCACGATCGCCAGCCTCGTCGAGGGCGTCTTCGGACGCGTGTTCCGCTCGGAGGTCCGCCCGATCGAGCTGGCGCGCAAGCTCACGCGCGAGATGGACGCGCACCGCACGGTGTCCGTGTCGCGGGTGTATGCCCCCAACGAGTACTCGGTGTGGCTCTCGCCGAAGGATCGCGAGCGCTACCGCGGCGTGGAGCGCGATGTGATCGACGAGCTGTCCGCATACATGCTCGAGCACGCGCGACGGGAGGACCTGATCCTGGCCTCGCGGCTGCAGATCATCTTTCACACCGACGAGCGGCTCTCGCTGGGCGAATTCGGCATTCAGGCGCGCCTCGTGCAGCCGCCGGGCGAGGAGCACGCCGCGCCGGCACCAGCGCCACCGGCACAACCGCCCGCTCCGGCGCAGGAGTACGGCAACACGATGATCTACAGCAACTCCGAACGCCTCCAGGCGCCGCTCGAAGAAGCCAGGGCTCAGCCGCGCCCTCAGCGCGCGCTCTTGGCGCTGGCCGACCGCAGGCTGATCGTGCCTCCGGGCGGCGCCACGATCGGCCGTGGCCGCGACTGCGACGTGGTGCTCGAGGACGCCGGCATCTCCCGGCGCCACGCTGAGATCCGCCCCGGACCCGCCGGCTGGACGGTGGCCGACCTCGGCTCCACCAACGGCGTGCTCGTCAACGGACAGCCGGTCGACGTCGCGCGCGCGCTCCAGCCCGGGGATCGCGTCGAGCTCGGCTCCACAGAGCTCGTGTTCGAACTTGCATGAACACGCTCGAGCCCGTATCGGTGGCGTTGAAGTTCGGGTTCCTCGCGGTCATCTACCTGTTCCTGCTGTGGGTCGCCCGCAGCGCTCGCCGCGATCTGCGCAGCGGGGGCGGCCAGCTCGGCTCCGGCCAGCCCGATCCCGCCCGCGCGGGCGCACCGATCCCGGCGGATGCCACCGGCCTGTACTCGGCCTCCACGCTGGGGCCTGTGGACGTGGCGCACCGCTCGCCGCGGCTGGTCGTCGAGCGCGCGCCGGGACACGATCCAGGGATGATCTATGACCTCGACAGCGACCTCGTGCTTGGCCGCGGCGACCGCGCCGAGATCCGTTTGGACGACCCGTTCGCGTCCTCCCGCCACGCACGCGTGTACGAGCAGGGCAACATAGTGGTCATCGAAGACCTCGACTCCACCAACGGCACCTATCTCAACGAGGAGCTGCTGCAGACTGCGCGGCCGCTTCACCCCGGCGACCGGGTGCGCATCGGCGACAGCGAATTCGCATTCGAGGTCGACTAGATGGTTGATTCCACAGCCTGATGCTGCGCGTATCCGAACAGTACGCCGGGACCGACACTGGCCGCCAGCGGCGCGCCAACGAGGACTCGCTGCTCGCCCGCTCGCCGCTGTTCGTCGTAGCCGACGGGATGGGTGGTGCGCAGGCCGGCGAGGTCGCCTCGCGCCTCGCCGTGGAGTCCTTCCAGCTCGGCGTCCAGGATGCCTCCCAGCCGGAGCTCGCGCTGGCCGATCTCGCCCGCGCGGCGAACACCCACATCCACGAGCTCTCCCACGCCAACGCAGAGCACGCCGGCATGGGCACGACGCTCACGGCGGTGTACGTCGGCGAGCAGGAGGTGGCGATCGCCCATGTCGGCGACAGTCGCGCCTACTGCCTGCGCGACGGCCGGCTGGAGCGCCTGACAGACGACCACTCGCTCGTGGACGAGCTCATCCGCCAGGGTCGACTGACCCCCGAGGAAGCGATCGAGCATCCCCAGCGCTCGGTGATCACCCGCGCCCTCGGGCCGGAGGGCACGGTCGAGGTCGACACCCGCTCCGTGCGTGCGCGTGCGGGTGATGTGTACCTGATCTGCAGCGACGGACTGACGACGATGATCGGCGAGGATCAGATCGCGGCGGTGTTGCTCGCGCATCCGCGACTGCCCGATGCCGGCGAGGCGCTGATCGCGGCTGCCAACGAGGCGGGAGGGCGCGACAACATCACGGTCGTGCTGCTGCGCCTGGAGGACGTGCAGGTGGGACAGCAGCCGGTGGGCGAGGATCACGCCACGCTCGTCGGGATTCCCGCGGTGTCCGTGCGGGCGCAGGCGGCGCAGGCGCCACAGCGGCGGGTGCCGCGCGTGGGCTCCTCACCGGGCCCACAGGCGATCGCCCGTCCCCGGCGCAGGCTGCGCCACGCGGGCTTGATCGCGGTCCTGTTGGGACTGCTCGTGGTGCTCGGCTCTGCCGCCTACCTGGCGCTTCAGTCGGTGTACTTCATCGGCACCAACAACCGCGGTCTGATCACGATGTTCGAGGGCCTGCCCTACAAGCTGCCGGGCAACCTCGAGCTGTACAGCAGCCAGTACGTCTCCGGCGTCAGTGCCTCCACCCTGAGCTCGGAAAAACGCCACAAGCTGCTCGACCAATCGCTGCGCTCGGAAGGCGACGCGGCGTCGGTCATACACAGCCTGGAACTGGAACAGCTCGAATGAGGCGCGCGCGATGAACCGCCCAATTGTTCGCCTTTACGGGCTCGTCGCCGTGCTGTTCGCGCTGCTCGTCGCGTTCACCTCGCGCTGGACGGTCTTCGAAGCTTCCTCGCTGCGTGAAAACAAGCTCAACGCGCGCGCGCTGTTGGAGCAGGAGCGGATCCACCGCGGCTCGATCGTCGCTGCCGACGGCAAGGTGCTCGCGCGTGACGTGCGCGGCCGGGAAAGCACCTACCAACGCACCTATCCGACCAGATCGGCCTTCGCCAACGCGATCGGCTACGACTACATCGACCCGGGCACCTCCGGCGTAGAGCAGTTCCGTGATTCCGCGCTGGATGGCCACGGCTCGACGAACCTGCAGTCGATTCTCAACCAGCTGCAGGGTAAGGAACCTGAAGGCGACAAGGTCGTGACGACCCTGCACCCGGGTGCCCAGGAGGTCGCCAACGCGAAGCTCGCCGGCTACGAAGGAGCGGTCGTCGCCCTGGAACCGCGGTCGGGCGCCGTCACCGTGATGGCCTCCTCGCCGAGCTATGACCCGAACAAGCTGAGCACGGGCAAGGGCTATGAACAGGTCGCAACCGACCCGGGCTCCCCGTTGGTCAACCGTGCGACCCAGTATGGATACGCGCCCGGCTCCACGTTCAAGATCGTGACCGCCACGGCCGCCATCGATACGGGCATGTTCACACCCGAATCGACGCTCAGCGGGCGCAACGGGATTCTCGTCTCCGGCGTACCCCTGGACAACGACGAGGACGAAAGCTTCGGGCAGATCTCGCTCACTCAGGCACTCGCCAAATCCGTCAACACCGTGTACGCGCAGGTGGCCGAGAGGCTGGGCAAGCGTACGCTCGCCCGCTACATGAGCCGCTTCGGCTTCGACCGCAAGCCCCAGCTCGACTATCCGGCGAGGGAGATGTCGGCCAGCGGCGAGTACGAAGGCGAAAGGCTGCTCCAGCCGACGAGCGCGAACGTCGACGTCGGGCGCCTGGGCATCGGCCAGGACAAACTCGACGTGACCGCGCTGCAGATGGCCGAGGTCGCCGCGGCCGTCGCCAACGACGGGCGGCTGATGGTCCCGCATTTGACGGCGCGCATCGTCGACCCTGAAGGGCGTGTGGTCGAGCGCGTCTCACCGCGTGTGCAGTCGGTCGTGATGAAGCCATCCACGGCGAAGGCGGTTACCTTGATGATGGAAGCTGTCGTCAACGAAGGAACCGGCGAAGCGGCGAAGATCTCAGGCGTGCAGGTTGCAGGCAAGACGGGCACCGCGGAAACGGAGATCGGTACCGCTCTGAACAACGTGTGGTTCATCGCCTTCGCGCCCGCGTCGAACCCGCGTGTGGTCGTCGCAGCAACACTGCGCAAAGTCCCCGGCTACGGCGCCGTGTACGCGCTGCCGGTCGTCAGGGCGGTCATGGAAAGGCTGCTGAGCGAATGATCGAACCCGAGACGATCATCGACGGGCGCTACAGGGTGATCTCGCGCCTGGGCTCTGGTGGCATGGCCGACGTGTACCTGGCCCAAGACCAGCTGCTCGGCAGGGAGGTGGCGGTCAAGGTCCTGCACCACCACTTCGCCGAAGACCACGAGTTCGTCGAGCGCTTTCGCCGCGAGGCCTCCAGTGCGGCGGCGCTGTCGCACCCGAACATCGTCGGCATCTTCGACCGCGGCGAGTGGAATGGCACCTACTACATCGCCATGGAGTACGTGGCGGGTCGCTCGCTGAAGGCGATCGTCCGCGAACAGGGCGCGCTCGAACCGGCGGCGGCGATCGACATCGTGATCCAGATCCTGCGCGCCGCTCGCTCGGCACACCGGCGCGGCGTGATCCACCGCGACCTGAAGCCGCACAACGTGATCCTCGACGAAGAGGGCCGCGCGCGCGTGACCGACTTCGGGATCGCGCGGGCGGGCGCCTCGGACATGACGCTCACGGGATCGATCATGGGCACAGCCCAGTACCTGTCCCCTGAGCAGGCGCAGGGCTTTGCCGTCAGCGCCGCCTCCGACCTGTACTCAATCGGCGTGATCCTCTATGAGCTGCTGACCGGCGTCGTCCCGTTCGAGGGCGAGAGCGCCGTTGCGATCGCCTACAAGCAGGTTTCAGCCGAGCCGCGCCCACCCAGCGAGCTGAACCCGTCGCTGCCGCCTTCGCTGGACGCGGTCGTTCTGCGCGCGCTCGCCAAGGATCCCACGCAGCGCTACGCAGACGCGGATGAGCTGATTGCTGCGCTCCAACGCGAGCGCGAGGCGCTGCCGGCATACACTGGCGCACCCGCCGCGGGCAGACACGAATATCGCGCCGCCGCCGTGGCGCCGCCGGGGCCCGGTACGGGCTCGATGCTGCTGGCCACGGGTGGCCCCGGCGAGTACGACGGGCAGGGCGGCGGCTCTCCCGATCGCCGCAGGCGCGCATGGCTGTGGGCGCTGGCCGTGGTCGTGATCGCCGCCGCGGCCGTGCTCGCCGTGCTGCTGACGCGCTCGAACCCGTCGGTGAGCGTTCCCAGCGTGACCGGGAAGACCGAACAGGCCGCAGGGTCCTCGCTGCGGAGCGCCGGGCTCGTGCCCTCCTCATCGCTGAAGCCGAGCGTGAAGGTCGCAGGCGGGCTCGTGATCAGCCAGTCGCCGCGTGCCGGCGAGATCGTCAAGAAGGGCGCCCGCGTGAGCATCGTGATCTCCGAGGGTCCCGCCAGCAAGTCGTTGATCGATGTCGCCGGGCTGACTGCCGCGAAGGCCGCCGCCAAGCTGCGCAAGGCGGGCCTGAAGACGACGAGGAAGAGCGAAGCGAGCAAGACGGTCGCGGAGGGTCTCGTGATCGCGACCGAGCCATCCGCGGAAACCGAGATCCAGGAAGGCCGCGTCGTGACCTTGATCGTCTCCAGTGGCCCCGCGCCCGTGCACGTCCCCGACGTCACCGGTCAGTCCCTGGAAGCGGCCGAAGCGACCCTCACCAACTCCGAACTCGAGCTGGGCACGGTCACGAAGAAGGTCTCGAGCACGCAGACGCCGGGAACGGTCCTGGCGCAGTCGCCCGCCACCGGCAGCTCGCTGCACGCGGGAGACAAGGTCAACCTGACGGTCGCCAAGGCGCCGAAGGAAGTCGAAGTCCCGAGCGTTGTAGGCGCCGCCTCCGCCGCGGCGGCCACGGCGCTGAAGCACGCGGGCTTCAAGGTCACCTCCCAGCCGCACACGACCACCGAACAGTCTCAGGTGGGGGTGGTGGCGGAACAGAGCCCGGCGGGCGGGTCTCTCGCGCGAAAGGGCGCCACCGTGACGATCTCCGTCGGCGTGCTCGCCACGACCACCACCCCTCCGACGACCACGCCGACCACGACGACGACAACGGAAACGCCTCCCCCTGCGACCCCGCCGGAATGAGCGATGGCTGACATCACCGAATCCACAGCGCGCGATCCGCTCCTCGTGGCGGTGCTGGCCGGCGGGCGCTCCTCCGAGCACGACGTGTCGCTCTCCTCGGGGGCGGCCGTCCGCGATGGTCTCAGCGCAGCCGGGCACGAGGTCGTGTGGGTCGAGATCGGCCGCGACGGAGTCTGGCGCCAGGATGGCGAGCCGCTCAGCGTCACCCCGGCAGGCGGCCTGCTCGGCGTGGACGTCGCCTTTCCCGTCCTGCACGGACCATTCGGCGAGGACGGCACCGTGCAGGGCATGCTCGAGACGCTCGATGTGGCCTACGTGGGAGCCGGCGTGGCAGCGTCGGCGCTGTGCCTGGACAAGGTGCTCTTCAAGCAGCTGATGTCGGGCCTGGGCGTTCCACAGGTCGATTATGTGGGGGTGCGTGCGGAGCGCTTCGACGGCTCGCGTGAGCAGACCCTCGCGGAGATCGCGCGGATCTCGCGCCTCGGAATGCCGGTGTTCGTGAAGCCTGCGCACCTGGGCTCCTCGGTGGGCATCGTCAAGGTCAGCCGCGAGGAGGACCTGGCGGATGCCGTGCGCGAGGCGTTCTCCCACGATGCGCTGGTGATCGTCGAGGCGATGGCCACAGGCAGGGAGGTCGAGTGCGGCGTGCTCGGGGTGCCGGCGGCGCGGCGCGAGGCAGACGGCGAGGCGTTCGTGTCCAAGCCCGGGGAGATCGTCTTCGCGGGCGAGTTCTACGACTTCGGCGCCAAGTACACCCCCGGCGGCATGGAGCTGCGGATTCCCGCTTCGATCTCCGACAGCGCTGCGCTGCAGGTCAGGGAGATCGCGATCCAGGCGTTCCTCGCGAGCGGCTGCGAAGGACTCGCGCGGGTGGACTTCTTCGTCGACGGCGATCGCGTGCTCCTGAACGAGCTGAACACGATGCCCGGGTTCACGCCCACGAGCGTCTACGCGAAGCTGCTGGACGCGTCAGGTGTCCCCTACCCGACGCTTGTGGACCGCCTCTGCCGCCTTGCGCTCGAGCGCCACGCCCGCCGGCACGTGCTGAGCTACTGAGCGAGGACCGGCGCTACTTGAACAGCGTCAGCTCGGAGAGCGTCGCGGACTCCATCCCGGGCGGCAGCGTCGTCAGCCACACCAGGTAATAGCGGTGCGGATGTCCTGACAGGCTCAGCGGTATCCGTTCGCCGTTGTGGACGTCGGCGCTGGTGCCGACAGGACCCTGCCAGCCGCGCGCGCTCAGCGGCGTGGAGCTGCCGTAGGGCACCTTCAGGTCGATGTGGTTGGCGACGTAGATCTGCACGGCGAAGCCGGGCGTGGGCGTCTGGATCTCGATCGAGGAGGCGAGCACGCTTGGGGCGGCGTCGAGGTAGACGCCGAGCCCCGTGCCGCCACTCTTCTTCAGCGTGCCTTCGTAGTACTGCTCGGTGCTCCACGTCGTGTTGGGGTCGCCGTCGACCAGGTTGCCGACCAGGTCGCGGTTTTCGGGCCCCGTGCCGAACGGGTTGTAGTCATGTGCGGCCGCCTGGCCCAGCTGCACCGCTTCCACGCCTGTGTGTTCGGCGATCCCCGGGCTCTGGCCGGCGCCGCGGTGCGCTTCGCCGGCCGCGAGCACGAGCACGACCGCCACGATCGCGACGAGCAGCGCCAGCGAGACCCCCCAGCGTGCGGGGTGGCGCATACGCCACGGCAAGCGCCGGCGTACGCCTCCCGGCAGCGTGCGCAGCACGGTCGTCACCTCTCCGGTCGCCTGCCCCGTCCTCGCGGCCTCGACGGCGAGGATCTCCTCGAGGTCCTTGAGCATCTCGGCGGCGTCGTGATAGCGCCGGTCGAGGTCCTTGGAGACCGCACGCTCCACGACGGCTGCCGTCGCCGCTGAGACTTCCGGTCGTAGGAGCTGGATGTCCGGCACTTCCTCGCGCACGTGCTTCATCGCCACCGCCACCGGCGAGGGACCGTGGAAGGGAACGTCGCCGGTGAGCATCTCGAACAGGACCACGCCGAGCGAGTACAGGTCGGACTGGCCTGTGACGGACTGACCGAGCGCCTGCTCGGGAGAGACGTAGTCGGTCGTGCCAAGCACGCGACCGGCGATCGTCAGGCCTTCCTCGGTCAGCGTTCGCGCGATCCCGAAGTCGGTGATCTTGGCGCCGCCTTCCTCGCTGATGAGGACGTTGTGGGGCTTGACGTCGCGATGCACGATCTGGCGTTCGTGGGCGGCTGCGAGCGCACGCGCGATCTCGATCGCATACGCGATCGCCTCGGAGATCTCCAGCGGCCCTTCGCGGCGGATCACGTCCTTGAGCGTCTCGCCGTGGACGTACTCGAGCACGATGTACGGCGTGGCGAGTGGCCCTCCGGGATCCCCCTCGCCGTCCGCGGAACGCTCCTCGCCGGCGTCGATCACGGTCACCACGTGGGGGTGGTTGAGCTGTGCCACAGAGCGCGCCTCGCGGCGGAAGCGCTCGAGCTGGTCGGTGTCGGCGGCGGTCTCGCGGTGCATCAGCTTGATCGCCACGGGGCGCTCGAGCACCAGGTCGAACGCGCGGTATACGGTCGACATGCCGCCGCGCCCGATCTCCGCATCGAGGCGGTAGCGTCCGCCGATCACCGTGCCAAGGACAGCCATCCGCCCCTATTGTGCGCGCCCGCGGGCGATCACCAGCGCCGCCAGCAGGCAGCGGTAGAGGGAGTAGCCGAGCAGCGGGCGCCCCTCGCGCGTGCCGCGCCGCAAGGCACGCGCGCTCACGAGCGTCGATATGAAGGCCGCGCCGGCACCGGCGACGAGCGCGCCACCCTGCCCGCCGCGGATTCCCGCATGGCGCAGCCGCAGCCCCTTGAGCACGCTCGCGCCGAGGATCACCGGCAGGCCCGCCTCCCATGAGAGCGCCTGCGCGGCGGCGCGACTGAAGCCGCGGGCCCTCGCCGCGCTGAGCGTGGCGCCGCTGCGCGAGACGCCCGGCATCAGCGCGAGCGCCTGAGCGAATCCCAGCGCCAGGCCGTCGGCAGCGCCCGCATCCTCGCTCGCTCGCTCCGTCTTGTCCTGGCTGCTCGCCCGGGCGTCGGCGAGCGCCATCGCCACCGCGCCTGCGAGCAGCCCGACCGCGATCGAGCGTGGGCCGCCGAGGCGCCGCTCGATCGGGCCCTCCAGCAGGTAGCCGGCGATCGTCGGCGGCGCGAGCGCCAGCGCCAGCACGCCCGCGCGGCGGCCGTCCATCTGCGCCAGCGAGCGGCGCAGCTCCGCGCGCATGGCGATTGCCAGCGCGGCGCCCGTGCCCGCGTGCAGCGCGACCTCGAAGGACTTGCGCAGCTCGTCCTCCAGCTGCATGTACGGCCATCCCGCAAGCCACGGGACGAGCGTCGTGTGCGCCGAGGAGGACACCGGGAGCAGCTCGGCGGGGCCGTGAAGCAGGCCCAGCGCCAGCGCGTGCTCGAGCGGGAGCTTCGCCTCAGCCCGCCGCATCGGTCGCCGGCTGGCGACGCCCGCGACGCACGCGCACGATCGCGTAGACGATGCCCACGACGATCAGCGCCACGACCGCGTAGTCGACGTACTCGAACGCCTTGCGCACGCTCGTCCAGTCGCTGCCCAGCGCGTGTCCGGCCACCGCCAGCCCGATCGTCCACGGCAGGGCGCCGATCAGCGAGAACACGGTGAAGCGAACGATCGGCATCTTCGCCACGCCGGCCGGCAGCGACACGAACGCGCGCAGCAGTGGCACCATCCGGCCAAACAGCACTGTCGCCTCGCCGTAGCGCTGGAACCAGCGGTCCGCGCGGTCGATCTGTGCCGGGCCCATGTGTACCTTGCCGCCGTGACGTTCGAGCAGCTCCAGGCGCCCGCCGCGCCCGACGGCGTATGAGACCCACGAGCCGACCATCGTGCCCAGCAGCCCGATCAGGATCACCCCGAGGAGCGTCAGGTGGTGGTGGGAGGAGCTCTGGCCGGGGTCGGCGACGACGAAGCCCGCGAACAACATCACGACCTCCGAGGGGATCGGGATGCAGGCACTGGAGATCGCCATCAGCGCGAAGATCACCGGCAGCCCGCCGTCGCGAACCAGGTGCGAGGTTTCGTTGACGAGCGATTCTGAGATCGAGGCCAGGACGAGCATCGGCCGCGCAACCATAGCGGCGATCGGGGGACCGATCGACGTCGAGCGTTAGCGTCCTGTGCGCATGCGCATCTGGATCGATCTCACGAACAGCCCGCACGTGCTCGTCATGCGCCCGGTGATCGCGTGCCTGCAGGCCGACGGGCACGACGTGCGCGTGACCGCTCGCGACTTCGCCCAGACGCTCGAGCTGTGCGATCGGCTGGGCGTCGCCCACACCGCGATCGGGCATCATCGCGGCGAGCGTCTGAGCGCGAAGGCCACCGGCCTCGCGTCGCGTTCCTTTGCGCTCGCGCGCTGGGCGCTCGGCGAATCCCGGACGCACGGTCGCTTCGACGTAGCCCTCGGCCACGGCTCCAACGACGTGAGCGTGGCGGCCGCGGCGCTGCGCGTTCCCAGCGCGACGATGTTCGATTACGAGTGGGCGACCGTTCAGCACAACGTCAACTGCCGTCTCGCCCGTGCGGTGGTGGTCCCCGACGCGATCCCTCCTGAGCGCCTGGATCGCTACGGCGCCAGGGGCAAGATCCGCGCCTACGCGGGCCTGAAGGAGGAGTACTACCTCGCCGACTTCGACCCCGATCCCAGCGTCCTGGACGAGCTCGGGCTCGACCCCGGTCGTCCGATCGTGGTCGTGCGCACGCCGCCCGAGGTCTCCCTCTATCACCGCTTCGAGAACGACCTCTTCGCCCAGGTGCTCGAGCGCCTGCGAACGGCCGTCGAGCAGGACGGCACGCAGCCGGTGGTGTTGCCGCGGGTGGCCTCGCAACGCGCGCAGTTGCGTGGCGTGCCCGGGTTCGTGGTGCCCGAGCACGCGATCGACGCGCAGTCGCTGATCGCGCTGGCCGACCTCGTCGTCTCCGCGGGCGGCACCATGAACCGCGAGGCGGTGGCGCTCGGCACCCCCGTGTACACGACCTTCCAGGGGCGTCTCGGGGCGGTCGATGAACGGCTGATTGAGGAACGGCGCCTGCGCATGCTCGACGCCGCCAAGGAGCTCGAGCTTGGCAAGCGCGCACCCGCCGATGCTCCCGCGCGCGTGCGACGCGACCCGCGCGTCCTCGTGGAGCTGCTCCTCTCCGCTGTCTCTCACCGCGGCTGAGCGCGGGCGCATCGGCGCCCAATGTGAGAGCAGGATCGGGACGGAGCCTTACAATCTGCGCATGCGCCGACGGATCCGCTCGGCGGCCCTTCCCCTCCACCGTCATTCCCTGCCACAGCTCGTGGTGGACGGGGCGCTGGTCGCATTCGCGTACTACCTCGCCTTCCAGCTGCGCTTCACCACGCGGCTGCCGTCGCACTATTCCGATCTGCGCGCCGACACGATCTGGTGGGTGCTCGCGGGAAGCCTGCCGGTGCTCGTGCTCACTCGCGTCTACCAGCGTCGCTGGCGCTTCGCCGGCCAGCGCGACTACGAGGCCGTGGCGCTGGCCGTTGTGCTGATCGTGCTGCTGACGGTCCTCGGCGTCGAGGTCTTCCGCCCGGTTCACCAGTACATCGCAGGCGACGGCGGGGCGCGGCACGCGGCAGCCGTGGCGGTCGTGCTCCCGGACACCGTGATCCTGCTGTTCGGGCTGCTCTCGCTGGTCTTCCTCGTGGGTGTTCGCGCGCTCGCACGCAGCGTCTACGAGCGCCGCCCGCTGGCGGCCTTTCGCACCCCTCGGCGCAACCAGCGCACGGTGCTGATCGCGGGCGCCGGCGAGGGCGGCAGGCTGGTGGCGCGCGAGATGATGCGCAATCGCGAGCTGGGGCTGGTGCCGGTCGGGTTCCTCGACGACGATCCCGCGAAGGGGCGCATGCGGATCGAAGGGCTGCGCGTGCGCGGTAACACCGAAGGCGACCTGCCACGGATCCTCGACGAAGCGGAGCCGGACGAAGTGATCATCGCGATCCCCTCCGCGCCGGGTTCCACGCGTGCGCGGATCGTGCGCGAGTGTCGGGCGCGCTCGATCCCCGTGCGCACGCTGCCGACGGTGTTCGAGCTGCTGCAGACACGCGGCGCGCTCGCGCGTCAGGTGCGCGAGGTTCGCGTGGAGGACGTGCTCGGTCGCGAGCCGGTGTTCATGGAGCTCGAGCGCGTCGGCGCCTATCTCGCCGGCGAGACCGTGCTCGTGACCGGCGCCGGCGGCTCGATCGGCTCGGAGCTCTGCCGTCAGATCGCGCGTGTGGAGCCGCACCGGATCGTGCTGCTCGACCACGCCGAGGACAACCTCTTCTCGATCCAGCGCGAGCTCGAGGACGAGCGCCACGTGCCGCCGTCGATGCTCGCCGCGGTCCTCGCTGACTGCAAGGAGGAGGAGCGCATGCGCGAGGTCTTCGCCGAGCACCGCCCCACGATCGTCTTCCATGCGGCCGCCTACAAGCACGTTGGGTTGATGGAGGCCAACCCCGTGGAGGCGGTGCGCAACAACGCGATCGGCACCAAGGTGGTCGCGCACATAGCCGGCGAAGCGGGCGTGCGGCGCTTCGTGCTCGTGTCCACCGACAAGGCGGTCGCGCCGGCCACCGTGATGGGGGCCTCCAAGGCGCTTGCCGAGTTCGCGCTCGAGGCGGCAGATGTTCGCTGGGCGGGGACCACATACAGCGCCGTGCGCTTCGGCAACGTGCTCGGCTCCTCCGGCAGCGTCGTGCCGATCTTCCGTCGCCAGATCGAACGCGGCGGCCCAGTGACGGTCACCGACGAGCGCATGACCCGCTACTTCATGACGATCCCCGAGGCGGTGCAGCTGATCATCCGCTCCGGCTCGCTTGCCTCCGCGCCGTCCGCCAGGCGCAGCGGCGCCGCCGTGTTCGTGCTCGATATGGGCGAACCCGTGCGGATCGTCGAGCTCGCCCGCGCGATGATCGACCTCTCAGGTCTGGATCCCGACCGCGACATCGACATCGAGATCGTCGGGCGCCGGCCCGGCGAGAAGCTCGACGAGGAGCTCTTCAACAGCTACGAGCGTGCGCGGGCCACCGAGGCGGAGAAGATCCTCCTGGCCGACCGCATACCGTTGGACGTCGCCGCCGTCGAGTCGATGTTCGCCGAGATCGGCCTACTCGTGCTCGAGGGCGACGCCGCCGGTCTCGCTGCGAAGGTCTCCGAGCTCGCCGACGAGCGCCGCGAGGCGCCAGGCGAGGAAGACGGCGGGCGCGGTGACGGGGAGGGCCCGGACCTCGGCCCGCAGGCGCCGAACGGCTCCGCGGGCCACGTGACCCAGCGCGATTCGCCTGCGCCCCTCGTACACTCCCCGAATTCATGACCGCTTTGCCGCTCGCGCTCTCGATTTCGAGCACGTTCACGAAGATCGGAGCGGTGGCCGCGTTCGCGTCGCTCCTGGGCATCGCGCTGCTGTCGCTGCTCGTGTTCTCGCAGGCACGCGAGCTCAAACGCCTGCGTGAGTGGGCGGGTCGCGCCCCCGAGCGCGCCGCCGACCTCGAGCAGCGTGTGAGCGCCGGTGCTGCCAGTCGCATCCAGCAGGGACAGGCCCCGGCGGTCCCGGCGGTGCGCCCCGCGGTGCCACGCGTCGCGCCTGCAGCTGCGACCGCTGCGGGCCCCGCCACGCGCGTCGTCGGTGCGCCCGCGACGATCGTTCCCACCGGTCAGGCGCTGAGTGCGGATGGAACGCCAGTGACACCCGCTCCCGTCCCGCCGGCCCCCGGTGTTCCGCTCCCGGCGCCGGGTACTGCCGTCCCGCCCGCCCCTGCCGCCCAGCCCGTCCCCGGTGCTCCCGAGCCCGCGCCTGTCGTGGGCGCTCCAGCCAGCCCCGTCTCGCCTGTTGCCCCTGGCGCCGCGCCGCAACCGGCCGTTCCCGTCGGCGCTCCCGCTTCG
>DATBZG010000247.1:0-4434 GCA_036513335.1 Solirubrobacteraceae bacterium | reverse complement strand
CGGATGCCGGCAACACCCGCACGCGCGCAACCCTCGAGGAAGGCACATGGGTGATCAACGGCGCGAAGCAGTTCATCACGAATGCCGGCACTGACATCTCGGGGATGGTGTGCATCACGGCGGTCACCGGCGAGAGCACCGTTGAGGGCGATGGGAACCCCGCCCGCCTCAAGGAGATCTCCAACATCATTGTGCCGAGCGGCACCCCCGGCTACGAGCCGGGCGAGCCCTACCGCAAGATGGGCTGGAACGCCTCGGACACGCGCCCGCTGAGCTTCAGCGACTGCCGTGTGCCGGAGGAGAGCCTGCTCGGACCGCGCGGCGCGGGCTTCAAGCAGTTCCTGCACATCCTCGACATCGGGCGCATCGGCGTGGCGGCGATGGGCGTCGGCCTCGCGCAGGGAGCGCTCGACGAGGCGCTGAAGTACGCAAAGGAGCGCCGGGCGTTCGGCAAACCGATCTCCAAGTTCCAGGCGATCCAGGGGAAGCTGGCGGACATGGCGACGGAGATCGCGGCGGCACGCCTGCTCGTCTACAAGGCGGCCCTCGAGAAGGACGCGAAGCGCAACTTCACGCTGACCGCCGCGCAGGCGAAGCTGAAGACAGGGCGCCTGGCGGTGCGCTGCGCGGAGGAGGCCGTGCAGATCCACGGCGGCTACGGCTTCATCGAGGAGTACCCGGTGTGCCGCTTCTACCGCGACGCGAAGATCCTCACGATCGGCGAGGGCACCGACGAGATCCAGCAGATGGTGATCGCGCGGGCGCTCGGCGCCTAGTCGACGGGCTGCGGTAGCGACACAGCGCTCTCCAGCAGCGTCGCTGCGGCGCTCGCGGGATCGAGCCGGCGCTGCACGACTTCGTCCAGCAGGCGCTGGAAGTCCGGGTCCTCGTGCAGGTCTTCCTCCAGGCGCCTGCGCATGCGCGCGGTGGCGATCGCCAGTACCTCGCTGCGCAGGTTACGCGCGCGGCGCTCCTCGAGCTGGCCCGCCGCGAGGATGTGCGCGCGGTGCTCCTGCAGGCGCTGGACGAGCTCGTCCACGCCCTCGCCGCGCGCGGCCTCGGTCCTGACGATCGGCACGCGCCAGCGCGCGCGCGCCTCCTCCGGCGTGCGATCGAGGTTGGCGAGGGAGAGCACGCCGCGGATCTCACGGATCATCGTGTCTGTGAGGGGATGGTCGGCCTTGTTGATCACGATCACGTCGGGGATCTCCATCACACCGGCCTTCAGAGCCTGGATCGAGTCACCCGAGCCGGGCATCAGCACGAGCACGATCGTGTCGGCGTGGTCGATGATGTCGATCTCCGCCTGCCCCACGCCGACGGTCTCCACGAACACATCCTGGCGCCCGGCCGCATCGAGCAGCAGCGCAGCCTGCAGAGCTGCCTCGGAGAGACCGCCGAGCGCGCCGCGGTTGGCCATCGAGCGAATGAACACTCCCGGGTCGAGGAAGTGCTCGGTGAGGCGGATGCGGTCGCCGAGGAGAGCTCCGTGCGTGAAGGGAGAAGAAGGATCGATCGACAGGACACCTACGGTGCGTCCGGCTTGCCGGCGCGCCTTGGTGAGCGCGCCGATCAGCGTGGACTTGCCGACGCCTGGAGGCCCGGTGAAGCCGACCACCTCGGCCTGACCGGTGTGCGGATAGACCTCGCGCACGAGCTCCCAGCCCTCCGGGCGATTGTCCTCGACCAGCGTGATCGCGCGCGCGAGTGCGCGACGGTCGCCGTCGAGTAGTCGTTGGGCCAGCGGGGCTTCTGTCATCGAGCGGGAATCATCGCAGGGCGCTGCTCGAGTCCAGGGTACGGATCGTCCCCTACGATTCCACGGCGATGGAGCTACTCGCAGATCCCACGGCTCAGGGCGCCGCCGAGATTCCGGCCGAGGAGCTCGGCGAGGCAATCCGCCTGCCGCCGCAGCCGCCGCGTGGCGGGCCGCTCGCGCTGGCGCGTTTCATGCGCGCCAATCACATGCTCAGCCGCAGCTACGCCGTGCTGCTCGCCCGCTGGCTCTACCTGAAGCTCCGCTACGGCAAGCGGCTGCAGACGGATGGCATCTGCTTCATCTGCCCGCGCGTGAAGCTGGAGATTGGGCGCGAGGCCACGCTCAGCATCGGGCGCTGGGCATGGGTGGGGCACGGAACGAAGATCCGCGTGCACGAGGGCGAGGTCAGCATCGGAGCAAAGACGGTGATCGGCCAGGAGTGCACCGTCTCGGCCTTCCAGCACGTGTCGATCGGCCGCGAGTGCATAATCGCCGATCGCGTGATGCTGATCGACTTCGATCACGGCGCGGCGGAGGTCGAGCGCCCAATCCGTGCGCAGGGCATCTACAAGCGCGACGTACGCGTTGGCCACAACGTCTGGATCGGCTACGGGGCGTGCCTGCTGCGCGGCGTGAGCGTCGGGGACAACAGCATCGTGGGTACGAGCTCCGTCGTGACCAAGCCGGTGCCAGCCAACGCGGTCGTCGGCGGCTCTCCGGCGCGCACGCTGCGCATGCGCGACACCCCGCGCTCGATGCGCTGGGAGTAGCGGCGCCCGCGCCGGCTGCGCACGGACGCCGCTCCCCTGCTCGCTGCTACCTCTTCGCTGCTCGCTGCTACCTCTTCGCCAGTGCCACCACCACCGGCCGGGTGAGCGTCTTACCCACCTTCACGGAGATCGTGAGCTTGCCCGAGAGGGTCCTGTGCCTGGCGGCCAGCATCGCCTCGGCGCCGCGACCGGTCAGGCGCAGCGCGACGGTACCGTGGGTGCCCGCCGCAAGTGTGTAGGAGCCCTTGGCGATCACCACCGTCCTCTTGTGTCCGTGCTTGGCTCCGACGCGCGCCGTGATCTCGGCGGTGCCGGTGCATACCGCGTTCGCACAGGCAATGCTCGCCTTGGCCGTGTCTTTCACGAACACGAGCCGCTGGGTGAAAGCGACCACCGCAGGCACAGGCACCGTCACCGAACCGCTCTTGCTGGCTTCGTGGCCGGCTGCGTTGGTAGCGGTCACTTCGCAGGCGAGGCTGTGGCCCTCGTCCGCGCCTTGCACCAAGTAGCTCACCGAGGTGGCGCCGCTGATCGCGCTGCCTTCGAGCAGCCACTGGTAGCCGAACGGCGTCGTCAACGGCCACCCGGACTGCACCGACAGCATCCCTTCACCGGTCCACGAGCCGTTCGAGCACGTGAGCACGTCGCCCACCAAGGCCGTCCCCGTGATCGCCGGAGCGGCCAGGTTGTGCGGGGCGGAGGGCAGCATCCCGACGTTGATGCCGGAGGTCGTGTTGCCTTCGCTGACGGACACGGTGTTTGCGCTCCCCTGAGAGGTCTGGCCGTTGTAGTACTGGGTTATGTATTTCGGGATAAACGCCGGCGCCTTTTCGTATTCCTTGTCTTCCGCTTCGTTGTATTCCCAGGAGTACTCGACGTCGTAGACTCCGCCGGCGAGGCCGCTGATCGTGTATTCGCCTTTGGTGTTGGTTTCCGCGGTGCCCCCGCCATGTTCCGGGCTGTAAGCGGAGACTCGGATTTTTTCAAGCCCGGCGTGGGTGTAGGCGTTGGTGACGGTGCCGCTGATCTTGCCGCCTTCGCTCAACTGCACTGTCGGGACTGTCTGTTCTACGCCTTCGCCGAGCACGATCGTTACTGTCCGCTCGAGGTATTCGCCTCCTGAATAAGAGAAGTACATCTCATATTCTCCCGGTTCGAGCTGTGTGAAGCGGTAACGTCCGCTCGCTTCCGTCGTGGTTTCCTCAAAGTTGCTGGGATTTTCGCGATCTTCGATGTATACGCTCGCGCCACTCAAGCCGGCGGGGCTGGAGGCGCTCGTCACCTGGCCGTCGACGGCGCTGGCCTTCGTCAGCACGACAGGAGGGAGTTTGGTGGCTTCTCCTTCTTCCACGCTCACTGCTCGCACTTGCTTTTTCAGGTAAGTCGCCGTTTCATCGCTGAACGCGACCGTGTAGTCGCCTTTGGCGATCCCTGCCACGTCGAAGGTGCCGCTGCTGTTGGTTTTCGTCGAGCCGACCTCGTTGCCTCCCGTTTCGAGGACCGTGACTTCGATCCCTTTCAGGTCTTCGGCTTTGTGATTGGTGACCGTCCCTTCCACCGAGCCGGTGCCGATCGCCTGCGCCGCTGTGGCTGCGCTCAACATCACGAGCGCCGTAGCGGCGAGCGCCACCAGCGCCTGCAGACGCCGTCTGCCTCCACGGCCACCACCGCTGTGCAATCCACTTTCGCTGCCTCTGTCCACCCAGGGCAAAACCCACCGCATGTCCGTCTCCGTTCGGTCGTTTGACGCTTTACCGGAGCGCATCGCGGACAGCGAGGCGCGCCAGCGCATTCGAATTCCCCCGTTTATGGGATTTACGTGCCGTATAACAACGCGCAACGGCATTCGATGCGCTGGAAGTGAGCTATCTGCTTAAGGCGCGAGCAGATACGAGCTGTCGGCGT
>DATBZG010000246.1:0-8169 GCA_036513335.1 Solirubrobacteraceae bacterium | reverse complement strand
TGGCTGTTCATCTGCTTTCGAAGGACGCTCGCCACGCCTGGGCTCCTATCGTCAGCCGCCCTCGCCGCCGTTAGTAGCGCAGCGCGTCGCCCCCACCACACAGCGTAAACACATTCTCGGTGAAATTCAGCGAAATCGAACACGCGCCGCGACGCATGCTTAGCGTCCGGCCGGGGTATGGTGAGTCGAGATGAAGAAAATCTTGGAACTCATCCTTTGCATCCTGCACCCGATTGCGGTGGTGCTGATCTGGATCCGGCTGATCGGACGCAGCGACCTCGGTCTTCTCGGACGCCTTGCCTGGGCGATCGCGGCGATCGTTCCGTTCGTCCCGTTCCTCTATGTACTGACCGGCAACAACATCCTCTAGCACTGAGAAGGAAGGCCCGAGATGTCGGCTGACTCGCAGTTCGAGCAGGAAGAGATAGACGCCGCGGCTACGGAAGCCGCAGGGGTGGGGGGCGTCGCTGGAGACGAGGATCTCGACCCTTCCGAACGCGCGGTGCTGGAGGCCGGTGGTGGCGAGGACGGTGGCTTCGAGCAGACCGAGCAGGAGCTGATCGAACACAGCTCGCACGGCGACCAGCAGTCGGCGCACGTGATCCTGCATCACCAGGGCAGCCCCGAGGAGTCGGGCACATCCGTCGAAGACGGCGAGCCCGACCACGAGCACAGCAGCGAGCTCACCGCCGATGCCGAGGGCGACACTTAACGATTCAGCTTGCGGCGGACGCTGCGCGAAACTCCACGAGTGGCGGACGCTCCTCGACCGTGACGCGGCGCAACTCCATCGCGTCCGACGCCTCGAGCGCCGGCAAGGAGATCGATCCGGACGCGTGCGTGTCAGCGAAGTCCGCTCCCAGAAAGCGTGACTGGGCGGCGACGAGCACCGCGTATGCCATCGCCGAAAGCTCCCGCAGCGCCTGGTGGCGATTCTGGCGCACGCCGAGGTTGACCTGCGCCAGCCCGTCGAGGCCGACGATCCGCCAGGCGTCGATCAGCATCGCGATCTCGACGCCATAGCCCGCGCTGAAGGGCAGCCGCTCGAGCAGGTCCCGTCTGGCCGCGGTCTCACCGGCCAGCGGCTGGTGAAATACGGCAAGCTCCGGTGCGTGCAGGTTGAGCAGTGGCCGCGCCATCAGCTCGGTGACCCTTCCGCCGCCCTCGTGCGCGATCGCGCCCTCTCTGGTGCGAAAGGGGCGACGGAAGAAGCCCTTGACGAGATGCACGGAGGGGTCACAGATCAGCGGCCCCACCAGGCCGGTGATGAAGTGGCGCGGGAAGTCCTCGGTGTCCGTGTCCACGAACGCCACGATCTCGCTGTCGAGCTCGCCGAGGGCGCGCCACATCGCGTCGCCCTTGCCGCGTGCCGGCCCGAGCTCGCCGGCGAGCTCGTCCTCCTGGACGACGGTCAGCCCCGCCGCCTGCGCGATCGCCACGGTGTCGTCTCGCGAGCCGGCGTCCACGACCAAGGCCTCGTCGATCAACCCGGCGTCGAGAAGCTCCGCGACGGAGTGTGCGATCGCCCCGATCGTCGCGGCCACCTCCTTCGCCGGCAGCACGAGCGCGACAGACTCGCTCTTGCGCTCCAACAGATGCGCCAGCGTGAACTCCTCGGCTGCGTAGGAGCGTCGCGCACGCCAGTCGGAGCGCGCCAGATCCCGGGCGAGCCCGCGGGGCGCGCGCCCGTCGGTTCGCGCTGAGGTGCTGACGCGCACGCTGCGACTGCGGTGGATCGGTACGCCGCGTGCTTGCAGTGCTTGCTCCAGGGCCTCGTCCTCCAGCGCGGCGCGAACCGGCAGCCCGCCACAGCGTCTATACGTTTCGGCGGTGAGCGCCAGGGACGCGCCGCTGAACTGATGGTGCTCGGTGTTCACGGCCGGCTGCGCGTGCTCCAGCACTGCGCGCATTCGCGCTGCCGCCCGATGCTCGCGCTCCCGCAATGCCTCGACGGCGAGCCCGCTCAGCTCGTGTGGATGCAGCTCGATGTGACCGCCGATCGCGCGCGCTCCGCGCTGCGCGAGCGCCAGCTGGCAGGCGAGCCAGTCATCGGCAACGACGCTGTCCGCGTCGGTGCTCGCGATCAGCCCCTGATGTCGACCGAGCGAGAGCAGTCGCGCGCATGCCAAGTCCATGCCGGTGCGTCGCGCTCGCCCGACGCCCTGGGAGTCCGCCAGCGCGATCACGTGCACACGCAGATACGGCTCGCTGTCTTCCACTTCGCTCACGACGTCGGCGGTCGCGTCGCGGCAGCCGTCGAGGACGGCGATCACCTCATAGCCCTCGGGCGTGACGCCGCGCTGGCGGGCGAGCGCGAGCAGGCAGGCGCCGATGCGCTGCGCCTCATCGCGCGCGGGCACGACCACGACCGCTTTGAGCGCCGAATTGGGTGGCGCGAGCTCGCGGGGCTCAGCGTCCATCGCCGTCGAAGCGGTCGAGACGGTAGCCGCTGCGTCGAGCGTCGAGCGTGTGCCAGCCTCGGAGCTCGCGCACGAGAACGTCGTGGGCTTCGTCTCCGCGCATCGGCTCCTGCGATCCCTCGCCGCGCCAGCTGACGGCGAGGACGCTCGCGCCGTCTCGCAGCTGCTCGGCGAGCCACCGCGCGGCTGCGAGCAGCGCTGGGCCGTCCAGGTAGTAGAGGACCTCCGAGCAGATCACCACGTCCCACGGTCCCTGTGGCGCCTGCTCCGGAAAGCTTGCCTGGAGGAGCTCCACGTTCGCCAGCCCACCGACTCGCTCACGCGCGAGGGCGAGCGCGCTCGGCGCGAAGTCCATGGCCACAACCTGCGCGCAGCGCGCCGCGAGCAGCTCGGTGAAGACACCGATCGAGCAGCCGCACTCCAGCGCGCGGCCGATCGGCCGCGCCGGAAGCGCAGCGAGCGTGTCCTCATACTTGCGACGCTCGTACTCGCTCGTGCGATAGCCCCAGGGGTCCTCGCTGGCTGCGTAGATCCGCTCGAACGACTCTACGCCCATCCGTGGCGCGCCGGTCGAAGGGCTCATAGCGACTCCGCCTCAAGGACACAGGCGCCGATCTCCACGAGCTTGGGGTCCAGGCGGTGCTGGAGCAGGAACAGGTCGAGATCCCGACGCGCACGATCGAGCGTGCCGGCGCCGACGAGCGCGCGCGAGCCGCACACCCGCACTGCCTCGGCGGCGATCAGCCGCGCTGCGCCGGCGAGCGCCACGCGACATTCACCGGCCAGCGCGCGCGCTGCCGCGCCATCCTGTGTGTCCTCGAGGCTGCGGGCGCTGTGCTCGAGCCAGCGGTCGATCGTGCCCTGCGCGACGCGCATGCCGCCGACGGCGTGCAGCCGAATCTGGTCCTCGGTCTCGCCGAGGGTGGAGACGGTCTCGCGCAGGATGCAGTCGGCGAGGCCTGCCCAGATGGCAGCGCTGCGAACCGAGTCGCGCGCGAGCCACGGCTCACGCAGAAGCTCGTCCTCGCCGCCGAGCAGCGCCAGCACCGGCGCGTCGCGAAACTCGACGCGATGGCTCTCCGAGGAGCGCAGTCCTGAGGCGACGTACCAGCTGCGATCCACCCAGGTCCCATCGGTCACATCCACATACGCAACCCGCCGCGCGCCCGCTTCGTCCCGAGCGACCACCAGCGCACGCTGCACGCCGCCGGCGCCGGAGCAGAACGTCTTGACCCCCCGGAGCATCAACCCGCCGCGCGCGCTCTGCTCTATCCGCGCGGGGGGTCCCTCTCCGGGTCCGGGGTCCGCACCCCAGACCCCGATCAGCAGCTCGCCGCGGGCGACGCCGTCCAGCTCCCGCGAACGCAACTCCTCGGGGGCGCACAGAGCCAGGCGCTCGGCGCCGTTGAAATGTCCATCGAGGATCCGCGCGCTCGACGCGTCGGCGGCCGCGACCGACCTCACGACTGCGATCTCCCACCCGAGCTCGCAGCGCTGACGCACGCCGGCGCGCTGGAGGATCCCGGCGCCTCTCAGCAGGTCGAAGCTCTCGCGCGGGAAACGCGGGTTGCGGTCCAGCTCACCGGCATGTGAGCCGATGCCCTCCAAGGCGCGCCCAAGGTCGATTCCCGGCGTGTCGAGGAGCGGGCTCAGCTGCTGGACGTTCATCTCCGCTCCTCGGCACCGCCGGACAGCGGGGTGACCTCGAGACCCTCGCTCCGGGCGGCGTCGACGAGTGGGCCGATCAGCTCCACCGTGTTCTGGCAGGTGGCCCGCCGGGAGCCGGGGCCGAGGCCATCGTGCATCAACACGACGCCACCCGTCGCGAGCTGAGAGCGGGCGCGCGTGAGCATCGCCTCCGCGGTGTCCCCGCGCCAGTCGTGTGTGTCGATCGTCCAGTGCACGAGCTGCAGTCGGTGGCGTCGGGCGACCCGCAGCGTGGCAGCGGTTCTGACCCCCCAGGGTGTCCGCCAGTGGGTGGGCCGCACGCCGACCTTTGCAAGCGCGCCAAGCGCTTCGCGGGTGTCCTGCTCGATCTCGACTTCGCTCAGCTCGCTGTGGCGTATGTGTCTGTGGCAGTGAAGTTGAGCTTCATTGCCACTCGTCACGATCGCGCGTGCCTGCTCGGGCGCGTCGTGCACGCGCTCGCCGATCAGGAAGAACGTGGCGTGCGCGTCACAGAGCTGGAGCTCGTGCACGACGCGCGAACTCCAAACATGCTCGGGGCCGTCATCGAAGGTGAGGGTGAGCGTGCGCGGCACCCTCAGCGCGCGGAGATAACCGACCACACGCGGGCCGCCGAGCCTCTGGCATCGCCCGACTGCGACATGGCGCTCAAGTCGCTCGCGTCCTCGTGACGGTCGAGCTCGAACCAGATGCATGCGGAGTGCTCGTCGGCGTCGATCGACCATCGATCGGAAAGAACCTCCACGAGCTGCAGACCCTCCAGCAGCAGTCCCGCTTCTGGAGTGCCGGAGAGCTCGAATGGAGCGCACACAAGCTCGCGAGCTCCGCGGAGCTCGACACGGGCGACGTCGTCGCGGACCCAGACGCGCAGCTCAACGAGATCGTGCGAGTCGCGCGGGCGTAGCCTCACCGCGCGCGAGACCAGTTCGCTGGTGAGCAGCACGACCGACTCGCGTAGCTCGTGCGGGGGCGGCTCGATCGTCGTCACGCAGTAGCGTGCGGCGCGGGGCGCGTGAGAGTCCGGGCAGAGAGAGATTGCGAGGTCCGGTGGGGGAAGCTCCGATGCCATGTCCCTATCGGATTGCCCTGCACCAGAGGATTCAAACGTGTGCAGCCGAGATGGCGGGCGCCCCGGACGACTAGCTCGCCGGGTTCGGCGTCTGCGCGTCGGTCTGGAAAGGCAGCTGGCCGAGCATTCCCGTCAGCTCGAACAGGCGCTGGATCTGCGGCGGCCCTGGAACCACGACCAGCGTGCACGCGTGTTGCTGGCAGAGCTCGTCGGCGCGGAGGAGCGCCCGCAGGCCGGTTGAGTCCGCGAAAGTGAGCTCGCTCAGATCCAGCGTGAGCGCATCGGTTGCATCGGTGCACAGCCGCCTCAGCGCCACATCCAGTGCTGGGGAAGAGGACATGTCCAGTTCTCCCCGCAGGGCGAGCGTGCACCCGCCGTCGAGATGATGCTCCTGGAGTTCGAGCTGCGGGGAGATTTGAGAATCCAAGCGCTCGCTGTCAGTGCTGTCAATCGTCATGACGGTCCATCCCATCACAGTTTCAGCGCTGATGCGACAGAGGCGCCGGTGCGACCAACTAGACTCGGTGGCACGTGAGTTCGTGATGGGTCGCAGATCGCGCGGCCCGGAGGGGAAACACCGGCCTGGCGTACGGACTCCATTCCGTTTCCTTCCTTTCCTTCGCCTGGCCCGACTCGAGGAGGGAGACGCGAAGGGTCACCTCCTTGTCTGAGATCGCTGCTGTCCCTAAGGGCTCGATCGCCTCGGCAATCTCCGGTGCGGTGGTGCAGTTGATGCGCGAGTACACCGGCCGCGGCCCGACCAGGGCGCGCACGTACATCAACGACGACCTGATCACGGTGGTCCTGCAGGACACGTTGACGATGGGCGAGCGCAGCCTCGTGCGCGACGGCGAGGTCGACCTGGTGCTGGCCAGCCGCAAAGCCTTTCAGCGCACGATGAGCCGCGAGATGATCGCGGCCGTGGAGAAGCATTCGGGGCGCAGCGTGCATGCGTTCCTCAGCGAGAACCACATCGACCCGGACATCGCGATCGAGTCGTTCGTGCTGATGGGAAGGGGCGACGGCGAGTCCGCCGGCAATGCGGATGGCGCCGCGGATCTCGCGCAGTCGCCCCCGGGCGACGGCGAGAGCTGACCGGCGGCCTACGCGGCGTCCGGCCAGGCAGCCTCCCCGAGGACACCATCGCCGTCCTCTGGCTTCGGTCCGCCGATCGCGATCAGCTCGAGCCCGTCCGGGCCCGCCTCGAAAGCGCGCACGACCTCGGGCGCGACGCGCAGCACGTCCCATTGGCCCAGCTCCTGGAGCTCGCCGTCGAGCAGCACGCGCCCCGAGCCCGAGACGACCACGTAGGCCTCCTCCTGCTCGCGGTGGCTGTGGGCGAAGGGGCTGCGCAGGTTGGACTCGTAGCGGAACAGGCTGACGCCGAGGTCGCGCGAGTCCAGGTGCTTGCGGCCGAAGCGCCCCTCGATCCCGGGTGCGCGATCGCCGACTGAGTCCTCGACCTGCAAAAGGTTCACTACCGAAAAGCCGGGCATCGATTCTCCTCTTTGTGAAGCGGGCGGTTACCGGGTAGGTGCGAGGTCAGCCTAGCCGCTACGGTTCGTCAGGAACTATGTCAACGGGCGGCCTTTCGGGAGCACAACCGAGGAACCTGATCCTGGCGGCGATGATCTTCGCGGTCGCGATGACGTTCATCGATCAGACGATCGTGTCGATCGCGGGGCCGGAAATCCGTAGGGAGCTGGGCCTGAGCAGCACGGGCGTGCAGTGGGCGGTGAACGCCTACCTGCTGTCGCTGGCGGCGCTGTTCGCGTTCGGCGGTCGCGTGGCGGACACGGTCGGCCACCGCAAGATGGTGACGATCGGCGTTGTCGTATTCGCGACGGCGTCAGCGCTGTGTGGGCTGACGCCGAAAGGGAGTCTCGCGGAGGCGTGGATCATCGCCTTCCGTGTGGTCCAGGGCGCGGGCGGGGCGATCATGTTCCCGGCAGCTCTGGCGATCGTGGTGCAGACGTTCGCGTTGCGCGAACGCGGCAAGGCGCTTGCGATCTTCTTCGGCATCGCGGGCGGGCTGACGGCGATCGGTCCGATCCTGGGCGGCTATCTGACGCAGTGGACGTGGCGCGCGATCTTCTGGGTAAACATCCCGGTGGCGCTGATCGCGCTGATCCTGATCTTCATCTCAAAGCCGCAAACGGTTCACCGGCCCGCCCGCATGGACTACCGCGGCCTGGCGCTGATCGCGCCGGGCGTGGCGCTCAGCGTCTTCGGCTTCCAGCAGTCGGCGGTCTGGGGGTGGGGCAACCCCGCGACCGGCGCGAGCATCGCCGTGGGCGCGCTGCTGCTGGTGGCGTTCTACTTCGTAGAGGCCGGCACCGCTTCGCCGCTGATCGAGGTGAGCATCTTCCGCATACGTCCGTTCCTGGTGGAGAACCTGGTGCTGGGCATCACGATGCTCGTGTTCATCCCCGTGTTCTTCTTCGCGAGTGAGTACGCGCAGATCTCACTGGGAAAGACACCCTCCGAAGCCGGTCTGGTGCTCCTTTACTTCTTTATAGGTTTCGTCGTGGCCGCTCAGATCGGCGGGCGGATGCTCGACAGGGTAGGTGCGAAGCGACCGGTAGTGATCGGTTGTGTGCTCGGCGCGGTGGGGTTCTGGCTGTGGGCCAGGAAGGTCACGGGCCTTGACTTCGGCTCCCAGGAGCTGGACATCATCCTGGCGGGCGCAGGCATGGGGTTCATGCTGGGACCGGCGAGCACGGACGCGGTCAACCGCGCCTCGCGCCTCTCCTACGGCGAGGCGACGGGGATCACGCAGACGGTGCGCAACTACGCCGCCAGCCTTGGCCTGGCGATCCTCGGCACGATCGTGGTCTCGCAGACGCGCTCGCATGTGACGAGCTCGCTGCTCGCCAAAGGGCTGCCGGCCACGCGTGCGCACGCGCAGGCGTCGAAGATCGCCCAGTCGCAGGGCGCCAGCGGCGCGAACGCTGCGATCCCTCACTTCGTGCGGCTGGACTTCGCCTACGCAAC
>DATBZG010000245.1:0-32041 GCA_036513335.1 Solirubrobacteraceae bacterium | reverse complement strand
ACGTGCTTGATCTGTAGCGGGATGCCGTCGAGGATGTAGGGGATCTTCCCAGTCGAGACAGTGACCTGCGCGGTGTGCGGGTCGATATCGATCTGCGCCCGCACGATCACGTTGCCCAAGTTGAACGGCCCCGCGATCGCTGGTGTCACGATCGACAGGCCGAACGGTGCGCCCTGGTAGGGGCCCGTCAGATAGACCTTCCCGCCGGTGACGTTGTACGGATCGTTGCCGACACCGGCGCTCGCGCTCGCTTCACCGATCAGGCTCCCCGCGGGGCAGCTGCCGGAGTTTGCGTTTTCTTCGCCGCACTCCGGGACCCCCGTGAGGACCCCCGCCAGACCTTCCGGCAACTGCACCTTCACAGAACCAAGGACCTCGTCCTGGTCTTCGCGACTCACGATCGTCGTCAACGGGCTGAACGCACCCGCATCCACATTGCTCGTCCCCGCCTCGAGCGAAGGCGCGAAGGGCTGCGGGCTCGTGCACGGCTTCCCATCCGGTCCGCTAGTGATGCTGAAGCTCGAGCTGCTCGTGACCGGTTCAGTGCCAGACCACGGCGTGAACGTCGCCTCGGTCGTATAGGTCCCACACTGCGCAGGAGTGCTGAGCGGAGCTCGTTCACCGGAGAAGAACCGCAGCTTGAACGAACTGAACGGCAGCTGAGGCGTATTTTCGAACGTCGTTGTCAACTGCCCCGTTTCGGGGTCCGGCGTCACCTTCCCCGCGAGCTTGACAAGGACACCCGTCTTCGGTTCTTCCGCCACCAGATAAAGGGCGATCAGCGAAGAAAACGGATTTTCCGGAAGCCCCGCGAAGTTCTGCGGAGACGCCAAATACACCGCGCCTTCCAGTTCGCCTTCCAGATCCGGCGACTTGATCTGCACATCTGCGAGCTTCGACGCTTCCGGACACGACGCAGCACCGGGCGAGAAAATCGCCGTCTGCACACCCGGCGTCGATGACAACTCTTCGAACCGTTCGAAGCCAATCTGGCCCATCGAACACGCCTGCAACCCATCCGCCGCACTTGCGTTCATCTGCATCCCCACCGGCAAGGTCACGGACGTACCCTTCACCTCCGCCTCAGCCAGGCCGGACGTGCTTTCGGTGCTTTCCTGCGGAACATCGATATTCACATTCAAACCCGTCGGACTGGCACCCGACGCACTTTCGGGATTCGCTTCGATCGTAGGTTTGAAATCCAGCTTTTCACAGCCTGTGAGCGCGGGCAGAGATGCCGGCTTCTCATAGAATTCCTCTGGTTCTTCCCAGGAGTTCACTTCGATCGATGCCGTCCGCGGCACACCACACGACGTCGGGTTCGTGAGCAGCGGAAGTCCCCGTGACGCTTCTTCTGACGCGCATTCTCCCTTGGATTCTGGCAATCCGGTCAATTCGAATTCGTTTCGATAGTCCGGTCCTTCGAGTTCGATTTCGCTTTCTCGCAGCCCGTGGCCGGCTTCCAGGAGCGGTGCGGGGGCTCCGGCACTTTCGACCTCGCAAGTACCACGCCATGGGTTGTGGCTAGGGCTCGCGGGTGCGCCCCAAATCGTGACCTTGGCTCCAACTACCGCCGCGGCCTGCGAAGTGTCAGGCGCGCTACTCGTCACGCCATAGTCTTCGCCAGTCCTGACAGACTCCAGCAGCAGCACCGGCGCGCGTTTCGCCACGAGGAAGCCGAACTCGGCCGCGGCGCCCTTCGCCGGTTCGAGGTTATAGACCGGAGTCGTAAATGCGCCGATTCCTCCTTCAGGCTGGGTCAGGTACGCAGTTGCCACGCCGACCGCCGTGTCGTTCGGACATCTTTCTTCCAGCCGCTCGGGCCCCGTGAACTGGCGGTCGTTGCACCGCGCCGTCGCCGTCGGATCACCGATCAGGCCCGGCGGGAGCTTCAAGGTGATGTCCTTCGGATCGCCTTCCACCGCCTTGCCTTCTTCCGTGGGCTGGTTGAACACGAAGGTGGTCGTCAGCGCGTACGGATGCGATCCGGCCTGCACATCGGGTGAGCCATTCGCATTGGTGGCCGACACTGCGAATTTTTCGATTCCAAACCGTGCCGAAGCAGGCCCAACCAAGACCACGAGCATGGCGATGAGCGAAAGGAGCACGACCACCGGCCCTCTGGCGACGGCACGCGTCCTCATCACTTGCCTCCCTTGCGGTTGCTGGACTTCTTCGCCGTCTTCTTCTTCGATGGCCCGTATCTCGCCTTCGCTCGCTTCTCACAAGCCTCGCGTTTCGCCTTCTTCGTATCTCTGCGACACGCCTTCAGAGCGGCCGCGAGCTTCTGTGCCCGCGTCATAGCCTTCGGCTTTGGTTTTACCGTGGCCTTCGAAGTCACATTGCCTTCGCTGACGGCCGTCGCGCTTGCGGGGGGGCCGAGCGCCGGTTGCGGCGACGGAGACGGTTTACACGCTTCATTACTGCATGCGGGCGGAGGAACCGGCGCGGCTGGATACCCACCGCCGACGCGCGCGTCATACACGACGACATTCCGGCCCGTGTCCTGGGATACGAGATCGGCGACGGTCGCGAAGAACACGTCCCCGCCACTTGCGCTCGCATCCAAGAAGACCGATTCGTGACTACCGGCGACATCCGAGATCGGATCGACGTGGCCGCCCTCGTACTCGTACACGTTCCCGACTCCACCGACGGCGCTCGGGACGAGGGCCGCAGAGCTATTGAAGAACAGCACTCCGTCTTCGGAGAAGTTCCTCGGCCGATAGGACGACGCGGCAGTCTCCGACAAGGCACCTTCATTTAGACCAGCCGGACCCTGCGGCCGTCCACCGGAAGAGTTACACGAGACGCACACCACCGGCGCATTCGTTTCCGCATCGTACAAGTACACCTCCCGACAATCACCGGTTTCATCGACATGCAACTCGGCGAGGAACTGGCTGTGCCGTTCGCACTCTCCCGGTTCGGCCTGCTGATTGTCATAGCCGGTGAGCGATCCTTCGGACATAAACGCCAGCAGTGCACCAGACGGGGACACCGCTGCCGTGTTGATCGCCGGCCCACCTGAGGTGAGCCCGGCATGCCAGTCTCCTTCATCGCCGGCAGTTAGCGTGGCGATGAACGCCGGCGTCCCGCCATCGTGCGTCACGTACAGGTTCGGCTCGCCTGGGACAGCGCCCGCGGCCAGAGCCCCGTCCGCGACAAAGTAGACGTATTCGCCATCTTCAGAGACCTGCACCACACCCAGGACGCCCGCACCGTCTGTGTCGACGGCATCGACGGTGAGGTCCTTCAAGCGTTCGTCCGCGGGGCGTTCCAGATCGTATTCGTAAAGATTTTCTGCGCTGTCGGCCGGCCCGGTCATCGCGTCGTTCGTGAGCCGCGCGGCACTTGTGAAGAACACCCTCGCTCCGTTTGCGCTCGCACCCCAATAGCGCGCCGCTTGCGCACCGTGCGTATCGGAGGCCGTACGCTCCGATGCTGACACCTCGACCGTGCACGCCTTCGCCGCTTCGACGCATTCGCCCCCACCTGCGAGCGCAACCCCGCTTGCCGACACGTCAGGCGATGTGGAGAGAGTCACCGTGCCCGAGCCGACGGCCGTGACAGTCGTGCCGGCCGCGAGACCATATCCAGAGATCTGCTCGCCAATCGCAAATGAGCCAGCTCTCGTGGATGTAATGAGGACTTCGCTAGCCGAGGCCGTCGCCGGAGCGGAGAGCGTGAGGCTTTCGGTCGACACCGCGACGATCTTCGTGCCCGCTGCGATCCCGGATCCCGACACGGGCTGGCCGACGGCAAATGGATACGGATCGTGGTCTCCCGGCGTCGCTTCGTATAGTTTGACTGCAGTCGAGCCTGCTTCCAGGTCGGCGAGGCGTTCCTGCGCATGCACGGGCGTGATCGCGGTGATCACGTGCGAGCCTTCCGACAGGTTTCCGGTCGCGTTCGCTTCAGGGTGGGCTATCGCGCTCTGGGGCTGATCCGCATTCATACGAAGGTACAGCTCAGCCGGCGGCTCGCTGCCTTCGGTCGTAGCAGGGCTCGTGAAGTACACGCGTTTGCCATCGGATGACACTGCGTGCCAGGCATCCACTTCGGCGGCCTGCTGTCCATTCGGGGCCGCGTTGCCGACGCTGGATGGCACAGTTTCACCGTTGTTGACGATGCCTACCGGACTGACGCTGCCATTCACCCACTCCGATGCGATGCCTTCCCCGAAGACGACGTGACTGAGATCGGTCGAAGCGCCCATCGCCACTCGGATCGTGTCACCGGACCCGAGCTGTCCCACATAGCTATAGGACGGTTCTGCAGCGCCTCCAGGAAGCTGCGCCAGGTACAGCTTCCGCCGGGGCTTCTCACCGAGCGGGTTCAGAGGAGCGCCGGTCCCCGCGAGGGGAGCGGTGGACGTCGCGATCCCGGCCGTGAGTTCCGGAGTGAAAAGCGAGCCTTCGTAAGAGGGATCTCCCCCTTCCGATCCCCGCGGTTCTTGTAGCGGGGTGATCGCTTGCGTGGTCCAACCTTCGGCTTCACGCCGAGACAGCAGCTCCGTGTTCTGCCCGGTGCCTTCAGCGTTCGCGAACGCACCAGCCGATGCATAAGCGATTGCGCCACCGCCGAGCGACGCCCTCACACCAAAGCTCGCCGCGATCACGGCATCCTGGCCGTTCGTGTCTGCCGGTGAGACCATCTCATAGGCACGGCAGTCAGGCAGCGCTAGCCCGTAAGGTTGTTCGGCGCGCAGTTTTGCGTTGTTGCAGGATTCTGCGGGTGGGATGGCGGCGGCCGCGGTTGTGAACGTGCGTTCTTCGCCTGTGGCGAGCCCGCCGCCGTTCGTCGCGAGGAACCGGTAATGGTAGGTCGTGGCGGGCTCAAGTCCGTCCAGAGCCTGGAGTACCACCGTAGGGACGCGAGAGCCCGCGATGTCCGCTTCGGGCACGGGGACGGAGTCTTCTTCGACACTTCCCACCCCGTATTGCACCCGGTACGTTGTCGGTTCTTCAGCGGTCGCGATTTCCGCCGTCACGGCCGCTTCCCGCGCTGTAACCGTCGGAGAGTTCTCCGAGCCGACCGCGTCGGTCTCGAAGGTTTCGGGCGAGCTCGCGGCTTCCCCAACTTTGTTCTCCGCCTGCAGGCAGAACGTGTATTCCGTGCGCAGAGACAGGCCCGTCACTTCTGCCGAGACTTCCGCAGCGCCTTCTCGCACCGGTGTCGTGGAGCCGCCAGCGCAACTCGGGCCCGCGTTGTATTCGAAGAAGTACTTCAGCTTCGTTTCGCCGCTGGCGAGCGTGAGCTTCCCGTGCAAGATCGCGCTGTGACCTTTGACGTCGCTGGCTTCGCTCACTTGCGGGGTTTCCGGAGTGGGGCCTTCTTCGAAGACGTCGACTTCGTTCCTTTCGTGGTCCGCGACATACGCGGCGCCTGTCGCGGCGGCGATTCCGTAAGCGCTGCCGGACAAAGCCCTGGAGCCGAACGATCCCAGCAACGTGCCAGACGGTTCGTAGAACGCGACTTCGTTGCCGTGGTCCACGAACACGTCTCCTGACGGCCCGACCGTCACACCGGTCGAGGGCGCGCCATCCAAAGTCGAAGGCATGTACGAGCCGGCCACGAGGGTCGCCTGAATGGTGCCGGCTTCTGTGGCGGCATAGATGTTTTCGCCGGTCGGGTCCACCGCGAGCGTCTGCGGCCCGCTGAGCCCTTCTACGACCTTGTTTTCGCCTTCAGACACGGGCAGGCCGGCAGCATCGATCGGTTTCCAGCTCGCGCTGTACTCCAGCACCGCGCCTTCCGCGATCGACGAGACGAAGAACCTCCCGGCGCTGTCAACCGCGACCCCTGTCGGGTTTGGCACGCCCGAGAGCACTTCAGCAAGCTGCGTGCCGGCCGGGTTGATCCGATAGACGACACCACGGCCATAGCCCGCGACGAACACGTCGCCCTGGTCAGCCCCGGCAAAGTCATCGACCGTGGCCTGATTCGGAGTCTCGCCAGCCGGCAATTCGACCTTCCACAGCTGCGTCGCCACGCCCCCTGACACACGGAACTTCTTCACCGCGTCGTTGCCCTGATCGACGACGTAGACGTCTCCAGCCGAGGAGCCGGCCGACCCGTCAACGGCGACCCCCACCGGCCCTTCAAAGCCTTCGGGCGAGCTGAACCCGAATCCGAACCCGAACCCGGTCCCCGCTTGAGCAACCGGACTTGCGACGAGCAGCATTCCCAGCGCTGCCATGCAACCCACGAATCCGCGCACGGGCGAGCATCGCGCAGCCAGACCCCGGAACGCGGCAGACATCCCACACGCGTGGATACACGTCGCGACCAGTGCCTTGCGTTTCACTCTTCTCAACCTCTCCGTTAGACAACACATGGTGCCGCACACCCCGATAGCAACCCAACCACGCCTACGAACACCCCGTCGAGCGAGCCTATATAGCGATGACGAAGGCGTCCAGCACCGTTTCTGACTACCGCAACGCGGCCACGTCACGCGCACCGCCATGCAGACGGCCCGCGCGACCGCCGTCAACACAGCCGTCCCCAAGATAACTTCCCTCATCAGAACCGCCTACGCGTCGGCAGGACTGAGTCATGAGTGGGGTCCGATCGCGGCGCTCCGAGGACTTCTCGATCCGGGGACTTCTTGCCCCGCCAAAAAAGTCCTGCATGAGGCCCGAAGACCCCACGCAGGACGATACAGCTAAACAGCGACTACTACTTAGGCGGAGACGCTCAGGTGATTTCCGTCGCGGTTCCGAATGTAATCGCGTCTGTCGTTGCCTCCTGCGCCGTTTCGCTGAACGCAGTCAGTTTCGGTTTAGCGACGCCACCGGTTGATAGATCCACTTCTTTGATGTTCTGCACGCCGCTGGTCACGCCGAATTCCAGCGTGCCTTTGGTCGTTTTCGTTCCAATCGGGTTCGCCAGTCCGGCGATGCTACCCGAGACAGCGGTTTCCGTGAAGCACGTGCCGCTGATTTTTACGAACGTGCTACCGCTGACCGGTAACAGGATCAGGGCAACGTCCGACCCACTCGTCGGTTTCGGTAAGACTAACCCTAGAACCCCGTGCAGAGTGTTCGTGATGATTAAGCCAGCCGTCGAACCACTTGCTGCGGCACATGTCGCGCCGGTAGATGTTTTGTCGGTGCATTCTAAGAAGTGGACTGTGATCCCAGCCACTAATGTTGCGCTCGTGACGGTCCCACCACCCGCTACATTTTTAGCGCAGGTGACGGTTTCCCCACCTCCGGTGAGAACTGAGGTGGTAGTGCTGGCGCCTGTGACTGTCGAACCCGTCGGTGTGAATGTCGGCGCGGCCGACGCTACGGACACCACGGCCAACCCTACAGCCAGGATGGCCACCAGCATCATGCTCGTTAATCGAGCAATTTTCATGTTGTAGCTCCTTGATTAGTCATTTCAGTCGGGCCAAACGGCCCAGAGGCGATAGACGACCTAGGCGGTAGCCCAGCACCTCAGCCTCAAATGTACAGAGCTATGACGGGATCGTCCAGCTCTGTGTCTTACTGCCTCGACCCAGACGATTCGGGCCCCCGGACGCCGTTTTAGACCGCGCCGGTTAGTTCCGTCGAGCGCACGAGCTCTCGCACTGGGAGGAGCGCTGAGGGCAGGCGATCCTTCGCCGGGAGACGAGAGGCGGCGCGCGAGATGGCGCGCGCCCGCCTGGCGCGAAGTGCCGCCTCCGCGCCTGGAAGGCCGTGCCGCGTCATGGCCGAACCGAACCTATGCGAAGTCGGAGACCTTAGCGGCCGGCCACGGACGCGACTCCCGATAGCGCGTTCCTCCACCCCGGGTTTGCCGTGTATGGCCATATTCGGTTCCACCGCGCCCCGGTCGCTATCGTGTTTCTTAGCGCACGTGAGGGTGTCCCCAACTCCGAAGATGATCCCCGTGTCGCCTGATCCGGTGAGCGTCGAGCCGGTCGGTTTGAACCCCGGTGCTGCGAGGAATACAGGTATCAGTGTCAAGCCAGCCGCCATGGCCATCAACGTCAAAGTGGCTAATCGCACGTTCCTAAGCTTCTAGCTCCTATGCTTGCGATTCCGAGAGATCCCGGAGGAGGCCACCGAAGGCCTCCCCGGGACATTGTCGTTGGTGATCTATGCAGGGAGCCGCGCGATCAGGTGACTTCTGTCGCGCTGCTGGCCGTCCCGGTCTCCGTTGCTACCGCTGTGGCCGTTTCTGCGAATGCTGTTAGTTTCGGTTTGATCAATCCGCCTGTCGTGAGATCGACTTCTTTGATGTTCTGTGCACCACCCGTTACACCAAATGTCAGCGCGCCTTTTGTCGTCGACGTGCCGACCGGTTCTACGACGCCCGCGAGACTTCCCGACACGGCCGTTTCCGCGATGCACGAACCTGACAGCGTCGCGAAGCGGCTGCCGCTTTCCGGTAAGACCACCAGAGCGACGTCCGACCCGCTAGATGGTTTCGGTAAAATTAACCCGAGAACGGCGCGTAGCGTTGTCGAAGCGATTAAGTTTTCCAGTGGCGCGCCCGGGCTCTTTACCGGACAGGTCTCCCCGGCGGCGGTTTTACCTGTACATCGTCTTAAGTAAGCGATGATTTTAGCTATTAACCATATGGTGTGAATGATGCCGGCTGTCGTCACATCTTCCGCGCAAGTCACAGTTTCGCCTCCCGCGGAAAGCGTTCCCGTCCCGCCAGCGCCCGTGACCGTCGCACCCGTCGGTTTGAATTCCGGCGCTGCTGACGCCACAGCCACGACTGCCAAGCCGACGACGAGAGCGACCGCCAGCATTGAGCTCGCTAATCGAGCGACCTTCATGATTGCCTCCTTGATCAGGATATTTCGTTTGGGCCTTTCGACCCTGGCATGCCGACAGATAGCCGGCTAGCGGCCTGCACATGACCGTATAATCGGTTAGTTCAAGGATGTGGTACTACGCGTCCAGCGTACTCCGTTAGGACGCGCACGGCCAGCCCTGTTTCTTTCTGGGGAGGCGGCTGCACGGAGCAAACGCGCCCGTTCGAGCGGGTGGCAAGTCCCAGCGGCCAACGGCGGGCGTCGTGTCGTCACGTCGGTCCGGCGGCGGTGCGGTTGGGATGCGCGATCGCGCCCGTCACCCCGGTCGCGACGGCCAATCGCCCCACGCCGAGCGGCGGTGTCCCGCGGTGGGCCTTTTCGGCCGGGGCTGGGAAGCCGCGTGCCACGCCCTGACTCGAAACTCCAGTGTTTCTGATCGCCTTGCTGCTCGACCCGAACTATGGTTGCTCTCTCAACCATTGAACTTCCGGTGGTACCGGGGTTCGTACAGGACAACCCAGGGAACAGGTGCCGATGCCAAGAACGAGTTCGCGAGCCAAATCAAGGGACGACGCGCAGGAGCCCGCTTGGTCGATCCCAAGCCTGCGTGAGCCCCGCTACTCACAGTCGCTCGAGCGTGGGCTTGCGATCCTGGGCTGCTTCACGCCCAAGCGGCCCGTGCTCGGCATCGCAGACATCGCCGACGAGCTCGGCATGAGCCGCTCCACGACCCATCGCTACGTGATCACGCTTGTCGCGCTCGGCTACCTGGAGCAGGGCGCCTCGCGCAAGTACCGCCTGGGGCTGCGCGTGACGGACCTGGGGATGTCCGCGCTGAACTCCACCGGGCTGCGCGAGCACGCCCACCCCTACCTCGAGGAGCTGCGCCAGCGCACCTCCTACACCACCAGCCTCGGCGTGCTCGACGGTACAGAAGTGCTCTACGTCGACCGTGTGCGGAGCTTTCGCCGGGGCCAGGGCAAGATCGACCTCGAGCTGCACACCGGTTCGCGTCTGCCTGCCTACGCCACGTCGATGGGCAAGCTGCTGCTCGCGAACCTGCCCGACGCCGAGCAGCGCGAGTTGATCGGGGAGATGAAGCTCACCAAACGCGGTCCGAACACGATCACGAGCAAGAAAGCACTACGGGAGGAGCTCGAGGAGATCCGCGCCGCCGGCTTCGCCGTCGACGATCAGGAGCTCGCCGCCGAGCTGTACGCGATCGCCGCCCCCGTGCGCAACGAGGCGCGCGACGTGGTCGCCGCGGTGAACCTCGCGGCGCCCAGCGACCTGATCAGCCTCGAGGAGCTCGTCGACGCGCTCGGGCCGCATCTCGTCTCCACAGCCGACCGCATCTCCGCGCGCCTCGGCTACAGACGCGACGACGAGCGAAGCTAACCACTACCCTACGCGGCCCATGCGCCGCCCCTTGACGATCCTCTGCCTGCCGTTGCTCGCCCTCGGGCTCGCGGGCTGCGGCAGCGCGGTCTCGACCTCCGGCTTCCAGGGCGAAGAGCACGAGGTCGCGCAGTCGATCGCAAACTTCCAGACCGCTGCGACCACAGGCGAATACAAGAAGATGTGTGGCGAAATGCTGTCCGCCACCGTCGTAGCGCGGCTCGGGGGCGCCAAGCGCTGCGAAAAGGCGATCAAAAGCCAGCTCGCCGAGATCGACAACCTCCAGGTGAGCGTCCAGTCGGTGCGGGTGGCCTCAGGCAGCACGAGTGCCACCGCCAAGGTCGGGAGCATCTACGAAGGCAAGACGCGCGTCGGCAAGCTTTCGCTCCTGAAGGAAGGCAAGCACTGGAAGATCTCCGGGCTGTAGGTGCCCGGCAGAGGCCCACGCCCGCTGTCACGGGTGGGCCAGTCAGGAGTGCAGCCCCTCAGCGAATGTTCTCGAGCAGCTGAGCCACAGAATCGAGCTTCAGCCCACGCGAGAGCCTCACGAGCGTGTCCAGCCGCGGAAACCGCAGCCCACGCTCCAAGAGGCTGATCTCCGTGCGATCGAGATCGCACAGCTCAGCCAGCTGCTCCTGTGAAAGGCCCACGCGTTCACGATGGTCGCGGAGGTTCTGCCCGAGCTGCTCACGTACGTCGTCCATAGCCCCAGCTTGCCGCATGTACAGACAGATGTCTACGGCTTATTGTCCGCAGCGAGAAATCCGGACGCTACGAGCCATGATCAGGGCTGCAGCGAGCGCCCGTACTGACGCTCGTAGTAAGCGCGGTAGTCGCCCGAGCGGATCGGCCCCCACCACCACGCGTTCTCGCGATACCACGCCACCGTCTGCTCCAAGCCTTCCTCGAAACGTACCCGAGGGGCCCAGCCGAGCGCGCGCACCTTCTCAGAGGAGAGCGAGTAGCGACGGTCGTGTCCCGGTCGGTCGCTTACGTGCTCGATCTGGGACTCGCTCGCACCCGTGAGCTCGACAATGCGGCGCACGACCGTCATGTTCGCCTCCTCATCGGGGCCACCCGCGTTGTAGACCTCACCCGGCATGCCGTGCTCGAGCACGTGGCCGATCGCCGCCGCAAAGTCGGTCGCGTGGATCCAGTTACGCACCTGCATACCGTCGCCATACACCGGCAGCGCGTCCGCGTGCAGTGCGTTGAGGACCATCAGCGGGATCAGCTTCTCCGGGTACTGGTAGGGACCGTAGTTGTTCGAGCCGCGGCAGATCAGCGCCTGCAGGCCATAGGTGTGGAAGTAGCTCTGCACGAGCAGGTCCGCCCCGGCCTTGGTCGCCGAGTAGGGCGAGGACGGCGCCAGCGGGCTCTGCTCGGTGAACGTCCCGTCCTCGATCGAGCCGTACACCTCGTCCGTCGAGACCTGCAGGTAGCGCAGCTCGTGCTCGCGCGCCGCCTCCAGCAGGACATAGGTCCCCAACGCGTGGGTCGACACGAACGCGTCCGGCTCGGCGATCGACCGATCCACGTGCGTCTCCGCCGCGAAGTTGACGATCGCCTCCGGCGCAGCGGCCTCGATCGCACCCGCCACCGCCTCGGCGTCCTCGATCGCACCGCGGATGAAGCGGAACGCCGAGTCCTCGACGAGGTCGTGGAAGTTCTCCTCGCGTCCCGCGTAGGTGAGCTTGTCGAGCACCGTCACCTGATCTCCCTGCTCGCGAATGCGCTGGCGCACGAAGGTCGAGCCGATGAAGCCGGCGCCGCCGCAGACGAGGAGTCTCATCCGCGCATCATTTCAGCTTGCGCAGGCAAAGCGCACTCATCCCGCTACCGCTCTGCTGTCAACCGTAGTAGTGGGAGATGACGAGCAACTGGCTGAAGATGTCCTGGGCGAGCACGAGCAGAACGATGAGCACGCCCACCGCCCGACCCCAGCGCGGCCCTGCGCCGCGTGTGGCGAGGACAAACGCCGCGCCGAGTGGCGCGAGCAGCGGGAACAGGTAGCGCACATGCGCGTATTCGGCGTCCCGCCCGGGGAATACCCCGTAGGAGGAGAGCCCCACCATCACGATCACGCCCGCGGCGATCAGCGCGTATACGCAGGTCTCAGCCGCGTAGCCGCGCAGCACCATGCGCCGGAGAGCGAGCCCCCTTACGGCCAGGCAGAGGAGGATCCCCGCCGGCAGAAGCGCAACGTCATACACCCAGCCCGGGAACGACGTGTCCCCCCAACCGTAGAGGCCGACGAAGCCGTCGAACCAGATCTGGATCGCCGTGAAGACACCGGGGATGTCGTTGGCCATCCCCGGCAGCCTCGGCAGATACAGCTCCCACACGTATTCCAGCTTGGCCAAGAACGACCCATGCGGAGCGACGAGTCCGGCGCTTGCGGAGACCCCGTTCAGCACGTCATGGCCGGCGAGCACGCCCGTGGCGAGCGAAACGAGGATCGGGCCGGCCGCGATCACGCACGCGAGCACCAGACAGCCGAAGGCCTCGATCTTCGACTTTCGCGCGAGACGCCAGCAGAGGAGCAGGAGGCCGAGCAGCGCGCCGGGAAGCAGCCCCACGAAGTTCAGCTTCGTGAGCAGGCCGGCTGCGCAGACGAGGCCGATCGCGACCGCCAGCCGTCTCGTCAGGCCGCGGCGAAACGCTCTCGCGAGAAGGTAAAACAGCGCAGCCGAGACCGCGTAGAGCAGCGAGTCGGGGTTCACAGCACCCGACATCTCGCCCAGCAGGGGCAGCAGGCCCACCGCGAGGCCCCCCGTGATCCACGCCCACGACTCCCCCGGGAGTGCCTCGCGCACGAACAGGAAGGCAAACAGAGCGGTGAGCCCGGCCATCAGGGCGCTCACCAACCGCATCAGCTGCAGACGTTCGAGCAGGTTGCCGTTGTCTGCGATCAGATAGGGGATCGCCTCGATCGCGTAGTAGAGCGGCGGCTCGGCGGTCGCCGCCGAGGCGTTTTCGCTGCCGTCGCGCGGCAGCTGCGTGGCTGTCGCGAGCTCTCGTTCCAGCTGGTGCTGTTCGGCCTGCGTGGCGATCGAGGAAAGCCCCGGTTCCCCGGCCATGCGCACGAAGCGCGCGCCCGCGAGCACGAGCGTCTCTTCTCGTGACAGTTCGCCGGCGTTCACGCTGGGCAACCGCCCCGTGTCCGCCAGCTCCTTCACGTACGCGACGTGCGACTCCTCATCACTGACCTGAAACGGGGGGCTCACGACCGACCAGCACGCGGCGTTCAGGGCAGCCACGAGCGCTATCCAGAAGACCAGCGGCACGCGTTTAACCGCACGTTTGCACGGTCGCAGGATGATCGTGGCGGGAGTGATGCGCGGCTCCACGGCGACGCTCACGAGGACCCTCGCACAGCGAGCCACGACACGAGCACCGTCAGCGCCAGCATCGCGCCCAGCGCGCTGAATACGACCCAAAGGCCGCTGGGCGAGCGTCCGAGCGCCATGCGGCGCGCGATCGACGGCGCCAGCGCCCACCACGAGCGTCCTCCCGGACGCAGGTATTCGATCCTGATGCGTCCATCAGTCCCCACGTCCGGCGCGCCGCTGTACGTGTCGCCCTTGACGTAGACCGTTTCATTGCTCGCCAAAATCGCGAAGCAGACGCTCGTGTCGGCGACAGCGTGCCGGAGGGGCTTTACGGGAATCGTCACCGACTGTCGGCTCCAGCCCGCTCCGACGCTGCCACCCACCAGCACCCCGCCCTGGTCGAGGACCTGCACGAGCACCGGCGGCCCGAGGAGAGCTTCCAGCGACAGGCGGATTGCGGTAGTGCCCGCCGGCAGCAGTTCCTCTTCTTGGCAGGTTCGAAAGTCGTGGGTGACCGTCGCAACAGGACCGACGACCGGCGCCGCGTTCGTCAGTGCGACGACCGGCGGAGAGCGCGACATGACCGCCACAATTGCGATCGCGAGCACCGTCAATCCGAGCGCGAGTGCGAGCCATCTACGCACAAGCCTCAGCGCCCAGAACGCATCCGGCGTGGGCGTTGGGTGAGCTCACAGCCGGGTATCCAAGCCATTCGCGCATCATGCACACGCGGCGCTTGGGACTCAAGAAGCTGGAGACAGCGGCGCCAAACTGGGCGTCAGGTTTGGCTGCTCAGGCGCGCGTCATGCCGGCTCTCGCCGCCAGGTAGCCCGCGAGACCGTCCTGCCACGGAGGCAGCGGCAGGATGTCATCGCGCTCTGACTCGAGCGCCGACCACGCCGGGCGCGGGGCCGGGCGCGGCATGTCCGCCGTCGTCGCCTGCTCAACGCGGCACGCGATCTCCGCCTGGCGGAAGATCTCCTTCGTGAAGTCGTTCCACGAGACATAGCCCGTCCCCGCCAGGTGAACCAGCCCGGCGACATCGCGCTCGATCAGGCCGAGCAGCGCCGGCGCGAGATGGCCCGTCCACGTCGGGCAGCCCACCTGGTCGCTCACCACCTGCACCGCCTCTCGCTCCGCTGCGAGCCTCAGCATCGTCGCCGCGAAGTTCGCGCCTCCCACCCCGAACAGCCACGCGCTACGCGCGACCGTGTGGCGCGGCGAGGCTGCCAGGACCTGCTGCTCGCCCGCGAGCTTGCTCTGGCCGTACACCGTCCGCGGGCCGGTGGCATCGGACTCCACGTAGGGACGCGGCGCGCCTGAGGCATCGACGCACGCCTCCCCATCAAAGACATAGTCGGTCGACACGTGCACCAGGGGCACACCCGCCGTCGCCGCGGCGCGCGCGAGGTTGCCCGCACCATCTGCGTTGACAGCGTGCGCCAGCTCGACGTGCGTCTCCGCGCCGTCCACGTCCGTCCACGCCGCGCAGTTGAGCACCGCATCCGGGGCGATGCGCCCGAACGCCTCCGACACCACGTCCGCGTTCGTGATGTCCAGCTCCGGGAGATCCACAGCCACGAGCTCGTGGCCCATGCGTTCGCCCGCGCGCAGGACGTCCGCGCCAAGCATGCCCGCCGCGCCTGTGACGAGCAACCTCACCGCGCGTTCCATCCCAAGCGCGCCCTAGCGTCGCTACCCTTGAACAGGTCATGCGCACACTCGTATTGGACCCCCCGCCTCCGCAGATGGAGGCGCTCATTGCGCAGCGCCAGCGAAGCGGGACCGACCTTCACGACGAGGTGTGGGAGGGCGTCTACCACATGATCCCCGTCGCCGGCATCGCCCATTCGCTCATCGCGGCACAGCTCGCCGCGCTGCTCGGCAAGGCCGCCCGAGCCAACGGACTCGTCGTCGGCGCCGAGTTCAACCTCGGCAGCAAAGATGACTACCGCGTCCCCGATCTCGGCGTCCACCGTGACCCGGCGCTCGCGGTGTGGACGCCAACCGCCGCAATCGCCGTGGAGGTGCTCTCGCCCGACGACGACACCTGGAAGAAGCTCCCGTTCTACGCCCAGCACGAGGTCGACGAGATGCTGATCGTCGACCTCGCCGAGCGTTCGGTCACATGGCTCGCCCTGAACGATGGCGAGTACCGGCCGATCGATTGCAGCGAGATCCTCGACCTGGGCGCCGACACGCTCGCCGGACGCCTCGACTGGCCAAACGGCTAGACGAGCCGAACAGCCGGCAGGTGCCAGGGCCGGCGTCACAGAATCGAGATGTCGGAGTTGTCGCCCACCATGAAGCGGTACGCGCGCGGCTGGCGGTCGCCACGGCGGATCGTCACGTTGCGGCCCAGCAATGAGGACTCCATGCGCCCGTCGAGGTCGCACACGCTCGAGCCGGCCAACAGGATCGAGTGCTCCACCTCAGCGCCTGAGATCACGCAGCGCTCGCCGATCGCCGTATAGGGGCCTATGTAACAGTCTGTGAGGCGTGCGCCCGCACCCACGATCGCCGGGCCTCTGACGGTCGTTCGCTCCAGGCGTGCGCCCGGCTCGATCACGACGCGGCCGTCCACTTGGGAGTCGATCAGCTCGCCCTCCACGCGCTCCTGCAGGTTGTCCAGGATCAGGCGGTTCGCCTCGAGCATGTCCTCCAGGCGCCCGGTGTCCTTCCACCATCCGCGCACCACATGCGGCTCCACGCGCAGCCCTGAGTCGACGAGGTACTGGATCGCGTCCGTGATCTCCAGCTCCCCTCGCGGCGAAGGCTCGATCGCACGGGCAGCGTCGTGCACACCCGCCGTGAACATGTACACACCCACCAGCGCCAGGTCCGTCGCCGGCTCCTTCGGCTTCTCCACCAGGCGCACCACGCGGCCAACCTCTCCCGCTCCTGCGGGCGCGAGCTCTGCCACGCCGTAGTTCTCCGGGTCCGGCACCGGCGTCAGCAGGATCAGCGCGTCCGGCTCGTGCTCACGAAAGGCCGCCACCAGGTCTGAGATCCCGCCTTGGAGCAGGTTGTCGCCCAGGTACATCACGAACGGGCTCTCAGCGAGGAAAGGCTCAGCCGTGAGCACCGCGTGCGCCAGGCCCAGCGGCTCGTCCTGGAGGATGTAGGTGATGCTCAAGCCAAAGCGCGAGCCGTCGCCCGCCTCCGCTTCGATCTCCGGGCCCGTCTCCGGGGCAATGATGATCCCTACCTGCTGGATCCCCGCCTGCGCCATCGCCTCGATGCCGTAGAACAGCACCGGCTTGTTCGCCACCGGCACCAGCTGCTTGGCGCTCGTGTGCGTGATCGGGCGCAGGCGCGTGCCCTTGCCCCCGGAGAGGATCAATCCCTTGAGCGGCTCCACTGGGTGTGGAGCCTAGCGGGGGCGCCGCCTGCGGCGTTTCCCAAAAGAGCCGGCTCTTGACTCCGAGGTGGGCGATACAAAGTCAGTAGGTCCCGCCGAGCTTGCGGTGATCCCAGCTCGCCCGCCGAAGCTCCACGAACTCGAGCGCCACGCGCTTGGATGCCTGCTTGTCGACCATCTCATCGACCTCTGGGGGAAGCTCCGCCGCAGGGGGCTGACCGCGCGGGGACGCATATCGCGCGAAGATCTCGCCTCCCACGGCCTTGACCGTCTCAAAGTCGCGATGCACGACCACGTCGCACTCGAGCATCACGCCGCGGAGCAACTCGTATGACTCGCCCGCCTCGATCTGCAGCGTGGCGCGGGGATCGCGCTCCAGATTTAGGACCTTCTGCGAGGCCGCATACGTCCACGCCCACAGGCGCGGTCCGGGGGCCCCGGTGGGCGGCTCACGCAGGACGTACCAGAGCGGCATCAGGTGCGGCCAGCCGCGTGGACCGCTCGTCGCGCACGTTACCGTGCGCTCCTCAGCCAGAAACGCCGCCGCCTCGACGCCGCCCATCTTGATCTGATCGCGGCGGCTCACGCCGGCTGGAAGTACCGACACACGCGACGATCGCCACGGACGCGAAGTCCGGTCAAATGCTCAAGCTGATAACCCGGGGGTCATCTTTCGAGCGGCCAGACCCGGTCGCCGGCTCGCTCTCCATCTCGAACTCGCCCGTCTCGAAAGGGTCAGTGCGGGACTCCTCGCCTTCGACCTCCTCGAGCCGATCGACGATCTCTCGCGCCGCCAGCTCTACGTCCCCAGGTATGTTCACTTCGGCGGTCGCGGCGCCCATCTCATAGATCGGGACACGCACACCCAGCTCACGCGCGCGCGCACGAAGCGCGGCTGAATAACGTGATCTCCTAGGCATGAACCCAAACATTGTATACCACCGGCGGGTCGCTTCGACGGCTCACTGCCACCGGTTGCAACCTAGTTCTTCCAAACACGTCGGACGACGCGAGATCGGCCTTGAGCGGGGAGCGGCTATGCAAGCGTCTTGGCACGTCTGGCACGCGAAGCCGCCAGGATCCCCACCAGAACGGTGATGACCCCCATCGCGATGGCAAGCCCAGACCAAGCCTCGTGCCAGCCCACGCGCCCAAGACCGCCCGCGAGCAGCACGGCCGCCGCAGCGATAGCCGCCACGCAGGAGCAGAACGCAAAACCAATCGCCGCCGGAGCATCGCGGGCCTGAATCGACATCGCACCCAGGGCGCCCGGCAGCGCGCACGCGAGTACGACCGCCGCGCTGAGGCTCCGGTCCCACGTCGCCGCTTCGGGATAGACCGCACCGGCCGTCACGCTCAGCGCCGACAGCGCCATACCGCAGACGAGCCACCCGAGCAGGAAAGTGCGGGATTCCCACGCCCCCGTGAGCCGAGCCCAAACGACCTCGGTGGTCTCCAACGACAGCACCCACCCGAGGACCAGCAGGGTTGCCGGGGCGATGCTGCAGAGCGCGTAGACGAACCAGCAATGGTGGAGCGTCCAGTCGCCAGGCTTGATCCCCGCGATCGCCGCCGCATCCGCGACGGCCAATAGACCGAGCACCAGCAGGCAGACGCGCACCCCGACGAGCAGACGGGCCGCATACGGATGCTCGCCCTCCGGCCTCATCACAAACGCGAGCAGTAGGACGGGGGCGACCAGTAGCACCGCGGTTGCCACCTCCGGTCGTGTGCCGACCTCGTTCAGCGGCGCGGACGCGTCATAGGCCCAAAGGATGCCGACGATGATGAGCGACGACACCGTGGAGAGCGAGAGGAAGCCGCGGCGCCCGACGCGAAAGTCGAGCAGCGCGGGGGCTGTCTCCGTCACACGCGCGCCCTGAAGGTAGAGGTGCGCACTGTCTCGGTCGGTCTCGAGCGATGGATCCGCGTCGCCGTCGCGGAGCTTGGCGAGAAGCGTCATGCGCCTTATCTCCACGCCCGCCGGCGCGTCGACCTGTAGGTGATAGGTCTGGCTGCCCTGGATGTATGGAGTTCGAAGCAAGATCCCCATCGCCGTCATGCCTAGCGCATTGCCGATCCGCGCCGCGACCCGTCCCGGCGCGGATCGGAAGTCGAAGTCGCCAGGTTCTTCAAGCTCGTGCTCCGTCGTCTCACCCGCGAAATCGACTCTCACATACAGCGTGCGCTCTTTACGCGGCCGCAGGTCAGATGGCCCCGCAGCGGTGTCGTAGCGAAGCTTCACGACGCGCCGTTCGCTGGGACGCCCCTCGAGCGGAAGCCACACGACCGAGTTGACCGACAGGTCGCGCAGGAAGTCCATGAACGACTCGAAACCCGGCGCCTGCAGCATCGCAAGGTGATGACGCTCGATCAAGTCCTTGGCGATAGAAAAGAAGAGCTTGCCTTCGAGCCCTGCTCGGTAGACGAGCTCGCGAAGCGCCACGCGCAGACTGGCATTGATCGGCCCCCCATTCAGCCTTTGCGCCGACTCGAGCACCGCTGCACGCGAGATCATCGCGTTCTCGCGCCTCGTGAAGAGCGGCAATGAACGACCAAACTCGTTCTCGAGATCCATGTAGGAGCGACCTGGCGTCTTCGTCAGTCTGAACGCGGGCACGAAGTAGAGGTTTTGCTTCTCGCGGCGCTCGGCGATAGCTGCCTCGTCGTCAGGCAGAGCCAGGTCTACCGTTAGCTGCCGCCTCGCCGAGCTGAGGTTCTTGATCGTCACCGTCTCTACGTGGCGACGCACCCATTTCGGCTCTCTGAGGACATACCATGCGCCGAGACGTCCGATCCGAATCCAGGGTCGCCCGTCCTCGCCCTCGGGGCGTGCGGGCTCGTCGTGCTGGTCGTCGGAGCCCGCCCGCTCGGTCGCCTCAGGCCCGTCCTTCTCAAGGCTGGTCGTGGGCGACGCCCCGGCAACTGGCGGAGCGAACCTTTGCAGCGAGAGCGATGCGGCTTCGCCGATCCGCGCCAGGGCTCGAGCGCGAAAGCCCCCAAAGCGTTCGTCTGGTGCGCCCCCCGCCATCCTGCGGAACCATACACATGTCGGCTAAGTTCCGTCAACCGGAATCGGCCTGCAGCAGCGCCACGTTCAAGGAGGGCGCTAGCGCTGCCTGCCGGCTGACGCTACGTCAGGCGGGCGTCGCAGCGGCGCTCGCCTCGCGCATCCGATTAACGGCTGCGAGCACAGCCTCCCTCGCATCCTCCGGCTCGAGCACCGCCGCGTCGCCGGCTTCCTTGAGGATCTCGCGAACGAGCCAGTCAACGCCCGCGAAGCTGAGCTCCACAACAACCGAGCCGTCGTTCCACTCCTCTACCACGCGGCGAGCCTCGCGCGCCCAACGCGCTCTCTCGGGGGAGACCCACACACGCGCTGTCGCCGATGCCGGCACCTCGCCCGTGCGCAGCCAGCCGTCAACCTCGCCCGCGGGATCGACCTCTGGGCGCGGCTCGAACTTCTCGTCGGTGACCCTCACGCGCTTGATCCGATCGAGGCGGAAGTGGCGCACGCCGTCGCGCTCGGGGTCAAATGAAGCCACGTACCAGCCCTCGCGACCGTTGGTGAGCGCGTAGGGCTCAACCGTGCGCGGCGTGAGCTCGTCCTCGTTCTCCTTGTAGTACTCGAGCTCGATCAGCCTGCGTTCCACGATCGCGTTGGACACCAGGCGCGCCACGTCCGAATCATCGCCCGCCGTCGGCGCCACCTGCAAGCCCTGCTCCATCGGATCCTCGCCCAGCGCCGCGACGATCTTCTCGCGCGCCGATGTAAGGGAGCCCTCGGGAATGTGCTCGCCGATCAGGTCAATCGCCGCGACCAGGGCCTTCGCCTCGACAGGCAGCAGTCGCGCGGGGCGGTCGAAGTTGTCGCTGTAGGGCTCCGGGTCGACCTCGATCTCGCCGTCCTCCTCCTTGAACTCCGCGTACAGCACGTAGGAGCCGCCGCCGAAGTTCACGACGTTCAGGACATTCACGTCCTCGCGCAACTCCTCCTCACTGATCTGCAACCGCTCGCAAACCTCGGCGATGGCGACGCGCTCGCCGAGACGGCCCGCCCTGATGAGGATGCTCGCAAGCGTGACCAGACGCGCAAAGCGCTCGGGCCGGATCGCCGCCTCGGGGCGAGGCGAGCCCCCCTCCTCGTCGGACCCGCGGGCGGACTCCCCGCCACGGCGCGAACGCGAGGAACCGGCGGCGCGCGTTCGCGCCGAACCCCCCGCGGCCGCCGCCGGCGCGGTGGCGCCACGTGGCGCCACCGGCGGCGCGTCGCTGTGGCGCTCGTGCAGGAGCTCGAGTCGCCGCTGGAACTCGGCCACCAGCTCCTGCGGCCCCAGCAGACGCGCATTGGCGCCCAGCCCCAGCACCCACGAGATCACACTCCGAGGGCTCGAGTAGCCGGTGAGGAAGCTCGCGTCGCCCTCCTCCTCGACCCCGTCAGCCTGCGTGGAGATCTCCCCGTAGCGACCGAAGTGGCGTTCGACCTGCCACGCGATCCGCTCAGAGATCAAAACTCTCGCCACGTCACGCTCGTCGCCCAGCTGCCAGTCAGCTCGGTTTGCATAAGCGCGCGGGTCGAAGTCGACGGGCCGGTGGAAGTCGTGCTCGGCCTTGGTCGCGTAGGACACCTTCCCGCGGATACGCGAGAGGCGGAACACGCGGATCGCCTTGCGCTCGTGCGCGTAGCCCAGTAGGTAGAACTGACCGCCCTGAAACAGCAGGTGGTAGGGATCCACGCGGCGCGTGCTGAGCTCGTCTCGCTCCATCGTGTAGTACTCGAACACGATCGTCTTGTTGCGGAAAATCGCGGTCTCGACCTTGGCCAGGCGCGCCGAGAGCTCGTGACCGCCCGCGGACGCCGTGATGCCTAGCGCCACCGAGCGCTGCTCGGGCGCCTGCAGAGGGCTGGGTCGCCCCCACGTGATCTGCTGCAGGGCCAGACGCAGCGGCTCCGCGTAAGCAAATTCCCCGTCCAGGAGACTGAGCGCCGTCTGCAACGCCGCGAGCTCCTTGTCCGTGAATGCGATTGCAGGCAGGTGGAAGTTCTCCGGGCGCAGCGAGTAGTTCTCCTGCTCGGCCGCACCGTCCGCCGGTCGCTCGACCGTGAGCTGGATGCGCAGCGATTCCAGCTCCGAGCGGTCGGCGTAGAAGCGTCGCGCGAATGCGTCCTCGTTCATGCCGCTGTAGCCCTCCACGTCGCGTCGTATCTCCAGAGCCGTGACCGGCCGACGCTCGGCCATCAGATAGGAGATCAGCGACAGCTGGCGGATCAGCTTCTCGGTGTCCTTTGCCATCGACCCTGAAAGATAGAAGCCGACGGCGAGAGGGATGCCGTGGGAGCACATCGCTCCCCCGCTATTTGCGGAGATTCAGGCAGCTGGGCAGGCGGGGATCGACGCCCCGCTGATCTAGGTGCTCTCGCGGAGAGTCGACGCCCGCCCTTGCGTCGCGTCTCGCTGGCAATCTTTGGTCGCCTCGCCATACAGCTCGTCTACGCGATCAGGTCGACGTTTCACGCCGCGAGTGGGAGACGGACATAACGAAGTCGACGGTCGCTCATGTCGCACGAGTCCGACCACCGCCAAGCCTCCCGTGCCCGCACCAGCGGCCCGCCCGTTCTCCGCTCCCACGCCGACATAAAGCCACACTCAGGAGCGGTGCTCGACTGACAGTTTGGCCACCATGAAGGAGCCGAAGGGCAAGCGTGCAAGTCAAGACGTGAACGGACCCCAAGGCGTCTGTTGACTCAAATGATTGGCGCTGATAGGACAGAAGAGCACATTGTGCATGTGGGCGGCGCCGGGGGTGTCTCCAGCCTGAAGACAGGCTCCCCGGCGCCGACCTGACTAATCTCCCCGACCTCGGGGCAGATAGGCCCCGAGGCGGGGGTGGAGCAGATAGATAGTGACCTACTCGCGAATTCGAGTCAAGCGAACTATGCGCGCGTTTCTGTCTTGATCAAGGCGTCCGCGGAGTTGCTCGAAATCCGAGTAACTGGGATGTGACCGGTAGGCGCCTCGTCTAAGGCGTAGCGCCGGCACCGGGCAGGCGATAAGCGACAAGCCCAGTCGTCTGCCCAGTCGCGAACGCCAGACCCGCCGGGGCGAGCAAAGTGTCGCCGTCAACCGCCACGCCCGTGTTGCTGCCGGCCGGCAGCTGACTTTCCCAGACGGTCGCGCCGCTGCTCGCGTTGAACGCGTACAGCTTGCCTTCAAAGGTGGTCGCAAAGACCAGATCGTTGACCGCGCTCGCGGCGCCGAACGCCGAAGAGGGAAGCTTGCGATCCCACTTGACCCTCCCGGTCGCCGTGTCGATCGCCACGAGTTCGCCGGTGGACGGTCCCGATTCTTCAGGTTCTGTCTGGCTCTTGTACGTCACAGAGTGGTTGACCACCGGCACGAACACCGTCGGACCGTTCGTGGCCATCGGTGCGATCACGCCTCCCAGGAGGCCCGGGTACACGGTCTCCGGCAGATGCAGCTTCGAGTATTCGTGTCGCATCGCGTACAGGCCGTCGCTGTCGTGGCCGTTGTGGGTCCCCACCGGACGCTCCCACACGAGGCTGCCCGTTTGGGCGTCGAGCGCGATCACGATCCCCGACTTGCCGGCCGCAAGCACGAGCTGCCGTCCGCCCACCGTTGCGAGGATCGGCGGGTCTTGCAGATCATGGTCATACAGGTCGTGGGGTGTGAGCTGGTAGTACCACTCCACCTTGCCCGTGCGCGCGTTCAGCTTGACGATCGAGTCGGTGTACAGATCCGGCCCCGGCCGGCTCGAGCCCCACGGGAATTCGCTCGTCCCAGGAAACGGCGCAGGGTTGCCCACAGCGACGTACATGCTTCCCTGCGTGTCGAACGCCGGCGTGTACCAGAGGCCCCCGCCCGAATTGAGATGCCCGTCCTCGGAGGACCACAGCTCTTCGGGCACTGTGTTGAAGCGCCACAACCTACGGCCCGTGCCGGCTTGCAGAGCCCACAGCGTGCCCACGCCTCCCCCTTCGTAGAATTGCGTCGTGCTGCCGGGCACGGTCGAGACGTACACGACGCCGTCGTGGTAGCCCGGCGCCATGTCGATGCCTTCATGTTCGTTGCGTGTGAGCGGCACCGACCAGTCCTGCTTGCCCGTCTTCTCATCGAGCGCGAACGCTGCGCTCGTCGTCGCGCCATACACGCGCCCGCCCTCCACGACCACCCCGTTCGGTCCCTGGTCCGGCGAGTCGTAGGTCTTCGTCCAAATCACCTTGCCCGTCTTCAGGCTGATCGCCTGCACGTTTGACTCGAGGTCCTGGGAGTAGATGACGCCGTCGGCGATCACCGGCGCCGAGGAGTAGCTGCCGTACTCGCTTTTCGCGGTCAGCGGCAGCGTCCATGCGACGCTCAGCTTCGCTACGTTCGACGTGTCGATCGGGCCGCCGACGTAACGAGTGTTCGACGTGTTCACGTTTGGGTAGCCCGATCCCGTCAGTAGGCGGCCTTCCGGAGAGGGCGAGGAGCCGCCGGAGCTGAGCGCGACGACGGCGAGAACGACGATCACTACCGCGGCGGTGGCCAGCCAAGCGACGGGCGGGATCTTCCTCACTGAACCGAAGCCAATACCGGTTCCGCCGGCTCTGGGCGAACGAGATCCACGCTGCCCGCTTCTGCGTGCCTGTGCGCGCTTGGTGTCCGCGCGGCGGGCCTCGGCGCGGCGTGCCTGGCGTGAGCGAGAGGGCGACATCCGGTGCGCGGGACGCTAGTTCGCACGATGGCGCGGTGTCAATAAAATGAACGGTTTGTTTCTCTCATCTTCTTGGGATCCGATGCGACGAGCGGGCAAACAGACCGGCCGCATCGACGAGCCTTCACGGGCGCCGCGGCCGGTAAGAGCTACGGCGCCCGCGGAGACCTGGACGCCGGGGGACGTCTCGGCCCCTCCCCGAGCATCGTCGGAGAGGTTGGACGATGCCCAAGCTCATCGCACCCCCGAGCCCGAAAGGGTAGTTCCAGCGAGCCGATCGGCACCAGTCCTGTTTCCAACTCAGACAACGGGCCCGACAACCGAGGTTCGACCCGCTCGGCGGTCGAGGGTCTCGGTCAAGCCACCGCGACACGCGGCCCATAGACTTGACCGCACATGGCCGAAGAGGCATCGACATGACCCCGCCTCAGAGTTCGACGGCTGAGCAGACGAATGAGCCTGGCAGCCGGGCGCAGTCGACTGGCGTGCTGCCTGCGCAGCGCCTGCGCGAGGCGATCGCCGAGGAGTGGATCGTCGCGGACCCCTGGCGCATACCGGGAGCGTCGGTGCAGCCGGCCAGCGTGGACCTGCGTCTCGGGGAGCACGCGTGGGCGCTGCGCTGCAGCTTCCTCCCCGACAGCGACTCGACCGTCGAGCAAAAGATCGAGGACATCGCCTTCGAAAGAATCGACCTGCGCGACGGTGCCACGCTCGAGCGTGACCGCCCATATCTCGTGCCGCTGATCGAGGAACTGCGGCTGCCGGGCGAGATCCGGGCGAAGGCCAATCCAAAGAGCTCTACAGGACGTCTGGACGTCTTTACCCGGGTGCTCACCGACCGCAGCCACCGCTTCGACGAGATCGCGTCCGGCTATCAGGGCAAGCTTTACTTGGAGGTCGTCCCGCGCACGTTTGCGATTCGCGTCAGGACCGGCTTGGCGTTGAACCAGGTGCGGCTCATGTCGGCAGACGCCCGCCTCAGCGACACAGAACTGGTCGCGCTGCACTCCCACTCGCCGCTTCTCTATCTCGACTCGCGGCCCGTCAGCGACGGTGAGCTGTCGCTCGGCGACGGCCTGTTCTTGAGCCTCGACGTCTCCGGCGACGCGGAGGCAATCGTCGGATATCGCGCGAAGAAGAACAGCTTGCCGATAGACCTCACCAAGGTGGGCTCCCTGCGCTGGCGCGAGTATTGGGAGCCGGTTCATCCCGAGCAGGGTGGAAGGATCGTGCTCGAGCCCGAGGTGTTCTACCTCCTGCTCTCCGCCGAGGGGGTAAGCATACCCCCGTCCTACGCGGCCGAGATGCTGGCCTATGACCCCACCGCGGGTGAGTTGCGCACCCACTACGCCGGCTTCTTCGACCCTGGCTTCGGCTATGCGGGCGATCGTGCAAATGCCGCGCACGGCAGCCGTGCGGCGCTTGAGGTGCGCGCACGCGACGTGTCGTTCATGGTCGAGCACCGCCAGCCCGTCTGCAAGCTCGCCTTCGAGCGCATGGTCGAGAAGCCCGATGTCCTCTACGGCGAGGACATCGGCTCCAACTACCAGGGCCAGCTGACGATGCTCAGCAAGCACTTCGTCGAGAACCGCCTGTCGGACCCCAAGGCCTCCTGAACTTCAGCCATCGCGCGCGTATGCGACGCCCACGATCTGTGTGCCCCATGCCGACCGCGGCAAGCTGACCCCGAGGAGCGGTCGAAACGCGATCATCGCCGCGCGAGCCAAGCCGCTTGGCCGACCACCCCGGCGCGAGACGTCGCTCGCAAGCCGCTCGCCGCGCGCGATGATCACGCGACGGTACAGATTGAAGAACGGAAAGCCGGCACCAAACGTCGCCGCGACGGATAGACCTGCCTCCTCGAGGTGGCGCCCGAGCAACTCCGGCGAGTAGTGGCGGCGGTGCCCGATTTGCCGGTCAAAGGCGGACATCTCGCCACCGGGGACCGTAACGACGAGCCGAGCGCCCGGTGCGAGGTAGGCGGCCGCATTACGGATGAAGGCGACCGGCTCATCGATGTGCTCGAGCACCTCCGAACAGACAGCGTGGGAAGCCCATCCCGCCAGCCGCGCAATGTGCGACGCCTCGTGCGTGAGATCGACCGTCTCGAACCTCCCCGACGGCAGCTTTGCACGGGCCAGCTCATTCCCTCGCCGACTCGCCTCCAGCCCAAGAAGCTCCGCGTCCGGCCACCGTGCAGCTGCGTCAAGGAGAAAATCTCCCTGGCCACTGCCTACATCGAGCAGCCGCCGCGGAGTCGATACGCGCTCGAGTAGCCACAAAGCAAGCCACCGTCGATATGACTGCGCAGGGTTGTACCCGGCTGCGATCCCATACTCATTCCAGTGCGTGTCCCAATCGTCGCACTCGCCGACGCGTGCGGGTCGCTCAGTAGCAGATGACATCGCGCCCCCACCGGAGAGGGATTCCCACAGATCCCCCACTGAGTGTGCCCTGGCGGACATAGAAACGCGGCACAGATTCTCTCGCGCACAGGAGCCCCGGCGTCCCGCGCTCCTTTTCAACGACGTGAGCCCCAATTTCCGCGGATCTCATCACAATGCGAAACACTCTCTCACGTCCATCGCCACTCGCTGGCTGCGGATCCCGCACTCGCACGAAACCCGAGCCGGTACATGGGTACGCTCCGCACATGTGGACTCGTGCACGTCGCCTCGATTGCCCCCATTTCGGTGGCTCTCATCGCCTCCGCGGTTCTAATCCCCGCACCTGCGGCGTGTTCGACTCCGCGCTCCGCCAGTCAACCGCACATGTCTCTCACTTCAATTGCTCCCACGACTCTCCGAGGCGATTATGCGGAGCTGACCACCCCAAGCCGGCGGGCGCGCGATGAGTGCACAGCCGCTCGCCGCTCCCGATCGCGATCCCCACCGGGACGTGGACCAAATCGTCACGGTGACCCTCGATGCCGAGCCCAACTCCGAGATTCGTATGCTGGTACCGCTTCACGACGCTTCACAACCGGAACTCTCGATCGTAATACCATCGTGCAACGAGCAGGACACGGTGGCAGAGCTCGTGCGTTGGTGTCACACGGGCCTTGCCCGAGCCGGCGTGACGGGCGAGATCATAATCGTCGACAGCTCAACCGACGGCACCGTGGAGCGCGCCCTGACGGCCGGGGCGCGCGTGTTGTGCGTGCCCCGACGGGGCCTCGGGCGCGCCTACAAGGACGCGATCTCCTGCGTGCGCGGGCGCTACATCTTGATGGGGGACGCCGACTGCACCTACGACTTCCGCGATTTGACACCTTTCGTAGAGCGCTTCCGTGAAGGATACGAGTTCGTTATGGGCTCGCGTTGGAAAGGAACGATCGAGCGTGGCGCAATGCCGGCCCTGCATCAGTATCTCGGCACTCCCGTCACGACGTGGGTGCTCAATCGACTCTATTCGAGCGGGTTCTCGGACATCCACTGCGGCATGCGCGGGATCACCCACCGTGCCCTCGTCGCGATGGATCTCGAATCCGATTCATGGGAGTACGCGTCGGAGATGGTGCTCAAGTCCGTGCAGATGGGTCTGTCGACAACGGAGGTACCGGTTCGCTTCCTCAAAGACAGAGCAGGACGCGTCAGCCACCACAAGCGACAGGGCTGGCGCTCCCCGTTTCTGGCCGCGTGGTCGAACCTACGTGCGATGTTCGTGTACGGATCGGACTTCTTTCTCCTCACTCCCGGCTTTTTCACCTTCATCCTCGGTCTCCTCATGACGCTGCCGTTGATCGCCGGCCCGGTCACGATCGGATCGTTCCGGTTGTCCCTGTATTGGATGTTGATCGGCACGACGGTGACGCTCGTCGGCCTGCAGGCATTTCTCCTCGGGTGTATCGCGCAGGTGCTGTTCGATTACAGCGGTCGCGCGCGAGGCCGCTGGCTTGCCGTCTTTTCTTATAACCGCTCGCTGATCGTCGCCGCGATCTCAGCGTGTGCGGGCATTGGATGCGACATTCCCCTCGTCGCCTACTACGTATCCCACCACGACAGCCTCAGTCTCAGCGCGTCGGTCCAGGACGGCCTGGGCGTCACAGGTCTGATGCTGATGGCGATCGGCTTCATGCTGTTCACCTCGACCTTGGTTCTGCATGGCGCCGCGATCGTGGCTCAGCGCTGCTTCGGCGATCCTCGAGCGGGCACTCACGAGACCTCGGCCGGGATGGGATAGGTGAACTTCTCGCAGGTACGCCTTGCGCCCCACTGGCGGAAGGCGCGGAGGTTGCGCCGATTGAGCCGCGACGCGAGGGTCGGTCTCGTGGGGATCGTGTTGCTCGCCGGCGGTGCGATCGGCGTCCGTGTCTGGCTAATGCTCGCCTACGGGCCCGGGTTTCTTTCGTTTCCCGATTCGGGCGAGTATGCGGTTGCAGCCGACCTCAACATCTTCCGAGATCCGCAGCGCCCGGCTGGCTACCCGTTCCTACTGCGACTGATCCACCATCTCAGCGACCACGTCTCGTTCACGATCGGCGTGCAGCACGCGATGGGTGTGGTCGCGGGGGTGGTGCTCTATAAGGCCGTAAGGCGCACCGGCGCACCGCCGTGGCTGGGACTCATTCCCGCGACGATCGTGTTCTTCGGCGCGACCGGGCTCGTTCTCGAGCACTCGCTGCTGGCGGACGCGCCATTTGCGTTCTTTCAAGTTCTCAGTATCTACTGCGCGATCCGTGCCCTCTATGAGGACTCCCTGCGCTGGCCGGTGCTTGCCGGTCTCGCGATCGGGGTTGCCTTCTGGATGAAGACGGACGGCGTGATAGGCGTGGTCGTGATCGCCGCCGTGTTGCTATTCACGGCCCCCGGCGGACGGCGCCGAAGGCTACTCAGCGCCGCGGCGGTCGCGATCACGGCGATCGCGATGATCGCCGCCTACGTCGGCTCTCAGTACTACTTCACCGGCTATCTGGGACTACAGCGCCAAAGCGCCTGGAACCTGTATGGGCGAGTAGCGACATTCGTCGACTGCTCGGGGTTCGATCCGCCCGCCGGCACGCGCTTTCTCTGCCCCTCCCAGCCACTTGGACATCGAGAGTCCCAGGCTTATTACCAGGGCGCGCCGCAAGCCCCTGCGCCCGCGCGCTTTGGACCGCCCTGGGCTGCGCCCGGCTCCGCGAACGCGGTGGTCGAGAAGTTCAGCATCGCCGCGATCGAGCAGCAGCCCCTTCGTTACGCGGGTGCGATCGCCACGTCGCTGGGCAACTACGTCTTCCCGGTCGCCACCGAAGGCGACACCCCGCGCAGCATCCGCGAAGGCGTGAGCGCCGCCGCCGCCGCACGGCAGTTCCAACCGGCCTACGCGCTGCTCTACGCGGAAAGCCTCGGCTACTCCGGATCCGAGGGTGGCCTAGCTACATACGAAAAGTACACGCTCGTCCAAGGCCCCCTGCTCATCATCCTGCTGATCGGCGCGATTCTCGGACCGCTCTTCTTGCCCATCCGCATGCGCGCAGCCGCAGTGCTGTTCACGCTCACAGCCATCGGATCGATCGCGTTCGCGGCTGCGGGCAGCGGGTATGACGCCCGCTATGCCTACCCAACGTTCGGGCCGCTCGCCGCCGGCGCCGCCCTGGGCATCTGGGGGCTCGGCGTCGCACTCGCCCGGGCTGCACAACGACGCTGGCGGGCTCCATTGACGGCGGACACCTCCTAGCCCAAGTGCGACAGTAGCGCGACCGCGGCCGCGCCGTCGTAGCGAGCAGACGACATCGCTACGCCGCCCGCTAGCGACGCTTCCCACCGATACCGGCTAGTACGGACAGGCCAGTTTCCAGTTCCGGGGAACGCCCGGCCCGGGCGCGCGTCCGGTGAACTGGAGTGCCAGCCTGCCGTACACGCGCAGGCCGTGCTTGCATCTGAGAACGCCCGTGGCCTTCACCTTCACCGGATAGCTCACGTCTTTGCCCGCCGCGCAGTTCGGTTCGCAGGTATTCGCGACGAACGTTCCCCTACCTTGCGCCACCGCGCCGCCGAAGCTCGACCAACTCATGCCGTTCAGCGCCATGTTGGCGTCGCCGCAGGTGAGCGTCAGCAGCTTCGGGCTGCTCGCCGCCCTGTTGCAGTTCGTGATCTTCAACGGTGAAGCCGCCGAGGCGGCGACCGCGAGCGCTACGACCAGAACGGCTGTCGCGAACAGCGCGTTCGCCAGGAGGTGGCACTTCCGGGAGGTCATGCGCCGGATCATGCCACAGCCGGTGGGCTGCTCAGGCCCGCCAACAGCGTGTCCGCCGCGATCTTGTGCGCGTCGCAGATCTCGCCCAGGTGCAGCAGCGAGTCTGTCTCCGCCGCCACCTCACCGTCACCCAGGCGCAGCACCAGCGGCACACCCGGCGCCAGGTCAGTCGCCGCCAGGCCCACCGCCACGTTCACCAGGTCGTCGGAAGTCACAGCCGCGACCGCCGCGCAGCGGCGGATCCCTACGCGTTCGAGCGTCTCGCGGTCGTCCCCGCGGCCGATCGCCACCGGGATACCCGCCGCCCGTGCCAGGCGCACGCACGGCGCGTCCGGGTCGCGCTCCACGCCCAGCACCGCGATGCCGCGACGGCGCAGATCCTGCGCCAGGCGGAAGCCCACCTGGCCGAAGCCGATCAGCAGCACGTGGTGGCGGGCCGGCGCGGCGCGCGCGCCGAGCAGCGTGGTGAGACGGGGGCGGCTGACCCTGCGCACGAGCGCCGCCGTGAACACCGCCACGAGCGCCAGCGCCGCCAGCGTGTCCAGGACCGAGATCACCTTGTACCAGGCGGCCGCCCGTTCCGCCCCCGGCGTGCCCGCCACCGTCGCCACCGCCCGCGTACTGAAGTACAAGGCGTTCACGAAGCTCTCGTGCAGTGCGATCGCGCCGATCGTGCCCTCGATCACCAGAGCCGCCACGATGCCAGCGCCCGCGCGCACCAGCAGGCGCAGCGCGTCGTCCACCAGCGCCATGCCCGTGCGACCACGCGCCACCGGCTTTCCCACAGCCGCGCTCAGCTTCTGCGCCACGTCCGCAGCCACCAGTTCCGCGGGCGAGATCACGTGCACCGCCGGCATCTCGTGGTGGAGCTCGCGCGCGATCGTCCTGTCGAACATCGTCACCCACAGCAGCAAATCCGGACGCAGGTGCTCCACCAGCAGCGTCAGGCGCAGCGCCAGCACGTCTTCGCGCGTCACCACCACCACCGCCGACCAGCGATGCTCCGCCAACAGCGCCGAGACCCGACTGTCGCTCAGCGCCATTGCGCGCTCGACCGCCGTCGTGCCCTGCTCCAGGCGTCGCGCCAGCGCCTCCCCCAGCCCGCCCGCGTCACCGAGAACCAGAACCGACTGCGACCCCCCGCTCGCGTCCGCGCTCAACGTTGTCCTCCCTCTCTACTCAGTCCGGCGCAACGTCTGACAGCTCCACCTCTACGGAGAGCTCGCCGTCCGGCACCCGCTCGAGCAGCTCGATCGTGCCCGCCGCCAACAGGTCGTCCTCGCCTAGGGCCAGCGC